>NZ_JBBNHG010000039.1:0-145426 GCF_040094675.1 Coprococcus hominis (ex Arizal et al. 2022)
TAAATATCTGCAATTTTCAAGGTTCATTTGAGCCTATTTTTCTTCGGCTCGTTTTTCATAGCTTACTTGACACTATCATCTATTGAACCATACGCATGAAACTTATTTCATGCATATGAAACATCTGATTCTGCTCATTTTTCAATATATCTACGATTTCTTTGCAGCCTTCTTCGCTCCCGCCTTCTCATAAAATGGCTTCGTCCGGTCAAACAATCGCGTGATCTGATTCTGATTTCGTATCTGCTTCACGGCATTCGTGTTATCACAGACAAATTTATTCATCTTGGCTGTATATTCATCCTTCGAAATCGTTCCCTCCGCAACACCGGAAAGCCCTTTCTCCCACGATGCCGTCATTTCCGCCCAAAGCAAACTCTGAATGGAATTTAAGCATACATCGTAGATGATCTCTCCAAGAAACGTCGGTGTCACGATCTGTGTTTTCTTATTTAACGCAATGTATTTGTTCGTCACAAGCTTCGTGATGATACTGTCACGTGTCGCACTCGTTCCAATACCGCTGCCCTTGATCTGACTTCGAAGCTCTTCATCCTCGATGAGCTGTCCGGCATTTTCCATCGCCAGAATCAATGTACCCGAAGAATATCGCTTCGGTGGAGATGTCTCTCCTTCCTTGATATTGAATGTCTGTACTGGAATCGCATCACCTTTCTTCAAAGATGCAAACTTCGCCAACTCCTCATCCGTCAGCTTCTGTTCTTCCTGTTTTTTGTCAGACGAAAGTCCTGCTATCGTCAGATACCCTGGATTTTTCAGTCGTTTGAAATTTGCAAAAAAGCTTTCGGTTCCATTTTCTTTTTCGCCAACCACCGTATGAATCTGTCTTGACAACACAAGGCTTACTTTCTCATACTCTGCTGCCGGAAAGAAAATGCTCAAAAACCGCCGTGCAATAATGTCATACACCTTCCGCTGAATATCATTTAACCCATTCAGATTCCCAAGTCCCTGTCCGGTCGGAATGATCGCATAGTGGTCGGTAATCTGTTTATCATTGACATATTTGGATTTGGCAACACCCTTGTATCCGCCCTGTTGCATAATATACTGCGCATACTGTGCAAGCGGTTCGTATTTCTGCAAGCCACCGATATTTTTCCCGATTTCTTTCGCAACGGCTGTGGAAAGCACACGGGCATCCGTTCTTGGATATGTTACCAGCTTTCGCTCATAGAGTGTCTGCACGGTATTCAACGTATCGGTCGGACTAATCTTAAACAACCGTGAACAGTCATTTTGCAGCTCCGCTAAGTTATATAACATCGGTGGTGCTTTCTTCTCTGTCTTTTTCTCTACCTTCTGCACGATCAGTTCAATCGGTGCATCCGCAGACAATTCAGTAATCAACTGCTTAGCACTCTCTTCTTTTTTGAAACCATTTTCCTTATACAGAAGAGGAGAATCCAGATAGGCAGAATCCTTCGTCGTCTTCCACTCTGCTTCAAATCCTTCTGTGCTGGCAAGCACCCGGTAAAATGGTGTCGGCACGAACTGACGGATCTCCCGTTCCCGCTTCACAATCATGCCAAGTACACATGTCATGACACGTCCAACTGCGATCACGCATCGATCCATGCCAAGATAATTCCGGACTGTGTAGCTATATTTCAGCGATAATGCACGGGAAAAATTGATTCCCATCAGATAATCTTCCTGCGCACGCAGATATGCCGCATCACTCAGGTTATCATAGGCAGAAAGCTCTTTCGCCTCCCGGATACCTCGCATGATTTCTTCCTCGGTCTGCGAATCAATCCACACTCGTCGCCGGTCTTTTTTACTTTTGTCCACGCCTGCCATCTGCTCGACAAGACGGTAGATATATTCTCCTTCTCGTCCCGAGTCGGTGCAGACATAGATGCGTCCAACATCCTCACGATTCAGCAGCTTGCTTACGATCTGAAACTGTTTGCTTGACGCATCAATAATCTCATATTTATATTCCTCCGGTATAAATGGAATCGTATCAAAGCTCCATTTCTTCAAGGCTGGATCATAGACCTCCGGATAGCTCATCGTGATCAGATGTCCGACACACCATGTCACGATCGTATCCTCGTTCTCTAAGTATCCGTCCCTTGCACCGGCAGTTGCAGCCCCCTTCATGCCGAGCGCTTTTGCAAACTCACGGGCAACGCTGGGTTTCTCTGCTATGTACAAATTCTTCACTTAAAACTCTCCTTATTTGATTGCATTCACTAAGGCTTCCATCGCTGGGTAATCAGATTCCTTCATCGTAGACATGATCGTAACGGTTGGCTCCACAATCGTGACATCCTTCATCGTAGAAAGAATCGTCTTCATCGTGCGGGCGGCACATGGTGCCCAGCTGCCATTCTCCAGAATACCAACGGTACGCTTCTGGTACGCCTTTGACTGCAGATGATTCAGGAAATCCTGCATGCATGGAAATACCCCACCATCATAGCTTGCGGCACAGAGCACCATCCGGTCATAGCGGAATGCATCCTCTATTACCTCAGCCATATCTTCTCTCGCCAGATCACTGACAACGACCTTCTCTACGCCCTCTGCGCGAAGCATGTCTGCAAGCTTTTTAGCTGCCTTCGCCGTATTGCCATGGATCGATGCATACGCAACAAGCACGCCTTTATTCTCCGGCTCATACTTGCTCCATGTATCGTAAAGTCCAATATAGTATCCGAGATTTTCCTTCAATACCGGACCGTGCAATGGACAGATTGTCTCGATATCAAGTCCTGCTGCCTTCTTCAGAAGTGTCTGCACCGGCATGCCATATTTACCGACGATATTAAAATAATACCGTCTTGCCTCACATGCCCAGTCCTCATTTTCTGTGAGGGAAAGCGCGCCGAACTTACCAAATCCATCTGCTGAGAACAGCACCTTCTCGCTCTTCTCATAGGTCACCATGACCTCCGGCCAGTGTACCATCGGTGCCATATAGAACACCAATGTATGGGTTCCAAGCGATAACTCTTCGCCCTCCTTGACCGCAATCTTCTCCTGCGCATCCAATCTATCCTCGAAGAACTGTGGCAGCATCGCAATCGCCTTTGCACTTGCAACCAGCTTTACCTCCGGAAAAAGCTCGACCATTCTTCCGATACTTCCCGCATGATCAGGCTCGAGATGCGAGATAATCAGATAATCCGGCTTCTTTCCATTCAATGTCTGAAGCAGCTTATCCTCCCAGCCTTCCATGCCCCTGGCATCAACCGTATCCATAACTGCAATCTTCTCATCCAGAATCACATATGAATTGTACGATACACCTTCTGGTACTACATACTGACTCTCAAATAAGTCAATATCCTTATCATCCACTCCAATATAACGAATTGCATCTGAAATAGTTACCTGCATGTTTTTATCCTCCTGATTATTGTATTCTCCTATATTTAATCGTTCCATAGCATACCAATTACTTTCCTGCGTTTATTCGTACAACACAGTAACTTTATCCGCTACCCTATTCTAACAGATTCCGCTCTATATATCCAATATAATTTCGTGTATAATCCTCAATCAGATAATCGCACACTCCTGTATTCTGAAGCAGCTTTTTATCGGAATCGCCGTAGATTCCTACAATACAAGCTGCGTTCGCAGCAACGGCGGCTTTCACACCGGATGGGCTGTCTTCGATCACCATCGTCTCAGATGGCTCCGCCCCGATGCGCTCCATCGCACGAATATACATATCCGGTGCTGGTTTCGCCCGCATCGTTCCATCATCATAGGCAAGCTTTGATTTGTCAAACCATTTTGCAAGTGCAAACCGTTCAAAATAAAAGTCGACATTGGATAGACCAGATGCCGTTGCGATATTGCATTTTATATTTCTTCGCTGCAACTCATCCAGAAATTCTGGTAACCCCTTCACCAGCCTGCAGGCGTCCTGATCTTCCTGATACATGCTTCTGTATAGAACCTCTTTCTCTTCGGTCAACTGCATGATCTTCTCCTCGGACAAAGCACCCTTCCCAAGCAGCCACTCGAAAATATCCCGGTTCGTATGTCCGAGTATCTGATGCTGGAATTCTTCTTTGGTAAGTTCCCTGCCAGCCAGCTTACTCACATATGTCCGCCATGCAATATCATGATATTTGCCATCAAAAATCATCGTGCCATTACAATCAAATATAATGTTCCTTATTTTCATGTCTCATCCTCTTCTTATCTTTATATATGTACATCTGAGTGGATATACAGAATCCACTCTGAAATTCGCTTAAAATTTCCGGGATGGGTTTTTCCGCTTACTTTCCACGTCCTACGCCCACGTTGTGGGCATTTTCATAATTATACTCCATTCTACGCCCATTTGCCATCGCCCCAAACAGAAAAACTCATCTCGATAAACCAAATTTCCAATTCAAATCTAAAAAATTCACTTTCAATACTGAAAACATTCCACATAATATCTCCTATTACGTAAAAAAGGGGCTGCCAAAGCAGCCCCTGGGGGAAAATATATAAACCAAATGGTCTATAGCATATTCTACTGTTCAAACAACAGCTCTTCATATGTAGGGAATGGCCATGCCTTTGCATCTACGATCTTCTCAAGCTCATCCGCCGGCTTACGAACCGTATCGAAGAAAGCAAATACCACATCATGGTAATACTTTGCCCATGCCTTTGGATCCTCTTCCTTCTCGGCAGCCTTAGCCACAATATCCTCAAGCTCTGCAGTTGCCTTCTTAAGTTCCGCAAGCTTTGTATCGATGGTAGAAAGAATCTCCATCTGTGTATCTGCGCTGATACCAAGCTCCTTCAAATCCTTCACAGAAGCAGCCAGAGTACCCTCATACTTCATAACAGCCGGAATAATCTGCTTCGTGGACATCTCGATCATTGTCTTAGCCTCGATATTGATCTGCTTTGCGTAGTTATCATACATAACAACGCCTCTTGCAACCAGCTCACGCTTAGACATTACACCATGCTTCTCAAACATTTCGATATTCTCCGGTGTTGCGAGGTAATCAACCGCATCAACCATGCACTTGATATTTGGGAGTCCACGGCGCTCTGCTTCCTTTACCCACTCCTCAGAATAACCATTTCCGTTGAAGATGATTCTCTGATGCTCTCTCAACTTATCTGCAACCAGCTTCTTTGCGGCTGCCTCGAAATCATCTGCCTTCTCCAGCACATCTGCAAAATTGCAAAGTGTGTCAGCAACGATTGTATTTAAAGTCATCATTGGCTGTGCAATACACTGTGTACTACCAACCATACGGAACTCGAACTTATTACCGGTAAACGCAAATGGTGATGTACGGTTACGGTCTGTCGCATCCATCTTGAACTCAGGGATGACTGAACATCCTGACTTGTAAACCTTACCCTTCAAGCTGCTTGTTGCCTCTCCATTTGCAATGATCTGATCAACAACATCAGCAAGCTGATCACCAAGGTAAGCAGAAATGATTGCTGGAGGTGCCTCATTTGCACCAAGTCTGTGATCGTTACCAGCAGAGCTTGCTGACAGACGAAGCAATGCAGCATGATTATCAACAGACTCCAGAATTGCAGCTAAGAATACCTGGAACTGCAGGTTCTTCTCTGGCTCCTTGCCTGGATCAATCAAATTCTCGCCATCGGATGTTGAGATAGACCAGTTATTATGCTTACCAGAACCATTGACACCTGCAAATGGCTTCTCATGAAGCAGACATGCAAATCCATTTCTCTCTGCAACCTTCTTCAATGTCTCCATCAGCAACTGGTTCTGATCCGTTGCTACATTTGTTGTACCATAGATTGGTGCGATCTCATGCTGAGAAGGAGCAACCTCGTTATGCTGTGTCTTCGCTGGAATACCATACTCCCACAGATCCTTGTTCAGCTCTCTCATGAAATGAGAAACCTTATCCTTGATCACGCCGAAGTACTGATCGTCAAGCTCCTGTCCCTTCGGTGCCGGTGCGCCAAACAATGTACGTCCAGTCAGCTTCAGGTCAAGTCTCTGATTGAACTTATCCTTGTCAATCAGGAAGTACTCCTGCTCTGGTCCAACGGAAGCAGTTACCTTCGCTGGTGTCTTACCAAACAGCTTCAGGATACGAAGTGCCTGCTTGTTAACGGCATCCATGGAACGAAGAAGTGGTGTCTTGTGATCCAGAGACTCGCCTGTATATGAAATAAAAATAGTCGGAATACAAAGAACCTTACAGCCATCCGGAATCTCTTTGACAAATGCAGGAGATGTACAATCCCAGACTGTATAACCTCTTGCTGCACACGTCTCACGGATTCCTCCGGAAGGGAAGGAAGAACCATCTGGCTCAGCCTTGATCAATTCCTTGCCAGTGAACTCTGTGATGAATGTACCATCACCAACCGGATCCATGAAAGAATCATGTTTCTCTGCTGTCAGGTTTGTGAGTGGATGGAACCAGTGTGTATAGTGTGTTGCGCCGAGCTCCTTTGCCCACTCCCGCATGGCAATCGCTACGGAATCAGCAATCGCTGCGTCAAGCGGTGCACCGTAATCAATTGTCTTCTTTAATTCCTTGAATACTGCCTTTGGCAATCTTGCACGCATGACTGCCTCACAAAATGAACGCTTTCCTAAATCTTCTGCTGTAACTTCCATACTCGTATTCTCCTTTTCCTTAATTTTTTTAATTATCTTTAACTCGTAATTAAGATAACTCAAGTCTAAGGAAAACGCAAACTGAAAAAACCGTCTTTTTTCTTTCATAAATTACGTCAAATCGAATTTTTACTATACATTATTAAGTTTTAACTTGTGAATCGTATGTAAAAACGGACTTTTGTGTCGTTTTCGCAAGTAAATATAGGCGCTCGCAACGCTTAACTTGTGAAACCGTATCAAAAGTCCGTTTCTACTTGTTTTTATCTAGTCAAATCATCTCTCACACCCATATAATACGATGCAAACTCTTGTGTAATCAATTTGTTTCGTATCATCAGGTTGAGCGTATCTTTAAATTCTGCATAGCTGATTGTCGAATGCGCCAGATTATCCAGCGTCTTGCTGATCCGGTCTGCATATCCGTTCGCATCAATCACATTGTCCCGTAATAAGATATTCGACTTGTATGCTTCTTTAAAATAAATATTCACCTTGTTGGACATTGTTACCCGGTCATCCACCTGAAACTCTACCCCTAACAGGTCAAACAGTGCCGATGCCGACCGGTTTGTCACATAGATATCATTTCCGATTCCATACAAATTCTTATAGGCAGACAGATCATCCACAACCGTACTGTGCGCATAATCCGGCAGATACGGACGAAACATATCCGCAAGCACACTGCTGCCCTTATACGCTGCATAATCAATATCTTCATTTGCCGGCTGCTTCTTCAGATATGTAATATTCTTGATCTGATATAGTGGAATCGTGATGTGCCGCGGTTCCTGTTCAATCAGCAACAGATGAAAATCCTTTTTCTCTACCCAGATATAGGCAGGTGTCTGATTTGCCTTGAGCTTTTCGGAACGATCTACGAAGATCATACGATGCTCCCGCCGCACCTTGAACTTATGCAGCGTCTTCTTGACCTTCTTCCGGTCGTATGTTGTGACAGTTTCCTGCGTAAGAGCAACAATCGACTGTTCTTCCATCCGTTCCTCTCTGTCCTGCGACTCCTGTCCGCCCTCATCTGCGTCCTTCTTTTGCTGTTTCTTCCGCTTGTGCCGGTTGTGTTCTTCCTCGACATTCGAAGCTTCTTTCTCGTTCTTTCGCTTCGCAAATACCGGCGGCTTCATATGATCGACTTTCTTGTCCGCATCCTGTGGCTTCGTACGTTTGGAACGTTTTGTGTCCTGCGTTTCCGCGTTCTTCGCATCTTCCACAACACCACCCTGAATCACAAGCGTCTGCGCCAGCGTAATCACAACAAACACACATACGACTGCTGCAAAAATAAACAGAATCTGCCGGAACACGATTGCACACACAATCGCACCGACAGTTCCGATTCCGAACAGCAATGACAAGAGCACGATTGCCCTTGCCTTTGCCGTTCCATATTTAATTGTATTGACACATTTTCGAATCATTACGCCTTATATACAACCTTACGGAAATTCTTCTTTCCCTTCTTCAATACGAACTCCTCTGCGAAATCATCCGGTGTGAACATCTTCTTCACATCTGTGATCTTCTCGCCATTGACAGAGACACCGCCCTGCTCCATCGCACGTCTTGCCTCGCTCTTGGATGCTGCAAGTCCTGCCTGTACAATAATCGACATCAGATCTGTCTGTCCATCATTGAAGATATCTGCTGTGATTTCAGCAACTGGCATATTCTCTGTATTTCCGCCACCGAAGATATTCTTCGCTGCGTCAAGTGCCTTCTTCGCTTCTTCCTCGCCGTGTACAAGTGCAGTCAGCTCATAGGCAAGAATCTCTTTTGCCTTATTCAGCTCGCTGCCTTCCCAGTGCTCCATCTCCTGAATCTGCTCCAATGGAAGGAATGTCAACATCTTGAGACACTTGATAACATCTGCGTCGTCGACATTTCTCCAGTACTGGAAGAACTCATACGGTGTTGTCTTGTTTGGATCAAGCCATACAGCACCCTTCTGTGTCTTACCCATCTTCTTACCCTCAGAATTTAAGAGCAGTGTGATTGTCATCGCATGTGCATCCTTGCCAAGCTTTCTACGGATCAGCTCTGTACCACCAAGCATGTTCGACCACTGATCATCGCCACCAAACTGCAGGTTACAGCCGTACTTCTGGAACAACGCATAGAAATCGTAGCTCTGCATGATCATGTAGTTAAACTCCAGGAAGCTAAGTCCCTTCTCCATACGCTGCTTGTAGCATTCAGCCGTCAGCATACGATTGACAGAGAAATGCGCTCCAACCTCACGCAATACCTCTATATAATTCAGATCAAGCAGCCAGTCCGCATTATTTACCATAAGCGCTTTTCCCTCTGAGAAATCAATAAAACGGCTCATCTGCTTCTTAAAGCAATCACAGTTATGCTGAATGGTCTCCTTTGTCATCATCTGACGCATATCGGTTCTTCCGGATGGATCACCGATCATTGCGGTACCTCCACCAATCAGAGCAATTGGCTTATTGCCACCCATCTGCAGACGCTTCATCAGACAAAGTGCCATAAAATGTCCTACATGCAGGCTGTCTGCTGTCGGATCAAATCCAATATAGAACGTTGCCTTTCCTTCATTGATCAGACGGCTGATCTCCTCTTCGTTTGTTACCTGTGCAATCAAACCTCTTGCTACAAGTTCTTCGTACAATGTCATCTTTCTTTCCTCCAAAATATATTTTCTTTTTTGGGCATTAAAAAACGCCCTTATAAAAATATAAGGACGAAGTATACTCCGTGTTACCACCTTATTTCACGCTTACCTCACGATAACCGCCTTTGCAAGTATCGATATCAATACTTCAGCCTCTGTAACGTGTGCCAATCCGTCTGCCCCTACTTGACAAGCGTTCAGGGAGCAGCTCCGAGATGTATTCATGTTTCCGACTTACCGCGCCTCTCATCAACCGGCTGCTTTCTGTGGCAGCTGCTCGCAAACACTACTTGTTCTCTTCCTCGCCTTTGCTATCATTCACAATGATATGAAAATTATATATGATGATTTTCCGTTTGTCAACAATATCCTTTATCAAACGTAATTACTGTATAATATGTATCCTGTTTCTCCGCAAGCTTCTGCTGGATCTCAGACTTAATCTGTGCTTCTGTCTTCTTACATTCATATGGCACAAGCACATCAAAGATCAGATTGGTATGCGTTGGTCCCGACACAATCCGAAAGTCATGCATCGTAAGACCTTCATCGATTTCCTTTAAAATCCCCGCCATCATATCACGGCAAACATTCGTCTTCTCATCATCGTAATCAATCGGGTCCATGTGGATCGTCATATGTACCTGCAATTCATCGTAGATGTTCCGTTCTAACTCATCAATCGCATCGTGAATCTCCATGATATTTTCATGACAGTCCACTTCCACATGCACACTACCAATCAGATTTCCCGGACCATAGCTGTGTATGATCAGATCATGCATGCCATGACAGAACATATTCTCCATCACAAGCTCCCGGATCTTTGCAACTAACTCCTCATCCGCCGGCTGTCCAAGCAGCTGATCCACCGTATCTTTCACAATACCAAAACCGGAAAGCATAATCATGACTGACACCACGATTCCCATGATTCCATCCATCGGCAGATCTGAAAATGCCGACATCACAAGTGCGATTGCGGTTGCCAGTGTTGCAAACACATCGCTAAAGCTATCCTTAGAGGTTGCAAGCATAATGGACGAAGAAAGCTTCGTGCCAAGCTTCCGGTTCATAACTCCCATCCCAATCTTCACCAGCATGGAAAGCACCAGCACCAAAAGAGCAAGAAATGAAAACGTTACACGCTCCGGATGCATGACCTTCTCCACCGAGCTTCGCAGCAACTCAAATCCAACCGCCACAACCGCAGCCGCGATCACAAGCGAAGTCAGATATTCCATCCGCCCATGTCCAAACGGATGATCCCGGTCGGCTGGCTTCGCTGCCATCTTATACCCAAACATCGTCACGATACAAGTCGCACAATCCGATAAGTTATTCACACCATCTGATACAATCGAAATCGAGCCCGCGATCAGACCGATTGCAAGCTTACTTGCAAACAAGATCACATTGCAGATGATTCCGACGATGGAGGAGAAAAAACCATACCGTTTCCGCACTTCCGGGCGTTCGATCTCATCCGCATCCTTTATGCACTTATGAACCAGAAATTCAAGCACGTTTCTCTAACTCCTTCACTCTTCTACAATAATTCACAGTACCAACGCCCATTGCCATAAATACAAAGAACAGTGGTGTTGTAATCGGCTGATTCAGATTCAGGATGCTCTGCGCGAAATATCCAACTGTCGCTGCCAGACACACACTGATCCATGCATGCTCCTTTGCATGCTTAAACATATAGACGATACTGCTTCCGACCAATGCCAGATAAGAAAGCAGACCAACAATACCTGTGGTAAATAAGTACTGCAACAGCTCGTTATGCGCATTGTCATACACTTTACCCGTGACCTGAACCATCTCATTGTAGCATGCCGCCTTGAGTGTCACACGTACCGACTCATTTCCATATCCAAACAGCTTATTTACAAACGGTGCATCACCATACACTTCCACAATCTTTCTCCAGATGTAACCACGATAACTGCCCCATTTATCATTGAATGTCAGTAACGAAGAGCCAGTTACCGCCAAAACAATAATACCAATCACGCCAAGCGCCACACACGCACCACAGACAATCAGCACAATCTTCTTTTTATTCCATGCTGCAACCCTCGTGCCAAGCTTCCAGTTGCAGACACACACAACTGCAAATACAAGCAGCGCTGCTCCACATAACACAAATGCAATATCCAGCCGGTTTAAGGCGATTGCAAGTCCGCCCCGTTTTTTGTCATATCTTGTATGTCCATATTTATTGATAAACCCAAGCACCAGATTGCCGACAAACAATAAAAACACTGCAAACGAACTATACCGCAGTCTGCCCTGCATAAATGCAAGGATTGTCACCACAACAACGCCAGCAAAAATACCAAGGAATACACTGTCACTGTTTGCAATCAGAATATTGCAACCAGCCGCGATCAGTAGGATTCCTGACAGAATACGCGAAAACCAGTTCTTACAAAATGCAAACACTGCCAACAACACTGGAATCGAGATGGACAGATAACTTGCATACATATTGATATTTCCGAATGTTGATATGAATTTCGTATATTGATTTGATGCAATGTTATAACGCAGATTCAGGAAATCATGCTCCATATGCTGTCCGATTGCAACCGCATACGCAAATGCATTCGCCGCAGCAAAAAAGATAAACATGATCATCTGTGGGCGCACACGCTGTGCCAGCACAACGAATACGATCATCAGAACCAGATACATGCAAAGACCCATCCGTCTGCCCTGCAAGCCATAAAAAGCATCTTTTTTATTATCTGCACAAAACCATGCAAAAAAGTTTGCCATCAGGAATGCAAGTGCATAAAACTCCGGTCGCAAAAACCGTTTCTTCCCGGTATCCTCGACGAGCAAAGAATCATACTTATAATAATTCTTCAGATTTGCCTCCACAACATAACCGATCAATGCAAGCGCCAGATAGATACCGGCCGCATATAAAAAGAAATGATATTTTGTGATCGTAATATTAAAATAATGGTCATCGTAAATCAGTGGATACACACCAAACGCCAACAATGCAAATACATACACCGCGACATCCATCACACGAATTCCTCTGCAATATTCCAAATTGTCTGATTTTTTCGTCTTTGCCATGACTTTTATCTCCTTATCCAGCTCCTGCTGCTATTTTAACATATGTATATAAAAAGAAAAGAGAGATAATTGCTATCTCTCTTTCTCTTCGTGCGGGAGATGGGACTTGAACCCACACGACGTTGCCATCACTAGATCCTTAGTCTAGCCTGTCTGCCAATTCCAGCACTCCCGCATTCTCTTGCGTGTCGCTCACGCTCAACGCAAGACATATATTATCATTTTGATTGCCCTTTGTCAACAACTTTTTTCTATTTTTGTAAATATTTTTTCACCATCTACTATAATGCGCATAAATCCGTGCTTTTATCGTTGGATATACGACCGACTTTGCACACTGCGAATGCCCTGATAATTTACAGACGGTGCTGCGCCATTCTTCGGAACAAGCACAATCTGAATTCCTTCCAACCGTTTTGCCATACCGGCAGTTCCCGCTGGCGCTCCATTTTTAGACCATCCAAGCCAGCCATACGTCTGTGCATGCACACGGTAGTAAACGTCATAATGTGCTGCCATCTCACCTGTCAGATTGATGCAGATTGCCTCCAGACGCTTTGCGCGTCCACTTGTACCACTCATGACTCCATTCTGCTTCCATGTGGACACATCATTTATATTTCCCTCCCAGCCGTAAGTCTGCACATGGGTTGTGTAAACGATATTACCACTGTATGGCTTATTGGTCAGCTTGATACAGATTCCCTCCAGGCGCTTTGCCTGTCCACTTGTGCCGCTCATCTGACCGTTATATTTCCAGCCCTGCCAGCCATACGTCTGTACATGGGTGCGATACGCCACATTTACCGTATTCTCTCCGCTCACCGTCGGATTTGCATTTGTGGTTGCGGAACTGCCAAGCACAGGAGATGTTCCATTCTTCGCGATATACGAGGCGGTCTGACGCACAGTCGCACTTGCATATACACCAGCATAATCAACTTCCGGTGCTGGCATACCACGCTTTACAACCACGATCTGAATACCCTCCAGGCGCTTTGCATATCCCGCAGTTCCTGCTGGCGCACCATTCTTCGCCCATCCAAGCCAGCCGTAACTTTGCGCATGCACACGATAATATACATCATATTTATCTTTGTCAGCGCCCGTAAGTTGGATTTTAATTGCTTCCAGACGTTTTGCCTCTCCCTCGGTTCCGTTCATCTCTCCATTCGACGACCAAGGCAGCCATCCATAGGTCTGACAGTGCGTCGTATATTGGATTCCAAGCTTCTGGTTGCCACTCACAGCGATCTCGATCCCCTCCAGGCGCTTCGCCTGTCCACTTGTACCGCTCATCGTGCCATTTGTCACCTGCTTCTGCCATCCATAGGTCTGCACATGCGTCCGATATCGCACTGTCACCGCAGGTGCCGCCTGTACTTCTTCCGTCAGAGTACGCACACGGACAGACACTGCTTTGCTCTCCCGGTAATATCCGCTCGTTGGACGTTTTACATAAAAGGTATATTCTGTATTTGGTTTGAGATACACAAAAGCCGGACTTGACTGCCAGTGGATTCCATCCACAGAATACACACAGCCACTCTGTGTGTCCAATGTAATCCAAGTTGAACCGTACTTTGCAACCGTCGGAGTCTCCGGTTCATCCTGCCATCCGTATACCTCTATGGTACAGGTTGCCTTTTGATTGTTTGTCAGTTTACGGATTGTAATGGATGTTTTACCCGGTGCAACCGCAGTCACAAGCCCGGATGCACTGACCTTTGCAATATTTGTATTCTCTGACACATATCCTAACCGTTTGTCTGTAACATTTGCGGGCACAAAACTGGTTCGTATCTGCCCTGACTGATTATTCACAAGATCCAATACGACTGTCGCTGTATCCGCATGAATCTGCTCTGCATCCACAACCGTCACAGAAGCTCCGTAATCACTTTCACAACCAGGAGCTACGCCATCATAATAGTGATTCTGCGTATGCGATTCCCGGGAAGAGCCATCGTACTTCTCCATCGTAGCATCAGATTTATTGAAGAACTGATAGGATATCGGCGTTCCATCATCCCACGTGAGGTCCACATTGTACCACTGATTTCCAAGCTTCGTCCGGTTCCAGCCGTGTGTGGCACTCGTAACTGATACCGTCTCAAGCCCTGCAGCATTCGTCAACATACTATACAGCTTCGCATATCCGGCGCACACCGTTTTTTTCTGCATGACAGCACTATATGCTGTCTGATCGTAGGTGCCCTCTTCGTACTCTACATATTCGCAGATGATATCATGTGCTTTCTTCTCCTTTGCATACGCAGTTGATTCTTTTTGAATCGTCTGCACCCATACATCCACCCGGTTAAACATCTGCACGGAAGCATTGGAACGGGTATCTCCATCCGCAAAAGTATCATATACGCCCAGATATACAACTTTACTATTGTAATACAGAGCATTCTTGATGAAATAAAACTGCGGATTCTGATAGGTGAATATGTAAACCAAAGATGATAACTCCTCCGATGTCAACCCTTCATAGCGGATTGGACCGATACCAGAAACAGCCCTGCCATTAACGGATAACACCTTCGCATCCACACATGTATTCATATACGCTGTACAATACAAGTTCATCTCATCATAGAGTTCCTGCCATGTTGTACTCAGATTCTGATAGCAATAATCATCTCCATATGAGTCCCAATTCGTACGATAGACACCAGATAGTGCGGTTCCACTGCTACTATCACTGATTGACATGGCAGCCTCATCGAGATCTCCATAGCTTTCATCAATCTGGTAAAGCTCCAACGGCTTCAGATCCGATGTCTCCGGATCCGCCGTCTCTGCTGCATAAGTTGTCATATTCCCCGTCCAGATAAAGATCGTGCACAACAGCATGATTATACATTTTGTTACTTTTTTATTCATCCTTTGCTCCTTGTACTCTCCGGTCAACAGTTTTACACCCCTATTATAACAAAACCCGCTGTCCGAAGACAACGGGTTTTGAATACAATCTTTTATTAAGCGAGCTTGCTCTTAGCAACCTCTACTACCTTTGCGAAACCTTCTGGATCGCTGATAGCCATCTCTGAAAGCATCTTTCTGTTAAGATCTACACCTGCAAGCTTCAATCCATACATAAGCTTGCTGTATGAAAGTCCATTCATTCTTGCTGCTGCATTGATACGAGCGATCCAGAGCTGTCTGAACTGTCTCTTTCTCTGCTTTCTACCAGCATAAGAAGATGTCAAAGCTCTCATAACTGACTGCTTTGCTACTCTATACTGCTTAGATCTTGCTCCCTTGTATCCCTTAGCGAGCTTTAATGTTCTATTATGTCTCTTCTTAGCGCCAACGCCGCCTTTAATTCTTGCCATCGTTCATTCCTCCTAATATCCTATAAATATGGTAAAATCTTCTTCATAACTTTGCTGTTTGTAGAATCAGTCATAGTTGCTTTTCTAAGATTTCTCTTTCTCTTTGTAGTCTTCTTAGTAAGAATGTGGCTCTTGTAAGCCTTATTTCTCTTAAGCTCACCGGTTCCTGTCTTCTTAAAACGCTTTGCAGCTGCTCTTTTTGTCTTTAACTTTGGCATTTCTTTTCCTCCTTAAAAATCATGCATATGCATGGTAATTTCTTATTTATATGAATTTAACGTTTTTCAGCTAAAAACATGATCATACTTCTACCTTCAAACTTTGCAGGTTTATCTACAACAGCAACATCTGAAAGCATCTCGGCAAAGGAATTCAGAATCGCTTTACCATTATCCACATGCGCAAGCTCTCTACCGCGGAAACGAAGTGTAACTTTTACCTTATCGCCCTTAGTCAGGAATTTTCTTGCCATGTTTGCCTTCGTATTCAGATCGTTATTGTCGATGTTTGGTGACAAACGAACTTCTTTGATTTCAATGACTCTCTGCTTTTTCTTTGCTTCCTTCTCGCGACGTGTCTGCTCATAACGGAACTTTCCATAGTCCATAATCTTGCAAACAGGTGGCTTTGCTGTCGGTGCAATCTTGATCAGATCAACACCCTGCTCATCTGCGAGCTTCTGAGCGTCCTTGGATGACATGATACCAAGCTGCTCTCCTGTCTCACTTACCACACGTACCTCTTTGTCACGAATCTGCTCGTTAATCATTAAATCGCTAATAATATACACCTCCCATTATCAATGCATTAAAAAAGTGGATAGACAAACTATCCACACATTGTTATAATAAGAAATCTATATATTCTCTTACTACATAACCCGAGTCGCCTATGCGCTAAGGTGAGAGTGGATACTCTGCTTTCATCAACATACTT
The DNA here is from genome assembly GCF_040094675.1 of Coprococcus hominis (ex Arizal et al. 2022). NCBI lineage: Bacteria > Bacillati > Bacillota > Clostridia > Lachnospirales > Lachnospiraceae > Coprococcus > Coprococcus hominis (ex Arizal et al. 2022). The sequence continues at coordinate 16,655 of NZ_JBBNHG010000039.1, forward strand.
GCATACTATAGCATGCAGGTATGGAGTTGTCAATACTTTTTTCAAAATTATATTTCATTTTAGACTATTATACACAGATCAGTTCCTTCGGGGAAGATGCCAGATTCTGATATCCATCTTCCGTCACCACGATCATATCCTCAATCCGTACACCAAATCTGCCCGGCAGATAAATACCCGGTTCCACTGTGATCACAACACCCGGCTTCAACACAGCATCACATTTCATGGAAAAACGAGGTTCCTCGTGAATAAAAAGTCCCACACTATGTCCGAGTCCATGTCCGAAATAATCTCCATAACCGGCGTCTGCGATGATGTCACGTGCACATTTATCGACATCCGAACATACCATGCCCGGTTTCACAACGGAAAGTGCTGCAAGCTGTGCCTGAAGCACGGTATCATACACCTTCTTCTGCTCTGATTCTACCACTTCTCCAATATGAATCGTCCGCGTCATATCCGAACAATATCCCTGATACATACAGCCAAAATCCATCGTCAGGAAATCACCTTCCGTAAGCAGCTTCGGCTGTGGCATCGCATGTGGCAGACTGCTGTTTGAACCACTTGCCGCAATCGTATCAAAACTCGTTCCCTCGGCACCACGCAGCCGCATCTCATATTCTAACTGCAAGGCAACTCGCTGTTCCGTCAATCCATCCTTCCAGTTCTCGTGGATAAACTTTACAATCTCTGTAAACGCCTCATCGCCAATCTGCTCTGCACGTGCCAGCTTCGCAATCTCGTCCTCTGTCTTTACTTCCCGATACACATTAACTGCATCTTCCAGTGGCACAAACTCCACCTGCATTCCCGTCAATTCTTTTGCAAATGTATCTACAAAAGCCTGATACTGCATATACGAAATCTCTTTATTCTCAAATCCGATTCGAAGTGTGGATCTGCCCTCTTTTGCAAATGCCTTCTGCACCATCGCCGCGATCGTCTTGGAATATCCTTCCCGTCCAATATCCACACAGGTAAATTCCGGTGCTTCCAGTTCTACCTGCTCTGTATACCGGCTGTCTGTCAAAATATACTGTTCTCCCTGAAACGCCACAAGCATTCCTGTATGTCCCCGATACCCAGACAGATGATGGATGTTATATCCATCCGTCAGGATCAGTACCTGTAAATCCTTTTTATCAATAACTTGTACCAGTTGTTCCTTCATGTCTATCAAGCCTCCTACTGTAGTAGTATACAATCATAGATTTGGAAATACAACGCAAAAATGCAACAAATAAAAAAGTATGCTCTGTAGAGCGCCAATTGTGCCAGCCCCCTTGATTTTTATCAATTATATGTTACGATAATCTTGTTCGAGGATCAGTCCTTGGACATCTTGGGGAGAGCGAGTTGTTGATGTTCGGACGCAACAACTCAAACTATGTTTTACATAGGGAGACCATATAGATTGGGGAATCTATATGGTCTCTTCTATTTTTTATTTATCTAATGAATTTTATATAACATATTTATTACATACAAAAATCCATGAGCAACCCCGATATTATCGAAGTCACTCATGGATTTTATTTTACTAATAATATAATAATTACTTACTTACATACGGTCTAGCTGTTTTACCAGGTGCCGGTCCACCCTTTGGAACAAGCTTAATTTCTATGCCCTCCAAACGTTTTGCATAACCTGCAGTTCCTGCTGGTGCACCATTCTTTGCCCAATCAAGCCAGCCAAATGTCTGCGCATGTACACGATAATAAATATCATAGTGCTCTGCCATCTTGCCTGTTAAAGTAATACAAATCGCTTCTAGACGTTTTGCCTCACCACTTGTACCGGACATTGCACCATTTGATCTCCAAGTAGAAGGATTATTCACATTTCCCTGCCATCCATAGGACTGTACATGTGTTGTATAACTAATGCCTCCGCTATAAGGCTTGTTTGTCAGTTTAATTTCGATACCTTCCAGACGTTTTGCTTGTCCACTTGTACCACTCATACTTCCGTTAAACTTCCAACCTTGCCAGCCATATGTCTGTACATGCGTTCTGTATGTAACATTTGGTGTACTGTTTCCTTCAATCGTAGGATTCATTGAAGATGTCGGCTTCGAATTCACAACTGGTGACGTTCCAGATAATGCAATATATGCACTTTTATTGACAGATTTAATGCCATTCTTATTCTCGTCAATCTTCTCGCCCTTCTTAACAATTACAATCTGAATTCCTTCCAGACGTTTTGCATAACCTGCAGTTCCTGCTGGTGCGCCATTCTTCGCCCAACCAAGCCAGCCATAAGACTGTGCATGTACACGATAATAAATGTCATACTTATCCTTATCTGCACCTGTGAGCTGAATCTTAATTGCCTCCAGACGCTTTGCTTCGCCTTCTGTACCACTCATGTCTCCGTTTGATGACCATGGCAGCCAGCCGTAGCTCTGGCAATGAGTCGTGTACTGAATGCCAACCTTATCATTTCCGCTGACATTTATTTCAATGCCTTCCAGACGTTTTGCCTTTCCGGACGTACCGGACATAGCGCCATCCTTACTCCATGACTTCTCCCATCCAAATGTCTGTACATGCGTACGATAGCTCACTGACATTGTTGGAACTTTCACTTCCGGAGTCGGTGTCGGAGTTGGTTTTGGATCCGGAGTTGGTTTTGGATCCGGATTCGGATTTGGATTTGGTGTTGGATCTGGTGTCGGTGTTGGCGTTGTTCCATCCTTTGGCAAAACCGTCAATGTACAGGTAACAGCTTCTGCCGTATCACCATAATTCGAGTTGTTTGAAGGTGTACATGTAATAGTGACTGTTCCTGCCTTCTTTGCTGTAATTTCTCCGGTCGTAGACTTAATAGTCGCAACCGATGTATCCGAACTCTTCCATGTGACCTTCTGTGTGGTTGCTCCTTCTGGATTCAATGTCGCTGTCAACTTCAACTTCTCGCCGCCAACCTTTACAGTTGCTGTTTCAGGAATACTGATACTCTGTAACGGCATATAGACATTTATCGTCTTTGTAAATTTCGTTTCCGTTTCACCAGGTACACTTGTAGCAAATGTAATAACTGTATTTCCACTCTTTACCGGTGTAATTACTGTTGAAACTGTAGCCTGTGTATAATCTTCATTAAACACAATCTTTCCCGTCTCAATCTTAACCACACCTTCTACAGATGGTGTACATGTAAGTGTCACATCTTCCTCTTTAATCTCACCATATTCCAATGCTTCTTTGAATCCCTGCAATTTGATTGTTGCTGTAATCGTTGTTTGCTCTCCATCCTTTGAAGCATTCAGTTTTGTTGTTGCTGGATCAGAGGACGACATTTGTGTAACATATTTATTAAACACTGTTACCTTACACATACCATTTGTCTTACCATCCGGTGATGTTGCCTTGATTGTTTCCGTTCCCTGTTTGATTGCTGATACTTTGCCATCTGCATAGGATGCATAGGTACCTGTATCTTTATTATTCATAGTCCATGTTAATTTATCTGGTGCATCTTTCTCTGCAACTTCATATGGTACATCCACACCATTTTCTTCTTTATAATATTTGATAGTTGCAGACAAGTCTCTCTCTGAGCCAACTCGCATTGTGTATGCGTTATTGGAAAGCTTGATTGAAGCTAATGCATCCAAATAAATAACATCAAACGTTTTCTGCTCTGTGGACAAATTTCTTGCCCACGCAGCTCCATCAGACCCCGCATATACATAAAGATCCAGTGCAGAGTTCGTTCCAATAAATACACCAGTATTGATTGTCTTAATAGTCTTTGGAACCTGTATTTTTGTCAGCATCTTACAATTTCCAAACATCTGCTGTGGTAACGCCGTTGTTCCCTCTGCAATCTCAATAATTTGTATGTTACCCTGCTCATCCTTCGGATTTGTTAATTTCGAACAACCATAGAAGCACAGCTCTCCAAAGGATGTAAGTTTCTTTGACAAATACATATATCCATTTAATCCGGACATCCCTGCAAAAGCAGACTTTCCAACTGAAGTGACAGTATCCGGCATCGCCAGATTTCCAACAAGTCCACTACAACCACTAAATGAAAACTCTCCAACCGTCTTCAGGTTTGCAGGAAGTACAAATTCATTTTTAAAGCCATCACAATCTGCAAATGCATAATTTCCGATAGTTGTAATACTATCCGAAAGCTTTAATGCATCAAATCCAGAACATGCGTCAAATGCATAATTCGATACATTAGTTACCTTTCCCGGTATTGTTAAAGTCCCGGTGAGTAAACTACATTGATCAAAGGCATAGGCACCAATCGTATCTACCGTTTCCGGGATTGTTAATGTTCCATTTAACGAAGAACATCCCTGAAATGCGTTTGCATTTATTTTCTGTACGCCTTCTGGAATATCCACACTTCCAATCATGCTAGAACAGTTTGAAAATGCAGCCTGTGGTATATTCTTTAAATTCTTACTTAATACAAGTTCTCCATTAATATTACTACATTTATTAAATGTATACGTACCAAGCTGTGTCAACGTATCTGGAAGTGTAATTCCTCCTGTCAGCTTTGAACACTCAGAAAAAGCATAATTGCCAATTGTTTCCAACCCTGATGGCAAAGAAAGCGTTCCATCCATCCCTGAACACTTTTCAAATGCATATTGCCCAATACTTGTAACCCCCTCTGGAATTACAATCGAGCCCTTAAACGCAAGGCACTTATCAAATGCATACGCTGGAATACTCGTTAATTTACTTCCGTTTTCAAACGATAACATCCCCATATTTGATTTGTCGGTATCGGCATATGCACTTTGAAATGCAGAATCTCCCATGAACGCAACGGAACTTGGGATAACAAGATTTCCTTTCAGCTTTGCGCCAGAAAAGGCTTTCTTTCCGATTGATGTAAGTCCACTTGGAAGCGCAAGATCTCCTGCATTTGTTGAGGAAGCCCCATAATTCAAAAATGCTTCATCACCAATTTCTGTTACATTAAGTGGAAATTTTAACCCATTTTCCATATTGACTTTTCTACAACCAGAAAATGCCTGCGCACCAATGATTCCTCCACCATTAAATGTAATCTTTGTCAAGCCTTCACAATTATAAAATGCCTGTTTACCAATTTTGGTAACACCATCAGGAATCACAATTTCACTTTTCAATCCTGCCTGACTTTGAAATGCAGCCTCTCCAATCCAATTCAGCTTTGAACCTTCCTCAATTGTAACGGACTGCAATATGTAAACTTTCTGTTTTTCTCCTCCGGCAAATGCATTTGTACCAATGGATTCTATAGAGGCAGGAATATTCACGCTTCTCGGACATTCCGTCAATGCGAATGCACCCTGATCAATCGCTGTAACTGGAATATTCTGATAGTCTGCAGCATTTGTGTACTCACTGGAAGCACTTACCTCACTTGGAATAGTAATATTTCTATCTGTCTTATTTTTACCATATCCCTTAATAATAGCTTCCTTTTTTCCATTATTTACACGAATCTGATAAGACAGAGTATAATTTCCCTCTTCAGGTGTGTACTCTAAATACGTTTCTTCTGTAATCGTCTTATCTTCTGCAACAGTTTGCTCTGCCTGCTGTAAATCTTCACTTACAGTTTCAACCTCTGTCTTGGATTCCTGTTCACTTGTTTCTTCTTGTGGATTTTCTTGTTCTGACGCTTCGAAAATTTGAGATGACTCCGCCGCATATGTAACTGTTGGTGCTATATTGCTTGATGCCATAGCAACACTCAGTGCGACAACGAGTGCTCGATTCATTTTGCGTTTTCGCATAGTATCTCCCCTTTCATATTATTTTGTACGTTGTGGCATATATCGCCTAATTCCTAACTACATACATATTTTAATTATAACGATTCTTATAAAAAAGTCAATCAAATGGCAAAAAAAGCATGGGACTCTTTTCAGAGTTTCCCATGCTTTTTTTATTATTTTACGTTAAGTCAAAGAGATAATCCTTCAACATAACCTTGATTCTCTGGTAAACCTTGTTACCTTCGGAATCGGTTGCTTCAATTACAATATATGTATATTCATTATTGTAATTCTCAAAGTACGATGGCTGAAGCTTCAATTTCGTTGCCGCTACTGTAACTTCCTTACCATCAGAATCTACATACTTCTCAGCAATCTGTCCGCCATCCTTATTCAACAGCTTCTCAAGAGAAGAATCATATCGGAATACATCCTTGATGATACCTTCCTTTACCTGTGTAGAATTCCAATCCGCAATCAATACATGATTCTTATCTGCTACATATGAACTATCACGATTTGTCTCTGAGTAATCCAAATCATAGTAGATTCGAACCTGCTTTAATGTTGCATCCTGGTCTACAGTTACCTTAAAACTAAACTCTGGATATGAAGTATTCTCCTCAACCTTTGTATAATAATCATCGTTTACATCACGTTTGATGATATTATTTGTTTCTTTACCATAGTCATATACATAAATGGTTGGCTGTTTTACACTGTTACGAACTGAGTTACAAATAATATTGATGTACAGGTAACGCTCATCATTATTATCCTTTCCTACACCAGTCACCTTCGAATGTCCGGCACCACAGTAGTTTACGTTCTTATAAGTGTAAATAAAGTAGTTGTCCATACCATCTCTCGGTGATGCTGCATAGATGGAAGAACCGTCCTTTGTATTATTACCACCTGCAAGAGAATACCACACAGTCATGTCATCATTTTCAACATCCAGCGCATATGCCTGTGAGTGCGTTCCTGAAATATTCAACTCAGATGCCAATGTGAATGGGAACAATGTTACAATACCCTGATTGTTCTGACTCGCTTTATCAGTACCATACTTTGTATTCTCCTTTGCAGAAAAGCTAGCTGCATTGTACCAATATCCTGCGATTGCCCAGCTCAAATCGGCATACCGATAAGGAATTGCATATGGATTATCATTACCACTGACATTTACCGCATCTGTATATGCCACGGATGTCAGATATTTGCTTGGCGTTGATCCAAACACTTTTTTCATATCTGAAAGCCAGCTTGTATACCGACTTTCATCTTTCGTTGTCGACAGATTCGTCATAAAGTACTTGTCACTATCCTGTGTAGTTGTATACTTCACATAATTCTGACTTGCATCTGTTGTCACAGGATCATTAAAGTGATACCGATCCATACCAAAGTATGAACGAAGTGTTGCTGTCAATGTAGAAGTACCCTTATCAGAGAACTTTGTCAATGTATCATGGAACAACAGGAGCTGTCCATCATCTTCGATGTAAGACTTCAAATCTGCAAGTGCAATCGGACTTGTAATATCATCTCCACCGAAATCTTCAGATGGTCCAAGAATAATTGTACTGTATGATTCCTGTAACCAATCGGCACCTGCTGCATATCTTGTATATTTCTTGTAAAGTTCCTTATACTCAAGTTCTTTATCTTTTACCTTAAAGTACTCCTCCATATAAGTGTTCATACTCTCGCCATTTGGAAGATATGCCTGTGATACATCATTATACTGTGCAGCGTTACCATCAATAGAATAATAATCACTGTACGTTGATTTTGTCTTCAAACGATTCAATTCCTGAATCAAAGTCTCTTTTGATGTATTACTTGAGAAGGTTGTCTTGCCTGAATTTGTGCTTCCTGACTGAATTCCGGCAATTAACTTATCAATTTCTTCATCAAGTTCCTTTCTTGCATCAACGGTTGTTTTCTGAATATCAACACCTGTTTCATCCTTCATGCTGGATGTTCCAGTTGCACTCTCATTCTTCATAAACTGATACAACTGCCAATACTTGCCTGCCAACTGCTCATACTCACGTTTCTTAATAAATTTATATTTATCTTCCACTGTTGTGAGTGCATTATACTTATCATAATCAGTATCCGTTGAATCAATTGTAAATGAATTTACAAGTGCCTCTTTTTCTGCATCTGTAATTGCTGAAGAGTAATCAACTTCTCCATTGTCAACCTTGTAATCATATGCAGCTTCTGCATCCTTTGCAGCCTGCTCAAACTCATTACGCAGCATAATATCAATATCAAAGTCATACAGATCATTTACCTGATCTGCAAGGTTGTTATCCCAGTCATCCATACCCTTGACACCTTTTCCAGGTACAACAAGCTGACTGTCATAACTTACGATACCAAACGTATGCTCATGCTTACCTAAGTAATGACTTCCCAGCATACCATCCTTCGAATCCTGGAAATTACCACCATAAAGAGCTCCATACGCTGTACGATTTCCTGAATTCGTATATGGGTTATACTCCAGTCTCTGATATGCCTGCTGACATACAGTACAGAAATACAAGGAGTTGTAACCTTCTGCGCCTTCGCCAAGTGCGTTATTTGACCACTGGTTTGCCTTACCTCCCGGCATAATCTGCAATACATTTACCTGCTGTTTTTCGTCAGTCTTGTTCTTGACATAAGCAATACCCGTCTGGCTGACTGAATTTCCATTTGTATCAACAACCTCAATCATCCAATACAGTGGACCATAGAAGCTGTCCGCACACTGATAAGTAAGTGAATTCGCATCTCCTGATGTCATGTACTCTTCTTTTCGATCAAAAGTACTATTTCCATCATCATCAATATACAGTTTAACCGTATAATTGGCACTTCCCGTGACTGTATATTTAAATTTCAATGTACCGTCTGTAATCTGTGATGTTTCATCATACCGATTATAAGTTGCCGGCATACTTGTGATTGTCAGCTTTGGTCTCTTCTCTGATGTTGCATAGATTGAACTCAACTCATTCTTTGGAGTATCTGCTGCACCACCCTTGAACACTGAGACATATCCTGTTAATGAATCACCAAGCGAACCATCACTTAAAATATCTTCCACATCCGTCTGATTAAAGTTCCACTGTACATTATCTTTATCAGTGCCTTCACATGCTGCCAATAACTTATACATATTAGAATCCGGATCAATCGAGTTCTGCAAATAGCCATCTGTCTTTGCAAGAGTATATGCTGTTGTCAGATTCTTACTTACTACAACCGGCATTCCTGCATCAACATATTCTTTTAATGCCTCATACCGATTATATGTGATATCATTACCATTCAATACTGTAAACGTATCTGTATAATTTCCATTCAGGCGAACCTTCGCAGTTGGTGTACCACTGTTTGCAGGACCTGGAGACTGTGCCATAGCTGAAAGATCCAGATTTACAATATCACCATTGTGAGAATACATCGTGTAGATTGGCAAAGTTGTAATCTTTGACATGTCCAAACTACCCGAATTAGACTTCAAAGTCCCACCCCATCTTGCAAGACCTGTCAAACTACGATATTCTAACACATCCTTTAATGCAGATGTATTTCCGCCAATATAAACCAAATCGTACTTTCCTAAAACTTCTGATTTATCACACGCAAACTCCTCGGATGACATCTGTACCAAATTAATCTTATCAATTGGTAAGTTTAATGCATCTGCTAATTTTGCCTTAGAGAGCTCCCAAGCATAGTACTCTGTATTTTCAGCTAACTGTTCTTTTGTCTTTCCATTCACGACATTAGCTGGAGCTGTATAATAATTTCCACTTCCATAAATACTTGATGCATTACCACTTCTTGGCTTTGCCTTGCCTACTTCCTGTGCCACAGCTTCATCAATTGGATAGCATGGCTGAATCTCTAACACCGTAAAGGATGAGGAAGAAGAACCTCTACCACCAATTCCACGATATTTCGATGCATTGATCAAATCTGCAATAACCTTTGCTGTCGCTGCACTCTTTGAAGTTGTAACAACACTGAAGTCTGCTCTTGAAGTTACCATGATATTCTCATATCGTGCAACATACTCTGTTGTTGCTACCATATAGAATAACTTAGAGTAGTTTGTCTCTTTTAAATCATCTGGAACTTTAATCGCAGCATCTGATGATGTTCCCATATCTGCACCATATACAATATGGAGCTTACCATACATTGCTGATGCAAATTTCTTATAGAGATCTGCCGTGATTGTCTGATTATAACAAGAATCTTCAATCACAATCATGTCGTACTGATCAAAATCAACGGATTCTGAATCAGCCAATGTTACAATATCATTCTGTATATAAGTTGGTCTTACACCGACACGGTTATTATAACCATTCTTATAGAAGATTGAATTTGCATCCAGCTTATAATATTTTGATGTAGCAGTATCTGCAATTGCAGAACCATCTGCTGCATACAACCCCGTTGCTGACGGATTTCCTGCTAACAGCGCATCTGTCTTTGTATATGTAGTATTGACGCCAATTGTCAAAATCTTCGCCATAGACATCGGCTGTGCTGAGGATCCATCTGAAGCAGAGGCAGTCGGGTCTGACTCATATACTTCTGTCCATGCACCATTTGTCTTCTGTGTCTGACCGTTAATTCCCAGATACAAAGAACCACCTGCATGCTGCAAATACTGATCTGCACTTAAGTTGCTTGCCCACTTGAATGTGTAATAATACTTTTCATTTGGGCCAAATACAGAAGATGCAAGATCTTTCATATTCTTTGATGTCGACGGATCAACGGTTGTTGCATTTGGACTATCAATGACTAAAGGCTTAAAATCGCCAACTGCATATGTATGCAGAAGATCATATAATTTCTCGCTCATGTCATTGTCTTTTGTAAATTTCGATGCAGAATCATTACTTACATAAATGAAATCTGCCTTTGAAATATAAGCAAGATCTGCATCACTTGTTACATTTCCGCCAAAACATTTGTATTCGATACAACCATCTGCCATCGCCTGCTCGATTGTACGGTTTCCATCAATAACATAATCCTTAAAGCCATTGGAACTAACAAATGTCTCTAAGCTTGAAGCAGAAGAAGATGAAATTTCTGCGATATGATAAATCTTATCTACTTCTGGATCTTCTGAATTTGAATTATCGATAATGTAATCGATAATCGTTTTTGTATCCACATTCTGACTTGCATCTGCGATAATTTCGCCATTCTCCAGCAAGCCGTCTTCGTCACCATTTCCAGCGAAGGAGAACGATGCAATTGCAACTGCAATCGCCGCAACGAACATTACAGATAATGCAGATATCAAAATCTTTGTTTTACGTTTCATGTTCTACTTCCCCTCCCTACTTTTTTGGTACTAATACATACGAATTTCTTGGATTCACTCTTCCATTCGTTGTATACGTCATATTAGACTGATTATAGTATATATCCAGCTTAACTGAATTGTTTTTTGCATCAATGTTTGCTGTACATCCCGCAACACCAACGCCTATCGCTCCTAGCTTTGCTTCAACATATGACAAATATGGATTATACAGATGTACAAACTTTGAATTTGAATCTGACATATCCACCTCATCATCTGACATTGTCATGTATGCATATTTTCTGCCATAATACATGTTATTGTTTTCGAAGTAAAAGGTAGAAACTAATGTGTCATTTATGCTGTATACAATTTTGGAATTTTGTTCTGTGCACTGTACCTTTGTTGCTTCCCCTGTCAATGAATTAGTTATTACCTGTTCAGACAAAATGCTTGGGTTTCCACCCGGTACCAGATTCATATCCAACGGAACAGAACTTTCAATTCGCAGATATGATATATATATTGGATCGTCTACATCAATATCCTTAAAACATATTACATCTGCCTTTGAAACTGAATCAGTAATTCCATATAAAGATGGATCTTTTACAAGTGCTTTTGCTGTTGCCTCATCTTTCACATAGAACTTCTTCGCCATTGTTGCACTTGTCTCTTCTCCTACCGTTGCAAAATTCAACTGTTCTGATGCTGTATATCCAACCATCACAATATCATTTGCCTGCATGATAGTGTCTGTAATTAAGCTATATGTTTCCTGAGCCTGTGTTTGTAACTTAACATCCACCTGTTCTTTCCTTGTTTGTGATACGCTCGATCCCATAAAGGAAGAAACTGCTAACATCAAGAACGCAAGCACTGCTATAGCTATAATTAATTCCACCAAGGAGAAGCCGCTGTTTTTATTATCTTTATTCATCTTCACGCCCCTCCTTAATGTAATGTATGGCTTCCATTTTTATTCAAAACCACGGTATTTAACAATGAGTCTTTGCTGTTACGATAAAACTCATACTGACCATCACCATATATACACATGCCTTGACGGTCATAAATTATATATACAGGCTTTTCATCAATTCCGGTAATATCCTGTTCCGTACCAGATGAATCTTTGTACTTCACCTTTACATATGCCGAAAAGCTCTCGCCCTTTCCACTGTTTGCATTCTCTGAATCATCAAATACATAACTGGAATTCAGCGACATATCATTACCATTTCCTATATAATAACCCTTCTTTACATAATACTTACTACCACTTTTATAGACAGCTAATGCAAATTTGTAATCTGGCTGCTGTGTATCCGCTACCACACACATTTTCCCTTTGGCATTTTTCTGTGTTTCAGACAATGCTGTTTCCAATGTAATAGAAGCTTCCTTGGCTTTTGCATTATGCAAAATCGTGATTGTTACCATAGCCGCGCCAGTCATTATTGCAATAATCGCTATAACGATAATCATCTCAATGAGTGTGTAGCCTTTGTTATCCTTCATAAATCTTCTCTTCTCCATAGGCCACCTCTCTATTCCACATTCTTCATCCAGTTTGCGAAGCTTACAACATCTGTATAATCAATCATATCAATTGATTTTGCTTCGGAGGCGTCTGTGGAAGATGCATCCTCTTCCTTTGGCTCATATCCACGGAACAGACTCAATATCAATTTTGAATTATCATCTCCAGTCAGTAAGCATTCACGCAATACTGCTCTACAAATCTCAGCGGAAGAAGCAATTGTTTTTACATTTCCTGCAACATATACTTTACCACCGGCAATAATCACACCTTCAAAATCTGTGACACCATTCTCAGCCGATGTATCAAAGTATACATCTCCCTTTGTGATTACAACGCCTCGTACCTCACCTTTATCTTCCTTCTTTGCCTTGACAACTACATCTGAATTACTTATCCATACAGAGTACCCAGATGCAAGATCCATAACATTTGCGCCCGAATCTGTACCAGAAATATTAGGTGTAATGTTTGTGCTCTCTGTTATCTTCGACATATCCAGGAACTTATTAATTGGTGTGATACTTCCATCGCCAAGATCTTCATCATTGACAACCGCCTTAATATACTGCTTCTCTACTGCATTGTTTGCAAGTGTAACCGAATCTAATGTAGGATCCTGACTATAATGTCCCAGATTCCACTTCATATAGTCATATTCCATTTCCAAATCATTGGAAAGCTGATATGCATCTGTATACTTTGATTCCTTTCCGTTTGCATCTACTGAACCAAGCCAGCTATTTCCCTCATTCATGTCCTTCAGACTATCAGAAGTCAAAAGCTTTGTAAGTGCATCTGTATTGTCTGCTCTGACAATACTAAATGTTGTATCTTTCTTCGTTGTAATTGCACCGCTGGAATAAATACTTACATTTGGATCAAGATCTGCATCCGGAAGAACAATATTTCCAGCATCAAAATCCTCATAATCGCCAATATCTACCAAATATTCTGCAATTACACTATCTGTAAGCCCGGTCTTATTTGTTGCTGCTACATATTTTCTATGCATTTCCAATTCAGCATCATAATCTTCAATAAAGCCTGCAGCAAAATACTGTGCAGACGGGAATTCATCTAACCATGCACTATACTCTGCATTTGTCATCTGTCCTGCCATTACTCTAGCACGATACAGCAGTTCCGTCTGAGTGTATGCAGTCTGGAAATCATAATAATAATACTTCTTACCAGATATTTCCTGCAATACACATGGTACCTTACCATCAAACTGATAAGATGGGAAATACTTTTCAAACAAATCACTGCCCTTTAATGCTGGTGGAAGTTCTGCCAGATAATATCCAAGCGACTCCCCTTTGTCATTCTTAGCAAGCTTAGGGATTCCATTATAGGTTACTGGAATATAAGCTTCCTGGTTACTCTTTAATGAAATACTCTCACCCATCTTATAATCGCGGATGGTTGTAGTCTTATTATCATCTGTCCGCAATGCATCTGGCATTTCCGGATTATAATCCGTTGGATGATATGCATATGTATCCTTCACTGTGTTTACAACTGCATCATCTTCTCTTGTCGTTCCATCTACGCTGTTTACATCCTTTGAAAGCTCAATGTATGTACGTCCTGCTAAGAACAATGTTTTTGCCTGTGCCAAATTCAATGTTGACTGCTCACCATTTACGATAATAGCACTACTGTTATAATGCCCGCGATTTTCTGTTTTCTTATTACCTGCTGCATCTGTAACTTCAATCTGGAAGTTTGCGGCATCCACAACTGGTGTAAACTTACGATCATCTTTCTCTGTGCTGTCTCCATAGCCAAAATAGCTACCAGTTAACTGGAAAGAAGATCCTGCAGCATTTACTTCCGTGTCATCTTTTACATACATATTTGCTTTCATAATTGCCTCTGCGCCTTTGTATGTTGTTGTGACAGTACCATCTTTTGCTGTATTATCTTTAACTGTACTATAACCATCTAATACAATATTGTCTGTCCATACCTCAGATTCTGCTGTCTGGCTTCCATTCTTACCATAGACAGAAAGAGATCCCTTATCCATAACTGCCATTGTACCTGGTACAATAACCGTATCTGCCATAATAGATACCTGAGAACCATTTACATAGAATCCTGAGTATTTACTCTTAATTGTTGCACCATCATAATAATCGTTTCTTCCTGCAACCTCCGTTTGATTGTTCTGTGTTGCATAATTATTATAATAGGTATATGTACTTGAAGTTTTCTCTCCCTTGGCACTCTTTGATGTTACACTGCCATGCTGATATAATTCTGCAATATTAACATTTTCTCCATCTTCCTGTTCAATCTCATAAGTGTCGGATGTGGTAAGCTTTTTACTATCATCACTTACATCTTCATCCCATGTGCTTTCGTTATACTGCTTATTATAATAATCAGAAGCAGCATATACATTACCAGCAATGGTAAGCGGAACTGTTGGCTGATCAACCTCAACACCCATATCCGCTACTAAAGCATACTTGAAAATGTTAGGATCTGTATCATTCATAGAATCGAACAATACTGCAAAATCAGGATTGCCAATTACGATATCTGTTGTGATGCTCTGTGTAAACACACCATTTGCAGATGAACGATTGTATTCCTGCGTACGGCTTAACTTCAGATTCTTAATGATCTTACCAACCTTATTATTGTTTTCATCTTCATAATCTACAACCTGTATCCGGCTCGCATCCAATTTTACCGAATCATTTGTGATATAAGATGTCAACTTTACTGCCAAATCATCCAAGCTTACTTTAAAGAATGGATTATTCTGCAGCTGACGGTAGAACTCTTTTGAGAACATCTCCTGAGCCTCGTCCTGTGTTTTCGTCACATAACGTCCCTTAATCAGATCATACTCAACCATATTCTCTACCGTATAAACATATGCATCCTGCAAGTCTTCCACTGTCTGTGAACCCACACCTGCATAAATTTCATTTAACGCCTGCTCAACATAATAGAAATTATCCCGGTCATTCAGCTCCTGTAGTTTTAACCGATAAGACTGAACTGCAGCTGCTAACAACGCTCCAACAATAATTCCAATAAACGCAACAGAAACGACTACCATTACAATACTGGAGCCGGCATTACTTTTTAGTTTTTTCAACAGTTTTTTGAATTTTTTCAACTAATTAGCCCCCTTTGCTCCAGATAACCGAACTGTATTCAAGCTCTCCTTGTCCGGTGTTAATTTTACTGTAACTGTGTATAATCTTTCTGATTCTCGTGTATCTTCACTAAGCATATACAGAACCTTCATATCTCCAGTCGTTGTTGTTCCATCGGAAGATACTGTATTTGTAACATAAGAATTACCCAATGCATATTTGAGATAAACCGCATCCACTTCATTTTCTACGGAACTTCTTGATTCTTTCTCTCCCTTTACATAATCAAACACTCCTGAAAATGCATCTGACTGGAACTGAGAATCATTATCTCCATCATAATAACCATTTGTATCAAGATTTGTAAAGATGTATATACGTTTGTAGCCATCTGGATTTGTTGCCTTACCAGTGCTATCAAGTTCTACAGATGTATTGTTATTCTTACTTGCAAGATGTATCGTAACTTTTCTTGTCTGTGTTGAATCAGTATAGTATGTATAATATTCTGCTTTCTTATCAGGAACTCCATCTCCATCTGAATCTATCGTATAATAATCATCCAAGCTTGCCTTGGCATTCTGCTGATCCTTATACGGTTTATAGAGATACAGTTTGCTCTCATCTACATTGTTATCAAATAAGATATAATCATCACTCTGATATACCGCATTCTCAGTATTTGCGCCAGAAATACAATACGGCTGGTATTCAAAATAAATTTCCGGTGCCTGCTTTGTATAGAATTTCTGACTGAAAACTGTATAACTTACCATATCATGATAGGAACTCGTCGCAGCACCATCAACAATCAAGCTATATGTATAATCATAATATACATCGGCTTTTACAATATAGTAATCTTTTCCTGTTGAAGCATCTGTTGCCTTATCCGTATATATCTTGATTAATCTCTTTGAATTGTTCATACTATCCTGCGACAATATTGACTCATTATCAACATTCAGCAATGCCTGCTGCCATGATTCATAATCCAATTCACGAAGATGATCCATTGCCTTGGAGAACAACGCCGAAAATGCTTCTGAGTCAAAGCTGGATGTACCACCCAATATAAGCGCAACCGTATTCTTATCAAGGTCATGCATATTACCCAGATTTACATCATTCGGATTTTGTACATAACTTACTGCCGATCCATCGGAATTGGTATCTGTACATACAACTGCTGATACATAACCTTCATCATTATACTTTACAATCGAACCTTCATTGGTGAGTTCAAACCCTTCGCCAAAGGCTGCCAATTCTGTGCTTGTCAGATTATATGCAACTTTATAATGTTTTGGTGCACTCTCTCCACCATACGCACGTACTTTATTTGACAAGTCATCGAGTACTACAACATTTGAATACTTATCTCTCTTAGCTCCAATCTCGCTTTCCGGTAACTGATATTCATATGCAGAATATGTAAGATCCGTTGCGATTTCATTTGCCGATGTATCATACATGGTAACTGAAAGATCTGCATGTATCGTAGGATCTCCATATCGATCATTCAGGTCTTCTCTTGAAACCGTCTGGAATTCCTCCATCTCACTACCAGCCATCTCATTTACCTCCTGGAGAGCTTTTGCCTTCCGGCTTGTCTCCAGGGTATTGGCAAATTGTTTTAAAATCGGAGTTAAAAGGACTGACAATATGGCAACAGCTATGACGATTTCAATCAAAGTGAAACCTTTATTATTTGTTTTTGCCATAAATCCTCACCCTCTCTTAGTATACCTTAACAGTACCTGTCTTGCTGCCTAAGGCAAATCTAGGAGCGCTCTTGTCATCGTCTGCAACCTTCACATAAACCGGAACATCTGTTGAGTTGCTTACACTCAATGTAATTCCATTCTTGTCATCATTATCTACACGAGCAGATGACTCAACATAAATTGTTAAATCCTTATCTGTCAGCTCAAATGAGTAAGAATCGCTGCCCATTGCAACCTCGACCATATTCTTACCATCCTCATCTGTAATTGTAAGTGTAACCTTCTCAACATCGTTTGCTGTTGAGCTTACCTTGTTGCTTCCTGCACTTACAATAATACCATCTGAGCTGTCTCCATTTGCATTGTTCAAACCAATCAGGATATCATGATCACTCGCGATATCTTCACCCTGACCTGCATCATGGCTGGAAGTCTGTACAGATGCTGCACCAGGACCTCCAAGGAAGATATTAGATACACCTTCTGGTACATCTACATCCACACTATCTGCTTCACGTCCACCACCTGTTATACAATATGCATTCAAAGAAATGCTTCCTGAATATACATCATCCTGTGAATTATATGCAATGTTGAAAGAAGAAATATTCATTCTGTACTTATATCCCATAATATAATCAATGAAATCCTTCAAGCCTTCATATGATCCTGTATATGTAATAGGAAATGCTGCTGACATACACTGATAATCACCAGATCCAACAGTCGTTGTATCTTCATCCGTTGCTTCTTCTGTATCGCTTGTATCATTAGACGCACTTGCTGCTGCACTTAAACTGTAGAATGTCTCAGGCTGTCCAAGGCCAACAGAGTTTACACCAAACTGTAAATTCCCCTCATCCTTTTCAACACCTTTGATGAACATAACAGAAATTTCCTGATCCAATGTTGCAGGGAAATATGCCAGTCTGTCAGCAAAAAGCTTTTCATATTCAGCAGTCTTTTCCTCATACATGTCACGATCTTTCTGTTTTGCATTTAATTCATCATAGCGAGCCTGTAATGTGTCTACCTCTGACTGAATTGAATCTGCAGTGCTCATATTATCCTTAAATACATACAGATATGTAAGGCCTAAAATTGCAACTGCCACGATAAATAAAATAATTTTAATATTACTTTTGCTTAATTTCATACTCTGCTCCCTCCCTTACTCAGCTTCTGCTTCTGTCGTTTCAGTATCCCCGGCATCATCAGTTGAAGCTTCAGGGTTTTCCATCATCGGTACATAGTTGACTGTGACAGTAAATTCATATGTGATTTCTCCATCTGTATCCTTCTTTGAAATGCTTGCTACATACGCATTGTCTACACAATCAATTGTCTTCAGCTGCATAATAAAATCTGCAATTGCATCATAGCTTGTTGATACACATGGCATTGATACACCGTTGTTATCAGATGAGAATGATGATACGACTATACTTGTAGGAATCTTACTCTCTAATTCTGAGATAAACTGTCTTGCATTTTCGTTCAACTGGTATGTTGTATAGTACATAGACTCCATGTCTGTATACTTTGCTTCAGCTGCATCATATGCATCGATAATATCTTCAATATCACTGATTCTTGCAATATCTGACTCTAACTGATCTCGTTTTTCAGTCACAGTATTCTTCTTATTAATAGAATAGAACGCCATGCCAGCTGCACCAATTGCAGCAACTGCGATCAATGCAATAAACGGAGCCAGACTTCCGTCTGCCTTTGTTGCGGATGCTGCTACATCTGCAAGTTCAAATCCCATTGGAGCAAACGCTGCTCCGATTGGAGTAACAAGATATACCGGATTGTATACTTTCAAGTCGATACTTGGATCAAACTTGATATTGTACAATGTATCCATAATTCGTGTGCTGACATTCAACTGTACTTTAAAAAGTCCGTCAATACCGCGAATCAACGCACCATCACCAGTCAGGAATACATCCTCAATTGGCTTGTCCGGGTTCTTTGATGCATAGAAGTCCATAACACGTCCAATGTTGTTAATCAAATAACGGAATGCACCAGTTACTTCGTTATCATCAAAATCTACAGTGATCAAGCGATCGTTCTGGAGCAATGTCATAGCGGTTGTTGCATCAACGCCCTTGTCATCCATGACTACATTTACAACAGAGTTTGTACCATATGGAACCGTTCTCTGTAACAGCAGGTTATCGCCCTGTACAATATTCAATACTGTACTCTCGCTACCTAACTGGATAACCATGGTTGTTGTGTTCTGATTTGTCTGTGTTTTAATAAGCTGGAGCATTGCATTACCGATATAATCCAGTGCAACGACATTCAATCCAGCCATCTGACCTAAGTCATAATAAGACTTTACCATATGCTCCGGTGCTGCAACCGCAAGTACGCGAAGCTGCTTGTTATTCTCTTCATCTGTTACTGTCTCAAGCACAGAATGAGAAACAACATAATCTTCTATATTTACAGGGAAATACTCGGATGAGTTTGAATTGATAATTCCTCTGATCTTTTTCTCTGGAACAAACGGTATCATAACCTCTCTGTTTACAATCTTTGTCGATGAAAGAACGAAGATCGCATTCTTATTATTAATACCGCGAGCCATCAACTGCTGTGTAATTGCCTCTGCAATCTTCTCTGGCTCCTTTAATACACCATCTTCATAGGAATCTTCTGGTGTTTCAAAAATGATGATATTATGAATCATCGTCTGCTTTTTTGCTGAAGCAGTCAGCTCAATAATTGTAATACTTTCGTTTGTGATATCAATCGATAACACTTTATTGCTTTTTGCCATTCGTTATAGCCTCCCTCGCTAATCAGTGATTTTATATGTAGGACTTTCGTCCATATACTTATAGGTACCAGCTCACGAGCTGTTCACCCCATATCATTGCTATAAATATACCCATAGATAAATATGGGCCAAAAGCCAGCTTTCTGCCAGCTTTCTTAACAGCCATTCGTATGAGATGTACCACCGTTCCGATGATACACGCCATGATAAATGCTACCGTAATTAGTTTCCAGCCCATCAGTAAGCCGGTTGCCGCCATAAGCTTTATGTCACCGTGTCCTATGCCTCTCCCCTTTGTAACAAGATTAATGAGAAGTAAAAAAACGCTGACAGCAAACAAACCGATTACATACTGACTCCAATTACTTATATCTGTAAAGAGTCTAACCAGTCCCAAAATTAGTATAAAAATATTGAATCCCAAGGGGATTTCCTGTGTACGCCAATCTATGACGCTTAACGCTAGTAAGGCAGAAGCACACAGGCAATAAAGGAACGTTTCCAATGTGATTCCTTTTGCGAGGAAGACAACCACATATATGATTCCATTTGCAGCCTCCACAATCGGGTACTGTACTGAAATATGTGCCTTACAATGCCTGCACTTTCCACCTAAAAATAAATAACTAAATAAAGGTATGAGTTCATACCAGGATAAGGTATGCCCACATGTCATACAATGAGACCGTTTTAAGGTTATGCTTTCTTTTATCGGAAGTCTTAAAATTAAAACATTGACAAAACTACCGATTACAATTCCATATAACGCAAAAAAAATGCTAAATACTATTGTTACTAACATCGTCCTAACCTTTCCGTCTCATTTTTAACAGATTCCACCCGATCATTCGAGTGGAATCTGTTTTTGTGATTTAATCACATATTTTACTGATATGCTGCACAGCACTCTGGGCTGATGATGTATGCAGAATCATACTCAGCAACCTTTGCTCCAGATGGTGTAGCTGTAGGAGCTGTATCGGAACCGATCATTACATATACTGTACCCTTTGCAGTGATTGCTGCATAGAACTTCTCCGGCTTAACTACACATGCTGCTGCGCTATCATCTTTGTTAGCCTTTGTGTACTTAAGCTTTGGAATCTTCTCACCAATGTTTGTACCAATTTCTGTCAATGCAAGAGTTCCAACATCTGCAACACTAACCCCTGTAGTTGGCTCTTCACAACCTGAAATTGTCATTGCATCATTAGTCATTGTTGCTGTTGATGTAGATTCTCCCGGGTTAAATGTGATGAGTGTAAAATCAGCATCATCATCACCGCAGTTTGTCAAGAATGCATATACATCCTCATTACCAAGTGCAGTCTCAACTGCTGTCTTAATTGTCTTACATGAGCTAACATCGTTAGACTTTCTTGACTTATCAATGTAACGAATCAATGCAGGAGCGATTGCACCAGCAAGGATTGCCATGATAGCAATAACGATAATCAACTCTACGAGTGAGAAACCTTTGTTGTTTGTTTTCTTCATAAATTTACTCTCCTTTTCTTTATATAGTTTTTTCTATGATAAAACCGAAGTCCTCGCCCAACGGTTTGTATCCAATTTCACTTTAATAACTATCAATTGCGTCGTACATGCTAAGCATTGGACTGTAGATAGCCATTACGATACCGCCGACAACAACACCCATGATTACGATGATGAGTGGTTCCATTGCTGCTGTAAGTGCATCTGTTGCATCATTTACTTCCATCTCGTAGTAATCTGCAACCTTGTCCATCATATCTTCGATATTACCAGTTTCCTCACCGATCTTTGTCATCTGAGGAAGCATCGGTGGGAAGATTCCACAATCGCGAAGTGGTTTGGAAAGCGGAACACCTTTTGCAATCTGTGTCTTCGCATCCAAAAGTGCTTCCCGAATGATCCGGTTATTGATCATCTTTGCGACCTGCTCCACTGCATCGATCAAACTGATACCAGAAGCCA
Source organism: Coprococcus hominis (ex Arizal et al. 2022) (assembly GCF_040094675.1). Classification (NCBI taxonomy): domain Bacteria; kingdom Bacillati; phylum Bacillota; class Clostridia; order Lachnospirales; family Lachnospiraceae; genus Coprococcus; species Coprococcus hominis (ex Arizal et al. 2022). Next base: position 38,896 of record NZ_JBBNHG010000039.1, read on the forward strand.
TCAAAGTTGCCATCGTACGAGAGAATGTTGCTGCGGCTGACTTAATCGTCAGATTACCAAACAATGGGAATTTAATGCCAATCTTTGCATACATCAATGATCCAGGTTCTGTCTTGCCAAATGCTTTCAAGCCAAATACGATCGCTGCAACAATAATCACCAAGATATACCACTTATGCTGCAAGAAGTTACTTAAGTTTACAAGCATCTGTGTAGCCGCCGGAAGTTCTGATCCCAAATCGTCAAACATCTGTGAAAACTGTGGGATAACGCCAACCAGTAACACTGCTACAACCGCTGCAACGACAATCAAGATAACGATTGGATATGTAACTGCACCTTTCACCTTTGAATGCAGTGCATTTGCTGTCTCAAAGTGTGTTGTCAGACGATCAAAACAGATTTCCAGATTACCGGACATCTCACCAGCCGCTGTCATGTTGATCATAATCGGCGGGAATACCTTTGGATTCAATTTGAATGCATCCGCCAGTGTACCACCCTTTTGCACATACGACTGAGCTTCCTGTAATGCGCGTTTCAAAGTTTTGTTTTCCAGCTGTTCTGACATCATTTCCAACGCACTGATAATCGTAACACCTGCATTCAGAACTGCCGAGAACTGCTTACAGAACACTGCCAAATCTTTATCTTTGACTTTCTTGCCGCCTCCCTTTTTTCCGGCGCCCTGTTCTTTTATATCCTGGACAATCAGTCCTTCGGACTTCAGCTTTTCTTTTGCCTTGTCAAGGTTAATCGCCTCTATCGAGCCTTTTTTCGCCTTGCCGTTTTTGTCCATGGCTTTGTAATTGTATTGTGCCATTTTAACTCCTCCGACCTCTTATTTTTCTAAAAAATGAACATTTTATGAACAATTTATATACTGATACTACTCTATTTGATAGTTTTTTGCAATAAAGTTCAATAAAATAATTTAATTTTGTGAAACTTGCACAAATGTTACATCTGTTTCTTCATTGCAACCTGATCCTGTGCATACACAAGTGCCATATCTCTGGTGATCGTTCCACTCTTATACAAATCCAAGATATAATCATCCAGTGTAATCATACCCTGTGCACGGCTTGTCTGAATCGTAGACTGGATCTGATGGTTCTTCTGCTCACGAATCAAGCTTCGGATTGCCGGGCTGGCAAGCATAACCTCGAACGCTGCCACTCGTCCATGCCCATCTGCTGTCGGAATCAGTGCCTGTGAGATAACCCCTTCCAGAATCATCGCTAACTGGATACGTGTCTGCTGCTGCTGATGTGTTGGGAACACGTCGATGATACGGTCGATCGTAGATGCCGCACCAATTGTATGCAGTGTGGAGAATACCAGGTGTCCAGTCTCAGCAGCCGTAATCGCTGTAGAGATTGTCTCAAGGTCACGCATCTCTCCTACGAGGATGATATCCGGATCCTCACGGAGGGCTGCACGAAGTGCATTTGCATAAGAGAGTGTATCCATACCAACTTCTCGCTGGTTTACAACTGATTTTTTATGTTTGTGGATATACTCGATTGGATCTTCCAGTGTAATGATGTGATCGGTCAGGTTTTCATTTGCTTTATTGATAATAGAAGCAAGCGTTGTCGACTTACCGGAACCGGTTGGTCCTGTTACAAGCACCAAGCCTCTTTTCTTCTTATACAACTGTACAACTGCTTCTGGAATTCCTAACTGATCCGGTCTAGGAATAATGGTATCGACCTTTCTGTAAGCAGCCGCCATATTTCCACGATCCATAAATACGTTTACACGGAATCGACCAGTTTCTGGAGATGCGAAGGAAAAATCGACCTCTCCTCGTTCCTTTAAGATCTGCTTATGACGATCATGCATCGTCGAACCAATTGCTTCTGCTGCATCTGCCGGTGTCATTGCCGGAAGTTCTACCTCTGTCAACCGACCGTTGATACGAAGTTTCGGCGGGATACCTACCGCAATATGGATATCGGATGCATTCTGTTCTACGGCGAATGCCAGAAGTTCTTTCATGTCTATCATGTTCTTTTCTCTCCCTCTTTTATATTATAGTTTTAATATTCATCACCCGTCTCATATGTAATCTTCTTCATCTCACTAATCGACGTAATACCGTTCAATACATGTTGTGCTGCACCCATCTTCAAAGTAAGCATGCCTTCTGACAACGCCTGCTTTTCAATGACATCCGCCGTAGCACCCTTGGAGATAACTGCCTGCAGTGCTTTCGATACCGGCATCATCTCATACACACCGATTCGCCCTGCATAACCAGTATCTCCACAAAGTGGACAACCAACCGGCTCATAGATGATGACATCATCATCCATATCCTCTGGTTTGACACCAAGAATTTTCTTTTCTTCCGGTTCTGCTAATCTTGCCTGTTTGCAAGAGCTACAAAGTCTACGAACAAGTCGCTGTGCGATAACACCCACCAACGCATCGCCCGCTACATAAGGCTCAATACCCATATCGATGATACGTGTAACCGTAGATGCGGCTGAGTTTGTATGCAGTGTGGATACTACCAAATGTCCGGTGATAGCCGCCTGAACAGCAATCTGTGCAGTCTCACTGTCTCGAATCTCTCCGATCATAATAATATCCGGATCCTGACGGAGGATAGATCGAAGGGCTGCCGCGAAAGTCATCTCTGCTTTTACATTTACCTGAACCTGATTGATACCGTCGATATTTGCCTCGACAGGATCTTCTACCGTGATAATATTTACATCTTCGGTATTTAACTCACTCAATGATGTATACAGTGTAGTTGATTTACCGGAACCGGTTGGTCCTGTTACAAGGATGATTCCATGTGGGTTACTCAGGATGCCGTCAAACACCTTCAATTCCTTTGGTCCAAATCCAAGCGCGCTCTTCGGTTTCGTCAGACCGTCCTTGGAAGTAAGTCTCATAACGGTTTTCTCACCATATACAGTTGGAAGGATAGATACACGGACATCGTACTCTCTCCGGTCAACCATAATTGTGATACGACCATCCTGTGGTTTACGTTTCTCTGCGATATCCATACCGCCGATGATCTTGATACGGGCACTGATACCTGCCAGAAGTCCAATATCGTAGGTCATAACATGCTTCAACGCACCATCAATACGGTAACGAACTCGAACGCTACTCTCCAGCGGTTCGATATGTATATCGGAAGCTCTCTGTCTGACACCGCTCTCGATAATCTGCTTTACCAGAAGTACGATTGGCGAGTTCTCGATATCTTCATTCAGCGCCTCTTCATCCGCATCATTGACGCCGTTCTCCTGCATCTCCTTACGGTACTGCTCAGCAGCCTCCATTGCCTGTGCATTACCATAATATTTACCAATTGCCTCCATGACATCATCTTCCATGGCAAGCAATGGTTCTACCTGTGTATTTGTCGCAATACCGATATCATCGATAGCATTTAAATCCATTGGATCTACCATTGCCACTCGCAGGATATTCGGATTATTCTCATCATATCCAATCGGGATTGCCTTATATTTGTTGACCAGGTTTTCCGGTACCTGTTTCAACAAATCTTCATCCAGTTTGCAGGCTTTCAGCTCAATGTAATCAATTCCCATCTGTGTCGTCAATACTGTAATCAAAAGTTCCTGGCTAATAAAGCCAAGTTCCATGATTACATTACCGATACGACCACCATTTTCCTTCTGATAGGCAAGTGCCTCCTGAAGCTCTTCTTCCGTAATAGCCCCCGCTTCAACAAGCAAATCACCTATACGAATCTTTTTTCTTCCTCCAGTTATTCGCATAGCAATACCCTCTCATAAATTTTATAGTATGTACAATTATAGCATAGCCTATTTGAAAAAAAAAGCAATTTTTTGATATCTGTTTAAATCTGTCTAAGTCGTTTATTTTACATAACATTATGGTTCTTCAAGATTTTCATTTATCCAAGCCTACACCTTATCCAGCATATACGGAATAAAGCATATAGCAAAGTCATACATTCCATGAATCGCTGCTACCATAATATAATTGCACTTATTCCATTTATTGTATAATAGCGTGTATATAGCCCCGACGCAAAACGCAAATACCGCGTTTGATATATTATGTTGAAATAAGTGTGATAGTCCAAATAAAACGTTTGCTAAAATCGGAGCTATCCATTTTGCCTTATCTGTTACACTTTCCAAGCTTTCTTTAAATGCCACTCTATAAATGAGTTCTTCTGCAGGTCCAACCGAAAAAACGTAATATATAAAAAAGAAGACTATTGTCCACATATTATTGGTATAAAATCTTCCCACTGTTATTCCCATTTGATTTGCAATCACAAGCCACAAACAAGAAAGTGCTACTCCAATTACTACACCAATCCCAAAATCAAAAATCCATTTTTTATTAACTAATTGAACTCTTTGTTTAATACAATAAACAATAGATGGGACTGCTATCAGCCACGGAACTACTATTAACGATATTCTATATAAATGCATATTCCAAATATAGTCAGGCAGCCCCATCAGCACAGCCGATAATATAAATGTAAACAAAAACAACCGAACGAATTGAAAAACTTCCTTTTCCTTTTTTAGATGTATCTGCACATCATGTTTTAAGTGAAACATAACCCTCTCCTTCCCAAACCATTAGAATCATCATACCATCTTTTTCCATCTTGGAAAAGCACTATTTTCCATCATTCGTCATAGTATATACAAAGAGGGATAGCGAGGCAGCCATGCAGACTTTTCATCACCCGCTCTCTCCCGAAGAGGAATCGCATTATCTGCAAAAAGCAAAGGCGGGCGATCTATCCGCGCGCAATATCCTTGTAGAATACAATCTGCGTCTCGTCGCGCATATCGTCAAGAAATATCAGACTGGAAACCGCTCCACCGAGGATCTGATTTCCATCGGCACGATCGGCCTGATCAAAGCGATCAATACATATGATACCGACAAAGGTTCAAAGCTTGTCACCTACGCCAGTCGCTGTATCGAAAATGAACTTTTGATGCGGCTTCGTCAGGAACGCAAGGAAGCGCGTGAGATTTCCCTGTACGAACCAATCGGCACCGACCGGGAGGGAAATGAGATCAGTTTGATGGATGTCATCCGAATCGACGAAGAAAATGTGCTTTTGAATGTTATCACGTCCGAAAGTCTCAGAAATATCAATGACTTGTTTACCGAAATATTAGATGACCGCGAGCAGCAGGTAATCGCGCTCCGTTACGGTTTATATGACAATCAGGAGCTTACGCAGAAAGAGATTTCAAACCTACTCCATATCTCGCGCTCCTATGTCTCACGGATAGAGAAAAAGGCACTGCTTAAGCTGCGCAGTGCCTTGTGCGTATAATCATACCTTTTCTGATTTTCTCTGAATTTGAAACCTTCACACAGAGTAACTGTTTTGGATGCGGTGCAGATTCCATCTCTGTGCCGTGTTCGTCATGAATTGCAAGAACCTCTACGTCCACATTCTCGCCGTCAAACGCCATAACCTCGATTGCATCACCCACGCAGAATTTATTCTTCTGGTGGATAACCAGTTCTCCTGCCGCTGTCACTTCTTCAACTGTACCAAGGTAGACACGGTTCTTCACATAGGTGTTACAGTCGTAAATCTGTGTCTCCTCGTTTGGTTTTCCATAATAAAAACCAGTTGTAAACTGACGGAATGTGCATGCTGCGATTTCCTCACGGTAATGTTCCATCTTGCTCTCATACAATTCCTTCGATGTATAGTAATCATCAATTGCCTCCCGGTATGTCCGGGTAACAACTGCTACATACAGTGCTGTCTTCATACGTCCTTCTACCTTGAAAGAGTTGATTCCTGCGTCAATCATATCCGGGATATGCTCAATCATGCAGAGGTCCTTGGAATTAAAGATATACGTGCCTCTGTCATCTTCTTCCACTGGAAGATATTCGCCCGGTCGCTTCTCCTCCACAACCGCATATTTCCAACGGCATGGATGCGTGCAGGCTCCCTGATTTGCATCTCTGCCTGTAAAATAACTGCTGAGCAGGCATCTTCCGGAATAAGATATACACATCGCTCCATGCATAAATGCCTCGATCTCCATATCTGCCGGAATATGTTCCCGGATCGTTTTGATTTCCTTTAATGAAAGTTCCCGCGCCGCTACCACACGCGTCGCGCCCTGTTTTCTCCAGAAATCGTAGATCAAGTAATTCGTATTGTTCGCCTGTGTACTGACATGAATCTCAATGCCCGGCAGGATTTCCTTCGCCAATGTGAAAATACCCGGATCTGAAATGATAAATGCATCTATTTTCTCTTCAAGTCCAGTCTCTTTCAATTCATGGAAATACGCCTTGATTCCATCGATATCCTCATTGTGTGCAAATATATTTACCGTCACATACAGCTTCGCTCCATGCGCATGCACATAGTCTGCTGCTTCATGCATCTCTTCGATTGTGAAATTCCCAGCCTTCGCACGAAGTCCATAATTCTTGCCACCGATATAGACTGCATCTGCGCCATAATCAACTGCCACCTTTAATACTTCCAGACTTCCGGCAGGTATCAATAATTCTGGTTTCTGTAACTTATCCATCTTCGATCCTCTTTCATTTTCCTGTTATTCCTGCACGATTGAGATTGCCATACCATCCCCAACTGGCAGAATGGCTGTCTCCAACCGATCATCATGTGTGAGCACATACAGATATTCCCGCATCCGGTCATGGATCGTGCGGTTCCGCTTTTCCACCAGAAAATGGGATTCTAATACTTCCCCTTCCTGCAGGATGTTGTCCGATACGATCACACCGCCCGGTTTTAACACGCGCAGCACATCTGGCAGATAATAAATATACTGTGCCTTTGCTGCATCGACAAACGCAAACTCATAAGTATCATCTGGAAGCTCCTTCAACGTCTCTGCCGCATCTCCACAGATCACCTGAATCTGCGTCTCTTTTCCAAGCTGTTTGATATTTGTTCTTGCTTCCGCAGTCCGTTCCTCGCTCAATTCCAGCGTTGTGATCTGCGCATCCTCTGACAGAAATCCTGTCATGTAGATAGAAGAATAGCCGACGGCTGTTCCGATCTCCAGAACACGCTTCGGCTTTTTCAATAGTAACTGTGTCTTTAATAATTCTCTTGCCTCTGGCCGGATCACCGGAACACCGCGCTTTACAGCATCCCGATATAATTCTCCCAACGCCCCGGCATCCTCCTTTGCCATCGAACGGACAAAGGATGTAATTCTCGCAAACTCATTCATACTTATTCGTTTTCCTCGTCACTGCTTGTATCTATATTACAGATAATCTGCAATATCTCATCATAGGTCATGCTGGCTGACAAATGATATTTTCCACTTGTGATCTTATTTCCATAGCCCTTTACCTTTACCTTGGCATAAAAGACGTACTTATCTTCAATAATCTCCGCATCCTGCAAAGCACTTCCAATCTCCATGATCGAGGAATCTGCTGGAATATCGACCACGATATACTGCTGGCTTCCCGGATGGTATGCAACATTGCCAAATACGCCATAAGCAAAATTAAAAGAATATGTAAACAGCTTTACGATCAAAAATACGATCAGTATATTGACAAATAAACTGAACATAAACCCAGAAGAATTCTTTAAACCTTTTCGCAGATTCTCCTCTTTTTTACGCACATTTTTCCTGCTTGTTTTTTTCTTTGCTATTCCATTTGTTGTTTTTTTCACATTTTCACTCATTGATGTAATCAAACTCCAATCCTTCTGCTATGGAATCAAACACCCGCTGCAGCAGCTTACAGATCTGCTGTTCCGCCTGCAAAAAATCACTTACCACAGAGTTGTGCAGCAGTTCATCGTATTCCCTTGTCAGTTCTATCATCTCATCGTAAGGGTTTACGCCCTGCCGATTCTGAAGCTCGTAATTCTTGGCACGGAATTCCTGCAGATGTCTGCTCAATTCCTCATTTTCAAGAAGCGCCTGTTTTGTCCGCAGGTAAGTGCGGTACTCCTCAGATGCCCGGATATGTTCATTTAATTGTTTGCTCTCGTTAATAACCTGTCTCATATTAAACCTCTGTGATAATCGGCAGAATCATCGGGCTTCGCTTCATCTTCTTCCAGAGGAAATCACTCAGCGCATCTCGAATCGTATTCTTCAATTTGCCCCAATCTGTAATTCCCCGGTCTAAGCAGTTATCCAATGCTTCCTGCACCACCTCGCGGCATTCATCCATCAGGTTCTCTGCCTCACGCACATAAACGAATCCACGGGATACAATATCCGGTCCGGCAACCTGCTGGTTGCTTCCTGCCTCCAGTGTCACGACAACGATCAAAAGGCCATTCTCGGAAAGTTGCTGACGATCACGCAATACAATGTTTCCAACATCGCCAACACCGAGTCCGTCGACCAGAATTCCCTGTGCCTGTACCTTTCCAGTCACGTCAAAGACATCTTCTCCTATCGACAGTACATCGCCGGCGGATAAGATCTTGACATTTTCCTTGGGAATTCCCATCTCTACTGCAAGCTCTGCATGGCGCTTCAGATGTCGGTATTCGCCGTGTACCGACATCGCATATTTCGGTTTTGTAAGCGCATACATCAGTTTTATCTCTTCCTGACAGGCATGTCCGGAAACATGGGTATCCTGGAAGATTACATGAGCGCCCTTCATTTCAAGCTCGTTGATCACCTTGAAGATTGCCTTCTCATTTCCCGGAATCGGGCTGGATGAGAAGATAACTACATCGCCCGGCTTGATCGTGATCTGCTTGTGAATGCTGGCCGCAATTCTCGAAAGCGCTGCCATATTCTCGCCCTGACTTCCGGTTGTGATCAGTACCACCTGCTCATCCGGATAGTTCTTAATCTGATCGATCTCGATCAACGTATTGTCCGGTATATCAATATAGCCAAGCTCCGAAGCTGTCTGAATGACATTTACCATGCTTCGTCCCTCGACAACCACCTTTCTGCCATACTTGTACGCAGAATTGATAATCTGCTGTACACGGTCGACATTTGATGCAAATGTCGCAATGATGATTCGATGATCCTTGTTGTCATCAAACAAATGGTCAAATACTTTTCCGATCGTTTTCTCGGATGGAGTGTATCCTGAACGTTCCACATTTGTGGAATCCGCCATCAGTGCAAGCACACCTTTCTTTCCAAGTTCACCAAATCGTGGCAGGTCAATTGCCTCACCAAAGACCGGTGTGTAATCAACCTTAAAATCTCCGGTATGCACGATGATACCGGCTGGTGTATAGATCGCAAGTGCAGCCGCATCCGCAATCGAATGTGTCGTACGGATGAACTCGATACGGAACGCACCAAGTGTGATCATCTGTCCGTGTGTTACGATCTTTCTTCTGACGTTGTTAATATTTCCATGTTCACGAAGCTTATGCTCGATCAGTCCCATCGTCAGCTTGGTTGCGTAAATCGGCATATTCACTTCATTTTCTATATACGGAATCGCACCGATATGATCCTCATGTCCGTGCGTGATTACAAGTCCCTTTACCTTGTCCGCATTTTCCTTTAAGTATGTGACATCCGGGATGACAAGGTCGATACCAAGCATCTCATCCTCCGGAAATGCAAGTCCACAGTCTACGACAATAATACTGTCCTCATACTCGAACGCGGTAATGTTCATTCCGATCTGCTCTAATCCCCCAAGCGGAATGATCTTCACCGACTTATTATTCTGTTTCATTCTAAACTAAACCTCCAAATCAATGTCTTCCAACAGCTCATCAAAGATCTTGATCACTGCTTTCAATTCGTTCTCGTCTTCTACTTCTGCGTAAGAAACGACATCTCCTTCGCTGTCCGGTTCTTCTTTCAGTACAAAGAAACTGCCATCCTCACTTTCTTCGTCATCTGTCACCAGAATGTAATTCACTCCAAAAAGCGTTGTCTGTTCTAATACATACAACTCGATATCTCCATCTTCTGTTTCAAATGTAATCTTCTCACTCATCTCTTTTATGTGCCTCTCGATCCAGATAACTCTGCAATATGATAGCTGCCGCCATCTTGTCAATGTGTTCTTTTCTTCCGCTCACGCACACACCCGTCTCTTCTAAAATCCGGTTTGCTTCCACTGTCGTGAGCCTTTCATCCTCAAATATTATCGGCAATCCGGTTCTGCGTTCCAGATTCTCCGCAAATTCTCTCGTTGCCTGAACTCTTGGTCCTTCCGTATTGTTCATCATCTTGGGAAGTCCAAGTACGATTTTATCCACGTCGTGCTCCACCACGAGTGCCTCAATCCTTGCATAGGTCTGTCTCAGTTTATTTTCTTGTTTTCGCTCGATCGTCTCGAGTGGCTGTGCAATCAAACAAGTTGCATCTGACAATGCAACGCCAACTGTCTTCGAGCCATAATCCAGTCCAAGGATTCTCATATCGTCCCGCTCCTTCTGTCAAGCAGAAATACCACGCAGTGTTTCTTACTTGAGCCGTGTCTCAATATAGTTCTCAAGAAGTACCTCTATGATCTCATCCCGCTCTGCTTTCATGATCAGACTTCTCGCATTTTTGTAACTTGTAATGTAGGTTGGATCTCCACTCATCACATAACCGACGATCTGACTTACAGGGTTGTATCCTTTCTCAGATAACGCCTCATACACCTGCTCTAAAATGTCAGATACCTCTATATTTGATTCATGGATAATTCCTATGTCCTGAGTATTTTGATTGTTCACTTTCTCACGTCCTTCTTTATTGCATTAAAAAACATTTGGCTTTATTTTAATATATGTAGCCTAAAATAGCAACTCTTTTATTTCAGCATGCCAAAGAAATCATACTGGTTTGTCTCTGGCAGATCGCCGAGGATTCCAAGTTCTTCCATCACATCGAGGATCGTCTTTGACACCTTTCCACGGATACGGATATCCTCTTTTGATGTAAATGTGCCGCCTTTTGCTGCTTCCTCCAGCTGTTGCGCCGCCTTTAAGCCCATGCCGGCAATGGATGCAAAGCTCGGCATGATCTTTCCATCTATGATCTGGAAACGATCTGCCTTTGCACGGTACAGATCGATTGGCATAAACTCGATACCTCTCGCATACATCTCCTGTACCAGCCGCATATCACGCACCATATCCTTCTCGGTCGCACTCATATCATTCTTATCTTTCTTCTGCAAGGCAGCCAGATTTTCTTCCAGTGCCTCCTTGCCAAGACACATCTGCTGATAGTCAAACGCCGACGCACGGATACTGAAAAATGCCGTGTAATATGCAAGCGGATATTTAATCTTGTAATATGCTACACGCCAGCCCATCATAACATAGGCAACCGCATGTGCCTTCGGGAACATGTACTTGATTTTCTCACATGACTCCATGTACCATTCTGGAACATCATGCTTACGCATCTCCTCTTTCCACTCATCCCATTTGTCACATTTGCCTTTTGCAACGATACCTTTTCGTACCTTCTCCATGATGTTAAATGCAAGTCCCGGTTCCAGTCCCCGGTAGATCAGATACGTCATAATATCATCTCGTGTACAGATCGCGGACGAAAGTTCACAGACGCCCTCCGCAATCAGTGTCTGTGCGTTTCCAAGCCATACATCCGTACCATGGGAAAGTCCCGCGATACGCACCAGATCCGAAAATGCTTTCGGCGCAGCGTCGATCAACATCTGCATCGCAAAATCTGTACCAAACTCCGGAATTCCAAGTGTACCAAGCTTCGTGCCGCCGATGTCCTCCGGTTTGATACCAAGTGCTTCCGTATTATGGAACAAAGACATAACATCTTTATCATCCAGCGGAATCGTCTTCGCATCCAGTCCGGTCAGATCTTCCAGACGACGAATCATCGTCGGATCATCATGACCGAGAATATCAAGTTTCAACAGGTTATGGTCGATGGAATGGTACTCAAAATGTGTTGTAATAATATCGGTTGTTGTGTCGTTCGCCGGATGCTGGATCGGCGTGAACGAATAAATCTCCTCATGCTTTGGCAGCACGATCATACCACCCGGATGCTGTCCGGTTGTACGTTTCACGCCTGTCAGTCCCAAAGCGATACGTTCCATCTCACAACGCCGTTTTACCTGCTCATGCTCTTCGTAATATTTGTACACATATCCAAATGCGGTTTTCTCTGCCAGAGAACCAATCGTTCCCGCACGGAATGCCTTTCCCTTTCCAAAAAGTTCCTCTGTATAAGCATGTGCTTTGGGCTGATACTCACCAGAGAAATTCAAATCAATATCCGGCTCTTTATCGCCATAGAAACCAAGGAATGTCTCAAACGGAATATCGTGTCCTTCCTTCGTCATCAGCGTGCCACACTTTGGGCATTTCCGGTCAGGCATATCACAACCAGACTGTCCTTCGAACTGTTTCACAAAATCCGAATCAAAATCTGTAAAATAACACTTCGGACAGATGTAGTGTGCCGGAAGTGGATTTACTTCCGTGATACCTGCCATCGTCGCAACAAAGGACGAACCAACCGAACCTCGGCTGCCTACCAGATATCCATCGCCATTTGATTTCCACACCAGCTTCTGCGCGATAATATACATAACCGCAAATCCGTTTGAGATAATGGAATGCAGTTCCCGTTTCAGTCTCGCCTCTACGATCTCCGGCAGATTTGGTCCGTAAATCTCATGTGCTTTGTCATAACAGATCGTCGTCAGCGTCTCATCGGAATTATCAATGATCGGCGGACATTTATCCGGCCGTACCGGTGAGATACGCTCAATCATATCATTGATTTTATTTGTATTTGTAATAACGACTTCTTTTGCAAGATCACTGCCTAAATACTGGAACTCTGCAAGCATCTCATCCGTTGTACGGAAAAACAGCGGTGGCTGACGGTCTGCATCATGGAATCCCTTTCCCGCCATCATGATCCGCCGATATATCTCATCCTCCGGATCGAGGAAATGCACATCACACGTTGCAACGACCGGCTTGCCAAACTGTTTCCCGAGGTCACAAATCTTCCGGTTTACATCCTGCAGATCTTCCACGGTCTTGACCGGCGCTTTCTCATCATCAAGCAGGAACATGTTGTTTCCAACCGGCTGAATCTCATAGTAATCATAGAAATTACAAAGTCTTGTGATTTCATCCTCGCCCTCTCCGTACAATACTGCACGGTAAAGCTCGCCCGCCTCACAGGCGGAGCCAATGATCAGACCTTCCCGGTATTTGTTGATCAGACTCTTCGGCATACGTGGACGCCGGTTAAAATATGTCAGATGCGACTCAGAAATCAGACGGTACAGATTCACTCGTCCAACCTCATTTGCCGCCAATATGATACCATGATACGTTTTTGCTTTCCGGATTGCATCCGGAGATGCAGCACCCGCTTCGTTTAACTCATGGATCGTTGTAATACCTTTTTCTTTGATCATCTTGATCATCTTGACGAAGATCTCAGCTGTAGCAGCCGCATCATCACAAGCTCTATGGTGATGCTCATTTACAACACCAAACTGCTTGCACAGACGATCCAGTGTATACTTACCAAGCTCAGGAAGCAGGATATGCGCCAGTGTCATCGTATCCACGATTGTACTGTCAAACACCAGTCCCAGCCGCTTTGCATTCTCCCGTATAAATCCGGTATCAAAGGTAGCATTATGCGCAACCACACTTGCATCGCCAATATACTCTAAAAATTTCGGCAGGATCACTTCGATCGTCGGTGCATTCTGCACCATCGCATCCGTGATGGATGTAAGCTTCGTGATCGTATACGGAATCGGCACCTCCGGATTGACAAATTCAGAGAATGTATCCTGTATCCTTCCATCCTTGATCCGCACGGCACCGATCTCAATGATACGATTATTTGTCGGGCTTAAGCCTGTGGTTTCTATATCAAATACCACATATTCCGAATCAATCTTCTGTCCTTTTTCGTTCTGGATCAAGCCTTTTACATCATCGACAAAATAGCCCTCTACACCATAGATGATTTTAAAGTCCTCGCCTTTTTTGAGCTGGTGGTTTGCAATCGGGAATGCCTGTACAACACCATGATCGGTGATTGCAAGCGCCTTCATGCCCCATTCCTTCGCGCGGGCAATAACTTTTTCGATGCCAACCACACTATCCATCTCGCTCATGATCGTATGCAGATGCAGCTCGACACGTTTTTCAAGCGCGTTATCCATCCGTTTCTCCCGAAAATCATTTGCCGGTTTGATTCCGGCAACGGATGAAAAGGTGATTTCCTTACTGTAGCTGTCATACATTGGCACACCTTTTATGATATAGAATTTTCCCTTCTGCAATTCATCCAGCAACGGTCCCCGGTCATCCGGTGATACAAACAGTTTGAACATAATTGTATCAGTAAAATCGGTAATCGCACCTGTGATAATAAACTTTCCACTTCGCAGTTCGCGATCTTCCAACGCAATTACCTGTCCATGGATACAACATTCACCGGTACCTTCTTCGAGTGCCTCAATCTTGACAATATCCGCCTCACAGTTTCTGCCATAGAACACATCCGGGTCCTGTGACTGCTGCTTGCGATAACTTCCATAATCGCCTTTCCCTGAGAATTTGCGATCGGATCTGGCACCTGCGCCATAGGATTTGGCTGCTGCAGCCGCTGGTTTTGCACTGGATGCGGCTGGCTGTGGGGACTTCGGTGCATCTGTCTTTGCAGCCGTTTTTGCTTCTGCCTGTTTATTTTCATCCTTGGCGGCCTTTTTATCTTCTGCATTCTTCTCTTTTTCCGAAGCATCCGAAGCAGCTTTTGCCGCCTGTAATTCTGCATTTTTCTCCTCGATCGTACGGAGCTCCTGCTGTAAGCGCAGCGCATTTGCCTGCCGCAGCTTCGTTTTTTGCTCTAAGGAATAGCTGAATCCAACTTCGATTTCTTTTCCAAAATGATCACGAAAATAAGACACGAGAAAATCCCGTATCAGTTTTTCATGTTCCTTTGCAACCGAGGAATGTTCGACCGCAATGCTGATCACATCCTCGTTATAATACCACTCCGCCCGGCTCATCAACCGAAATGCAATCCGGCTGATGCTGCGCAGTTCCTCTAACAGGCTTTCTTTATAATTCTCCGCAATCTGTCTCACATCATATTGTTCCGATAGCTGATATCGCATAAATATCTGGATTTTCTTTCCTGCACCACCCATATGATATGCATACTGTGTCAGCAATGCTTCCATACGGGTAATCATATGATATGGAATCAAGTGGTCACTTTGCAGCGTAACAATCATCTGTTTTTTTGTCTCGTAGGTTTTGATACTCTCCACCTGCGTATCCGAAAAAAGGGCGTCAAGTTCCGCTCCACCCTTAAAAGCCGGAAATACATTACAAAATGTTTTGTTATCCACGTTTTTACTCCTCTTCCCAGTGATCCAGCTCGTACTTCAGTGCTGCAAGCAGATTCTCCTGTGGAACTTTCTTAATGATCTCACCGTGTCTCATCAGAAGTCCCTCACCATTGCCGCCTGCAATACCAAGATCCGCTTCCCGTGCCTCACCAGGTCCATTTACCGCACAGCCCATCACAGCAACCTTGATTGACAGATGGTCATAGCCGGCAATCAGTTTCTCTACATCATTCGCAAGTCCGATCAGGTCGATCTTTGTTCTGCCACAAGTCGGACAGGACACGAGCTCGATTCCATCCTTGCGCAACCCTAACGTCCGCAGGATCAGCTTTGCCGATGTAATCTCCTCAACCGGATCTCCCGTCAGAGACACACGCATCGTATCGCCAATTCCCTGTCCTAAAATCATACCAAGCCCTACTGCAGACTTGATATTGCCACGATAGACTGTTCCAGCCTCTGTAATTCCAACATGCAGAGGATAACTCGACTGTTCCGCAATCAATTCATGCGCATGTACACACATCATAACATCGGAACTCTTGATACTGATTACCAGATTATCGTAATCACATTCCTCGATCATCCGTACCTTGTCAAGTGCAGACTCCACGATACCTTCCGCTGTCACGCCACCATATTTTTCAACCAGATTCCGCTCTAAGGAACCGGAATTCACACCGACACGAATCGGAATATTCCGCTCTTTCGCTACTTTTACAACCTTCTTCAGATTCTCTTCTCCGCCGATATTTCCCGGATTGATCCGAATCTTATCTGCACCATATTCCATCGCAAGTATCGCCAGCCGATAATCAAAATGAATGTCTGCTACGATTGGAATATGAATCTGTTCTTTAATCTTATCAAATGCCTTTGCAGCCGCCTCGGTATTCGCGGTGGAACGGATGATCTGACAGCCTGCCTTCTCCAGTTCCAGAATCTGCGCCACGGTTGCGTCTACATCAGATGTCTCTGTATTTGTCATAGACTGAATCGCAATCGGATTGCCGCCACCGATCACGACACCGCCAATATTTATCATTCTCGTCGTATCTCTGTGTGGAAGTGTTTTTTTCGTTCCGTATCTCATAATCACAACCCCTTTTCTAACCTTTTAGAAAAATGCATTCTTAATATCATTAAAGAATACTACAACCATCAATACCATAAGTAACGCAAATCCGATGAAGTTCACAATCGCTTCCTTCTCCTGTGGAATCTTCTTTCTACGGATTGCCTCAATAAACAGGAACAACAGTCTGCCGCCATCCAGTGCCGGAATCGGAAGCAGGTTCATGATACCCAGATTCACACTCAGCAAGATACTCCAGTTTAAAAGATTCAGTATTACATTGATTACTGCCTCTTTCTGCGTTGTGCTGATATCCTTTGCCTCTTCAATCACTTCGTTCATGGCACTTCCAACACCAACGGGACCCATGATATCTCCATTTTTCACACCGCCAGTCACAATCATCCGAAGTCCTGTCACCGTCGCTTTCACCCAATATCGAAGCTCCAGACCTGCATATTTGATATCATTTCCAAATCCGGTGGACGCGACATAACCTCCAGCAACTCCAAGTTTATAATTTCCTTCATTGTCCACCTTTGGTGTTACAACAACCGATTCCTTTGAACCATCTGCATGCTCAATCGAAAGTGTTACCGGCTTGGAAGGATTCTCTGCCTGCATATAGAGTAAAATCTCACGATAATTATAAATCTTCTTGCCATTAATCGCTGTCACTGTATCTCCAACAACGATTCCAGCATCCTCCGCCGCAGAATGTTCTACCACGGTTGTAAGTCTGGCAGGATCACAGCCCGTAAAATGAATCAATACAATTGAAAAAACAAATGCCAGAATAAAGTTAAACACAGGACCCGCCGCAATCACCAGAATCCGTGCCAGCAGCGGCTTGTTGTTAAACGCATTCTCATCTTCACTCTCGCCATCTTCCCCCATCATCATGCAGTACCCACCAATCGGCAGTAAACGCAGGGAATATTTCGTCTCCTTTTTCTGTATTGAAAAAATAGCCGGTCCCATACCAATGGAAAACTCCATAACCGCGATCTTATTCATCTTTGCAACAATAAAGTGTCCGAACTCGTGAAAAAACACGATTACACCAAACACCAGTATAATCAGAATAATGTTCATACAATCTCCTTTTACATCGAAACTCTATCAACCGAATTGTCGTTCAATATAGTCATATACCCAGCGTTCCGTCTCCAGAATCTCTTCAAGTGTCGGATTCGCAATGGTCTTATGCTCCCCCATACAGGCTTCAATTATATCATAGATTTGTAAAAATTTTATGTCCTTGTGCAGGAACTTTGCAACCGCACATTCATTTGCCGCATTAAGTACCGTCGGCATAGATCCGCCAGTTTTAATTGCCTGATATGCAAAATCCAGTCCCTTGAATGTCTCTCTGTCTGGTTTGCTTGTGATGATTCCGGCAATCTTCGAAAAGTCAAGACGGTCACCAGCCAGATATCTACGCTCTGGATAATAAAGCGCATACTGGATTGGCAGGCGCATATCTGCAGTTCCAAGCTGTGCCTTGATCGCACCATCTTCAAATTCCACCATCGAATGAATGATGCTCTGTGGCTGCACAACAACCTCGATATCCTCTGGCATCACATCGAACAGCCAGCGCGCTTCAATAACCTCTAAACCTTTGTTTACCAGTGTTGCAGAATCAATCGTAATTTTTCTTCCCATAGACCAGTTCGGATGTTTCAATGCATCCTCCACTGTAACATCCTTTAATTCCTCTCTTGTATTTCCAAGGAATGGTCCGCCTGATGCTGTGATCAGAAGCTTTGCTATCTTGTTTTCTCTTTCCCCATGCAGGCACTGGAATATTGCAGAATGCTCACTGTCTACCGGGAGAATCCGGACATGATATTCCTCTGCCAGCTTCATGATCAGATGTCCGGCAGTTACCAGTGTCTCCTTGTTTGCGAGTGCGATATCTTTTCCCGCCTTGATTGCCTCGATCGTCGGACGGATTCCGATCATACCAACGATTGCTGTCACAACAAGCTCCGCCGGTTCATATGTAGCGACCGCAATCAGTCCATCCATACCATAAACGATCTTACAATTAAAATCAGACAAGGCAATCCGTAACGCATCTGCCTTGTCTTTGCTTTGTACACTTACGAGTGCCGGTTTGAATTCCCGCACCTGTTTTTCCAGTAATTCTATATTATTTCCTGCTGCTAAGGCTCCGATACGGATATCTGCATTGGCACGCACGACGTCGAGCGTCTGTGTACCAATCGAACCGGTCGAGCCGATAATCGCGATTGTTCTCACATTGCGCCTCCTAAGTTTCCAATCATAATTGAAAAGCAATAATATACGATTGGTGCTGTAAAAATAATACTGTCAAACCGGTCCATGATACCGCCATGTCCCGGAATCAGCTTTCCGTAATCCTTAATGTCATTATTTCGCTTGATGGCGGATGCGGTCAGATCTCCAATCACCGCAAATCCGGCTCCTACAGCGCCTGCCACTGCAAAAATAAGTGGTGCATTTGTTAATTCATATACTTTTGCATTGAAGAATATTCCATACAATGCGCCAATCAATGCAGAACCAAAAATACCGCCAAGCAATCCTTCCACGCTCTTCTTCGGACTGAGTTTTGGTGACATCTTATGCTTTCCAAACTTCACACCAACACAGTAAGCAAATGTATCATTGATCCAGGAACAGATATATACCATCACAACCAAAGCACCACCGTACTTTAAGATACGAACCTGATACAGGAAGGACAGCAGCAATGAAACATAGAAAAATGCTAAGATTGCAACCATCGCATCTTTGTCCGTGTACTTTGGATATGTGATCACATAAACAGCCAATACCAATAATACATACAGAATCATGAGCGGCAGAAGGTATTTCTCCAAATGGAAGAATAAGAAGCAATAATACGCGATCGTCATCAGATAAGCAAGCACTGCCATCGCAGATTTCTCCTGCTTATAGACGCGCATCAGCTCGAACACTCCGCCCAAACTCAAAAGCATAACCGCCACGCCGGTTACATAACCACCCAGATATAAAATTCCAATTGTGAGCAGCGTTAATACTGCACCACTGATAAAACGTGTTTTAAACATAGTTTATTTTACTCCACCAAATCTTCGCTCTCTACCGTTGTAATACCGGATTGCCTCTTTCAATGATTCCTTGTCAAAATCCGGCCACAAGGTATCTGTGAAATAGAATTCTGCATAAGCAAGCTGCCAGATCAGATAATTCGATAACCGCAGTTCGCCGCTTGTACGAATCAGCAGATCCGGATCTGGAAGATCTGCCGTATCCAGATGCTTTGCTATCACATCCTCTGTGATTGCTTCCGGTGCAAGTGTTCCTTCCTGTACCTGCTTTGCAAGCTTCGTCATCGTCCGGCGCAGTTCATCCCTGCCACCATAATTTAACGCGATTGTAAAATCCAGCTTGTCAAACTTTGCTGTCTCACGCTCTGCATGTTCAAGCATCTCCACGATATCTGCATCCAGGGCACTCCGGTCTCCGATCACACGGATACGCAGTCCATCCTTTGATGCACGCTCCACACAGTTCGACAGATAGCTTCGAAGCAGATTCATGATACCGGTTACCTCCTCAGTCGAACGCTTCCAGTTCTCCGTGGAAAATGCATACACCGTCAGATACCGGATTCCCAAATCCGCCGCATCCCGGCAGATCTGCTCCAACACCTTCGCCCCCTGTCTGTGTCCCATGTTCCGTGGAAGCAGACGTTTCTTTGCCCATCTGCCATTTCCATCCATGATGATTGCCACATGAGTAGGTATTTCCAATTCTTCTCCATCAATGATTTTCTTCATAGCTTATACTGTCATGATTTCCTTTGTCTTTGTCTCGATTTCCTGATCTACCTGTGCCACATACTTGTCTGTCATCTTCTGAACTTTCTCTTCGTTGCCTTTGAGTTCATCGTCAGACATCTCTGCTGCCTTGTTCGCCTTCTTCAATGCATCATTTGCATCACGTCGGATATTACGGATGGCAACCTTTGCATTCTCACCCTTCTTCTTAACGTCCTTTGCCAACTCTTTTCTTCGATCCTCTGTCAGCTCCGGGAAGTTGATAATGATGTTCTTACCATCGTTGTTTGGATTGATACCAAGGTCAGAACATACAATCGCCTTCTCGATCTCTTTGATCAGGCTTGACTCCCAAGGTGAGATCATAATCGTTCTTGCTTCTGGAACTGTGATATTTGCCACCTGCTGCAATGGTGTAGGTGCTCCATAATAAAGTACTGTGATACGATCCAGAATATGTGGATTCGCACGTCCGGCACGGATTGTGCTGTATTCTTTCTCCAGACTCTCAATTGTCTTCTTCATCTTCTCTTCATACTGTGCTAACATTTTTCTTCCTCCAAATATAATATACTTTTCTGTCATCCTGTCTTCCTGACATGTAACACACACTTACTCTACTGTTACGGTTGTTCCGGTAAATCCACCAGTCACAGCCTTCTCAATACTGTTGGTATCATTCAAGCCGAACAGCATCATCGGCATCTTGTTCTCCATTGCAAGCACAGCGGCCGCAAGATCGATCACACCAAGCTTCTTGTCCACGATCTCAGAGATTGGCATCGTGTCATATTTCTTTGCGTTCGGATTTGTCTTTGGATCACTGTCATACACACCGTCGATTGCCTTGGCAGAAAGGATCACATCTGCCTCTACCTCGATTGCCATAAGCACGGTTGCTGTATCCGTTGAGAAATATGGATGTCCGGTTCCGCCTGCAAAAAATACGACCTCTCCGTTCTCCAGATACTCGATTGCCTTGTCCTTGTTAAAAAGCTCTGTCATGCTGCCACAGGCAAATGGTGTCATAATGTGTGTCTTCAATCCTTCTGCACGCATCGCATCTGCTGCATAGATGCAGTTCATCACCGTTGCCAGCATACCAATCTGGTCTGCCTTTACACGATCCATGTTGTCGGATGTTCTGCCTCTCCAGAAATTTCCTCCGCCGATTACAATACTCACCTGAATATGCTTATCACAGATTGCCTTTACCTGCTTTGCCACGTCACGGACAACCGCCTCATCAAATCCGGTATGCTTTTCTCCGGCAAGTGCTTCTCCTGAAAGTTTCAATAAAATTCTGTCCATCTTCATCGTTTGATACTCCTCTTCCTTTTATTCAAAAAAGCTCTTTACATCAATCTCCGAATAGCACTGGGAACACATTCCCTCGATCACAGCACCATTGTTGATCTGTACGGATCTTGATTTTATATTTCCCATAATTACCGCGGTCGAATCCACAATCACCGGTCCCTGTACATCGATATCACCCTTGACAGCGCCTGCGATCACAGCAGAACCAGCAAATACATTTCCGACAACGACCGTTCCCACACCAATCTTTGCTGCATCCACGACATGTACATCGCCCTCAATTCTTGCAGCATTCGCGTACAGTTCGCCGACCTGTACATCTCCAGTGATTGAACCGCCCACGATCAGCTTTCCATCACAGCTTACCGCACCGTTTACCGTTCCAATCAGATCGATACAGCCGTCGGTCTGCAAATCTCCATTGATAACTGTCGTCTTTGTAATATAGGTTGTATCTGCCTCTACGAGAGAGCTGACATCTGTCTTTTCAACTGCCGCTGTGTCCATAGTTGTCTCCATCGCTGCATCCTCCTGTACGCGTTCGTTTTCCATCTGCGTCTCTTCCTCTGCCTGCTTCGCCAATGTATCCTCCACAGCCTTCTCCAGATCCGCCGTCAGGAAGTTCTGCAGTTCTTCCTGCTTTGTCTCCGTCTCCGGTTCCGTCAGAAGTGCTTCCTCCGTATGCTCCAGCATATTTTCTTCATCAAGTGCATCCAGCGCCTTTAACTCATCTGTCTCATCCGCGGTATCTTCCTTTATCTCTGCGCCTGCCTCTGTTACCGTCTCCGCCTGCAGATATTCGGTATCTGGTTTTGGTTCCAGCTCATCCTCTGAGAATGGCTCCGGTTCCATTTCCAGCTCGTCCTGAATCACCTCTGCCTCTGGCACGGTGTCAAACACAGAAGTCTCATCTGATGTCTTATCTTTCTCCGTTGTCTCTACATTTGAGAAATGTTCCAGATTCTCAGATGCCTCTGGCATCTCCGGTTCCGGTCTGTCAATCCGGATCTCATCCAGATTCTCCAACAGATCTTCCGGTGCAACCTCCATCTGGTCATTTTCATCAAAGGTGTTTACCATATCTTCATCATCGTATTCCGCGCCAAGTTCATCCTTGTCCGGCATCAGCTCATTGACTGCCTGCGCGAAATCACGCTTGAAATCTTTAAAAAAACCCATGTAGACTTCCTCCTTGTCTCATCGTTTCATTATACACCATGCCTACCTCGAAATCAATTTATTGACTCTGCTTTTCCGTAATTCTTCCATTTTCGCAATCAAGACACATGATCTGCATCCGGTGGATACGCTGGTATATCTTCTCTCCACAGCCGATGGCTGCCGGAATTCCAAACTCTGCACAGCGGATTGCCATATGGGAT
Organism: Coprococcus hominis (ex Arizal et al. 2022); assembly: GCF_040094675.1. Taxonomy (NCBI): domain Bacteria; kingdom Bacillati; phylum Bacillota; class Clostridia; order Lachnospirales; family Lachnospiraceae; genus Coprococcus; species Coprococcus hominis (ex Arizal et al. 2022). The sequence goes on from NZ_JBBNHG010000039.1 coordinate 61,839, forward strand.
GCTGCACCGCCATATTTGGTCACAAAGCCTGCAATATCCTTCGCAAAGATCCAGTCATATCCCGGATCTGCTTTCGTAAGCGCCACGATTTTGCCGGTAATGTCCGAATCATGATCCTCATCAAGATTGACGATCGGTGCCTCCACAACCTTATTCGTGATAAAATTCGGTCTTGCCTCGTCGATATCAATAACATCAATATCCCCGACATCGAAGATGACCTCCGGTAATACGAGATACGAATTCACATGGTAAAACCGACGTCGTGTCTCAATCGTCTGAATATAAGAATCACGGCTGTGATAGCTTAAGAGATCCTGAATTTCCAGATAAGACATATCTTCTCTGGCAATCGCCATCACCTCGCCAAGCTTGACGATTACATCCAGCATCAGCGACAATGACTTCGTAAACTCAAACTTAAAATACTCCCGGTTCTGTGTTGTTTTCTTGATAAACTCGATGAATTTCTCCGGTGTAACCGGAATGCCTGCTTCATCCAAAGCAACCTGCAACCGTTCTAAATCGAGACTTTTTGCCTCCTGCTTTACCTTATTGTTTCCAGTCAGATTCGCAGATGCGACATCAAAATAAATGTTCCGGTAGCTGTCTGAACGGATATCATAGGTGCCAAGCCTTAAATGTCCATATAGATGATTGAAGTCATCCCGGCTCAGCTTGCCATGACTGTATAAATCAAAATCACGTTCGAATTCCGAAGCAACCGTCGGAATGGACAACATGAAATCATCCATCTCCTGCTTCGTAAAATATCCTTTTTCCACCAACGTCCGGCAAAAACTCCGCGCCATAAATGCACAACGCGCCTGTCTTGTAAACTGTGGTGTTCCATGGTCCTTGATGGAATCTAACAACTCGTCAATGTAGCTGTACAGCTTCATGACATTTGTCTCCGCAAGTGGCGCATGCTTCCGAAGTTCATGCCGCAGCTCGGTAAGCTGTCCCAGCGAGCGAAGATCCTCCTCGCAAATTTCGTCGTAATGTTCTAACGTCTGCTTTGCAATCTCAAACAGCGCATTTCGAAGCTGGGAAATCTCGACATCGTCAAAGCCATATTCCGCAAGCTCCTTCAGACGGGTATCTGTCATAAAGTCATAGGTGTTGAAAATAATCTCAAATTCAATCTTATCATGTGCCGTCTTATCCTGTCTTAATTTCTGCTCATAATACTGATTTAGCTTATAGCACAGATCCTCCGGCAATCCTGCCGGTGTCAAACCATCGAATGTATAATTCACCGATATATACGGCTTATTCCCCACCTTCTGCATCAGTTCTCCACGAACTGGCTGATAGCCGAGTGGCTGTAATCCTGCCGACCAGATATGGGCGGTGATCAGTTCCCGGTACAGGGAATAATCAAGCGGTCTTGGATTGCTGCCGATAATCTCCGCCGGGTTCCAGAATGCCATATCAGAAAGGATATGGAATGTATCAAGATACTTGCACTTTGCAAGGGCCTTTGTGTCCTTGAATTCCCGGTCTGTCATCGGTGCAATAATCTTCAATGCTGCCGCCAGTGGACGCACCTGGAAAATTACAACCGTTCCATCCTCCAGAATTGCAAATTCGATATCGAGTGCGGAAACATATTCATAAATCTGTTCGATTTCCTTGACTGCCGTCAACAGATCTACAAATTCGTATTCCAGGAACTCTCTGGATGCATTTTTTGCGATCCATTTTGTCTTTCCACGGACGCCACTTGTCACGGAATCCGTGCTTCCATTATCATCATATGTCACCATATAATACGGACGGTTGTATATGATATCTCTTGTGAACACAACCCCTGAAATCCGTACATGATCCGTCTGTCTCTGGATCAATACCTCTTCGTTTGCCTCAATCAGTTGCTGCTTCGCTTCCTCTGTGAAGTCCCCTTCCACATAAGAACGATACACTGTCTCGATTGCCTCTGTAATTGCTGCATCCTTTGATGCATCGACCCCCAGCACGCTCTCAAAGTGTCCGGCATTGCTCGTCTCCAGATTATCCTCACTTTTCGATGAGCTTCTAACAACGATCATCGCTCCGGTAAACTGCTCTTTGATTGCCGCAATCACACCTGCCGGATTTCCGAAGAAATCCTCCGCATACACAATGCTTAATTCCTCAATATAAGAATGTTTTACAATTTCACGCAGATCAGCCAAAGTATCTGCTTTGGTTGATATTAAATATTCCTTCATCTTCTGCCCTTCATTCTACAATACAAACTTCTTAATCACTTCTACCAGTCCATCTTCATCGCAGGAAGCTGTCACATAGTCCGCCACATCCTTGACGACCTGCTGTGCGTTTCCCATCGCAACGCCAACACCTGCGTATTCCACCATCGTCTTGTCGTTGAAGCCATCACCACAGCAGATACACTGTTCCCGCTTCATGCCGATATGCTCCAGAAGCCGTGCGATGGATTCTGCCTTGTCCACACCTTTGACCGTAATCTCAATGAAATACGGTTCGGAACGGAATACATTCAGATCCGGCGAAACCAGCGCTGCCAGCTCCTTCTCATACTGTTCTGCGACTTCTGGCTCAGCTGTCATCAGGCACTTGATCATATCGAAATCCACAACCTTGAGAAAATCATCGACCTGACATAATTCCATATGATTGAGCCGTGCCTCAAACTCCATATATCCATCAGTGTCGGTTCCGGTAATTACCTGATTGTCCTTGTATGTGACCATACCAATGTGACGTTCCTTCGCAAATTCATAGAGAATCTTCGCATAACGGTTCGGGATTGCCTTCGTATAAATCACTTCCTGTGTCGCACACGAAATCACCTTGCCACCGTTAAAGCTCAACGCATAGCCGCCATATTCCGCAAGCCCCAAAGCATCCGAATACTGCTTCAACCCCGGAAATGGTCTGCCCGATGCCAGTGCAACAATATGTCCCTGCTCCTGTATCATCTTCAAATATTTCAGTGTCTCCGGTGTAATCTTTTTCTCCGAATTCACAAGTGTACCATCAATATCTAATACTAAAATCTTTTTATCTGTCATCGTTATCCTCTATCAGCATATTCTTCATTCCATGCCATCGCAATATACTCCTAGGCACGGTTATATTTATTTTACCATTTTCAAGGACATATGAAAAGAAGTATGTTATAATATTTCCATGGAAATTTTAATTCATGTTGAAAAAAAGAAATTAGATAGTGCATATACAAAAGCGGTCGCGGAGTACATCAAACGCCTCTCCGCTTTTTGTCGTGTGAAATGTATCTACTACAAGGATTTCTCAAAATTAGAACTGCAGAATTCGTCTGCCTGCTTCCGTGTCGTTCCCGGCACTGATACGATCTCATCCGAAGAATTTGCGGCAAAGATCGAAGAGCTTGGTCTGTCCGGTTATTCCCGCATCGAGTTTGTTGTTGCAGATCCTGCAACTGTTTATGATCTGGATATCGCAAAGTTTTCCCCATTCTCACTTTCCGGATTTACAATGTCCATTGATCTGACAACCGTCGTTTTGACCGAACAGCTCTACCGTGCCTATACGATATTAAATCACATCACTTACCACAAATAGTATCTGCCAGCACTTCCATAAGCATCACTCGCATCAACTGGTGCGGAAATGTCATATTGGAAAAGCTGATCTTCTCGTCTGCTCGTTTCACAACCGCATCTGACAGTCCCAGCGATCCTCCGATCACAAATGCAATACTTGATTTGCCTCTCTGTTCTGCTGTTGCAATACTTTTTTTGATTTTGGAATTATCCATCTTCTTCCCATCAATGCAGAGAGCCGCCACATAATCGGTATTCTGGATCTGACTTAAAATCTTCTCCCCCTCTGTCTCCTTGATCTTACGGATCACTGTCTCCGATGTCTGCTTCGGAATGCTTTCATCCTTGAGACAGATCAGCTGTATTGATATTTTTTTATTGATCTGCTTCTGAAATTCCTCTATTTTATTCTGATAAAAAGTTTCTTTTACGTTTCCAACTACGATCAGTTTGATCTGCATATCCTGTTTTCTCCTGATTTTCCTTGTTAAATATTACACTTTGCCCGATTATTTACACAAACTTTCAACTTATGTCATAATTTGTTCATAATTATAACTTATATTATAACCATAGTTTTTTCATAAATCCTCTCTTTTTAAGATACAAAAAGAAAATGCCGGCTCGCATCCGGCATTTTCTTTTTTATTCTATTTATGCATTGATGTTTCCATTTTTCACATCTTCAAATTCCTGCATGATCTCATCGCTTGCCTTTGGTGTTGCAAGTGATACAACGACGATAAATACAAGGCTTACAATAAATCCAACTAACAGAGAATATACACCCGTATAAGTAGCCGGTGTCACATGAACCCCATCCAGGGTACAGCATTTAATGTAGTCCCAGATAATAACGGTCAATCCACCGCTTGCCATACCTGCAGCGGCACCTGCGAGATTCATACGCTTCCAATAAAGTGACATCAGGATTGCCGGACCAAACGCACTACCAAGTCCTGCCCATGCATCGCTGACCAGATTCATGATGGATGAATTTGGATTCCATGCAATTACGATCGCAATGATTGCAACAACAAATACCGTTGCTCTTGCAATAAACAATATCTGCTTATCTTTCAGCTTCTTGAAGAACACACCCTTGAACAGATCATTTGCAACTGCGGAAGACGATACAAGAAGCTGGGAATCTGCCGTTGACATGATTGCAGCTAAGATGCCACACAGCAGCAGACCACCGATAAATGGCAACGCGTAATCTGTCATGAAGAGCTTCTTGATCATCTCGATATAGACATTCTCATACTGTGCACCTTCGTTGGAAAGTACCATTGGATACAGATATGCACGTCCAAGCACACCGATCACACAGGCAAGTACAAGCGAGATCAGTACCCACACGATCGCAACCTTCTTGGATTTTGCAAGTTCCTTCTCATCGCGGACTGCCATGAAACGAACAAGAATATGTGGCATACCACAGTATCCAAGTCCCCATGCAAGCTGGGACGCAATACTGATACCGGAAATCGGCTTACCATCCTGCATGAAGATATTCAGATAATCCTTCGCATCGACATTCAATCCGGAATTTACAAGATTTGGTACAATGTTTCCTGTGCCAAGCACGATCACAACCAGAATTGGAACAGCAAGTACACCAACCAGCATCATCATACCCTGTACGAAGTCTGTGGTACAAACGGCAAGGAATCCTCCAAGGAACGTATAGATCAGAATAACGACCGCACCGACGATCAATGCCTGATGATAATCCATCTTTGTGATTGATGCAAACAGCTTTCCACCAGAAGCAAATGCAGATGCAGAATATACCACGAAGAAGATTACAATAACGATCGCAGAAATCGTAATCAGAATATTATGCTTATCGCGGAAACGATTGCTCAGATACTCCGGAATCGTCATTGCATTGCCTGCTCTGATCGTATAGCGGCGCAGACGACCTGCGACGATCACCCAGTTCAAAATCGTACCGATCAAAAGACCGATTGCGATCCAAGCCTGATTCGCACCAAATGCATAGACACAGCCTGGAAGTCCCATCAGCATCCATCCACTCATGTCGGATGCCTGTGCAGAGAGGGCTGTCACCCATCCTCCCAAGTTTCTACCTCCTAAGAAGTAATCATCCGAGCTTTTGTTTTTTCTAGCTGTAATAATACCGATTCCCAACATGAAAATCATGTAAATTACAAATGCAAGTATTACCCATGTTGACATTTAATCTTTGGTCTCCATAAGAAACAGGTACCCATCTCCAATCGTTATGTGACCTTCCTCCTCTCTTAATTCGTTGCTAAGTCCTATCGTCTCTCCCTTTCTGATTGACAGGTCATTTGCATTATATTTAAAACCTTTGAGGGTAATGCCCTTCACACATTCTGAAAAGGGCAGTAAAGATATATAAGGTCCATACAGATTTTCTGCACGAACTATCTTTTCTTTTTGTATCAGAAAAATCCGGTTATGCAGATCTAAGATTTCTGCATGGATTCCCTCCTGTTCACACGTAAAAAGCAATCCCAGATTTCCAAGTGTATGGTCGAGTCTGGTTCCAGTTGCGCCAAGCAGCAATGCCCGTGTAAATCCACGTTTTGCCGCCTCTAAGACTGCAACATGTGTATCCGTGAAATCTTTTTCCGGATTCAGTACCACACACTTTTCACGCACAACGGCATCAGGGCTTGTCACATATTTCGCTCTGATGCCGTCATTCGCGGAATCAAAATCTCCAATTATCAAATCCGGTTCGATGTCCAATTGTTCTAACATTTCCAGTCCCTTGTCCACACCGATCACATACGGATGAACCGGATATCCATATGCGCCCTCATAAACGGTCGCGAGCAAATTCTGATCGACCGAGCCACCTGTGACAATGAGACAATATTTGCTTTCTGTTTTCATTTCTATGCTCTATGCGTTCAGCTTTTCCATAAAAGCCGCGATATTTGCTTTCTTGTCGCCCTTGAAGACAGCGGAACCTGCAACAACAACATTCGCACCGGCGTCTAATACATCCTGTACGTTGTCAACCGTGATACCGCCATCCACCTCGATCAGAAGCTCTGGATTACGCTCTTCGGCAAGTGCCTTTACTTCCTGCAGCTTCGTAAGTGCAATCGGCATAAACTTCTGTCCGCCAAAGCCCGGATTGACGCTCATGATCAGCACCATATCCACCTGATTGATATAGTACTCTAACCAGTGTACCGGAGTCTCCGGATTCACAGCAATACCAACCTTCATACCTGCTGCCTTGACAGCATCAATCGTCTCCTGTAAATCCTTACATGCCTCGTAATGTACTGTCAGCATGTCTGCTCCTGCATCCGCAAATGCATCGATATAACGAATTGGCTCATTAATCATCAGATGTACATCAAAAAAGCTGTCTGTGACCTTACGGATGCATTTAATAACCGGTGGTCCAAAGGAGATATTTCGTACAAAGGTTCCATCCATAACATCTAAATGAAACCATTTCACGCCTGCCTCATCCAGCACTTTTGCATTTCGTTCAATATGGTTAAAATCAATTGACAACAATGACGGTGAAAGAATATTCATACCTACCATCTCCTTTTATTTTTTAATTCATCATATAACTGCACATAATTATCATAGCGAAGCTGTGAGATCGTCCCCGCCTGCAACGCTTTTTTCACGAAACACTCCGGCTCATGTATATGCACACAGCCATTGAATTTGCAACGGCCATTATAACATTCAAACTCCCGGAAATATTCCTTTAAATCTTCCGGTTCTAAGTCCTCAATCACAAGAGAACTGAATCCCGGTGTATCCATGATATACGTGTCTTCCTCAATGTAAATCAGTTCGGAATGTCTCGTTGTGTGTTTTCCTCTGCGGATCTTCTCACTGACTGCTCCGGTCTGCACCTGCGCCTGCGGATGCAATGCGTTTAACATCGACGATTTTCCGACACCAGACGGACCCGCAAAAACGCTTGTCTTACCCCGGATTGCTTCCCGGAATGCATCAACTCCAACATTCTCCTTTGCAACCGTCAGGAACACCTGATAACCAGCGCCTACATAGATATCACAGATTTCCTTTGCTTCCTGCCCGCTTACAAGATCAGATTTGTTAAAGCAGATCAACGTGTCAACGCCCTGTTGTTCCATCATGATCAAAAACCGGTCTAACAGATTGTAGTTTGGCTTCGGATCTGCCAGTGCAAATACGATCACAGCCTGATCGACATTCGCAACCGCCGGGCGGATCAGCAGATTCTCCCGCGGTAAGATTTCCACGATGTTTCCGGTCTTATCCTGTTCACTGATGATCTCGATCTCGACATCATCGCCAACTGCCGGTTTAATCTTCTGGTTGCGGAACGCACCCTTCGCTTTACACTCATATATGGTATTTACAGTATTATGTGGGTGGATATAATAAAATCCACCCACACCTTTCATAATCTTTCCCTGCATAGACTTCCTATACTCTTTTATTCTTCCGAATAAGAAACCTCTGGCGTTGTTCCCGAAAATGCCGCAGTTACATTATTTCCACTCGCATCTACAATTATAAAGTTTGCGCTTCCTCCTGTGGAACTTAATCCTGGAACAGTCGCTGATACATCATAAGTAGCACCTGGTTTAATTGTAATATTCTTTGAAAAAACTATTTGACCATTAAATTGAACTTGCACTGTAACCTCCGTTTCATCAGGCACACTGACATCATCTGTTCTGGCAATTGTTCCCGATATACTAGCTGTATATGTCTTTGCTTTCGGTCCGTCACTGATGACAAAATCAACACTGTCGCCCTCTGTGACAGTGGTTCCTCTGGCTGGATTCTGGCTGATAACCATACCTGCTGCTACGCTGTCACTATTTTCATGCGTCACATTTCCTGCATTAAGCTTCTTACTGGTCAGGGAATCTCTCGCCTGAGCCTCTGTAAGTCCGCCTAAGTTCGGAACCTCTACTTCCTTCTTCTCAGAACCGTTGCTGACTGTCACGATAACCTTTGATCCCTTGGCTGCCTTTGTGCCGCCTTCCGGATCAGTCTTGATAACTTTATCTTTCTCGACATCATCGCTGTATTCATATGCATGACTGACTTCAAAACCAGCCTCTGTCAAAATTGTTACTGCCTGTGAATCTTCATAATTCTTGACATCTGGTACATCTACTTCCTCTGCGCCTGCACTGACCGTGAGCACGATCTCCTGATCTGCAGGGATTGTCTCGCCTTCTTTCACGCTCTGATCAAAGACGTAACCTTCCTGCGTCTTCTCATCCTCGACATGCTCTGTCTTGACGTTTGTAAAACCTGCATCTGAAAGCATCTTCAGTGCTGCATCTTCTGAAACGCCAGTGACACCGATCATGGCAATGGACTGTACTTCCTCGGTTGTGATCTTGTTCTTGTTATCTTTCTTGGAGCCAAATTTGAACCAGCCAAGCACATTACCAAGCACGACGATAATAATGATTGCAATAATCACGGCAGTTGCTACACCTGCGATTGTAACTGCCTTCCGGATACCCGGATCAATGCCATCCGGATCTTCCTCTTCTTCTAACTCTTCATCGTCATCATAATCCTGAACCTTCTTCAGATTGCCACGCTTTGGCTGTGGTTCCGGTTCATAATCATCCTCTTCCCATTCGTCATCGTCTTCCTGCAGAAGTTCATTGATTCTGCCGTTGTTTGCCTGCGGGGTAGAGTTATATCCAATCGGACGGATCTCGCCCATCTCCTGTGATACTGGTGGGTTATCATATGGCTGGCTGTACAGGTCGCGGTTTGCACTTCCGTTACGGATTGCCTGTACGTCTTCCTTCGTCCACTCCTGTGTCGGACTGTTTGTGATTGATGTTGGTGCAACCACAATATCAATATTCGGGTTGTTCTGTACACGCTTCAAGTCTGCGATCAAGGCACTCGCTGTCAGATATCTGCGTTCTGGCTTCTTCTGTGTCGCCTTCAAAATGATCTTCTCAAAGCTGGTATAAATATCCGGATAATACTGTCTCGGCGGAATCATCTCGTTCTGGATATGCATGAGTGCAACCGATACATTGTTATCTCCCTCAAACGGCACTCTTCCGGTTACCATCTCATACATCGTGATACCGAGCGAATAAATATCGCTTCGTTCATCGCTGTATCCGCCTCTCGCCTGCTCTGGGGATATGTAGTGTACACTGCCCATTGCGCCAGATGTAAGCGTATTGCTGCTCGCTGCCTTGGCGATACCGAAATCTGTGACCTTGATATTTCCATTTTTTGATACAATAATATTCTGTGGCTTGATGTCACGGTGAATAATATGGTTCTCATGCGCTGCTTCCAGACCGGATGCGATCTGGATAGAGAAGTTGATGGCTGTCTCCATATTGAGACGACCGTTCTGCTCGATATACTGCTTTAATGTGATACCCTCTACCAGTTCCATCACGATGCAGTAAATGCCTTCATCATCGACAACATCATATACATTTACAATATTCGGATGTGTCAGTCCTGCGGAAGCCTGTGCCTCGATCCGGAACTTTGTCACAAAGTTCTTATCGTTGCTGAACTCCGGCTTCAATACCTTGATTGCCACATTTCGATTCAATCTATGGTCTCTTGCTTTGTAGACTATGGACATTCCGCCTGCACCGACCACGTCCAAAATCTCATATCTATCACATAATATCATTCCTGGTTTTAACATGATTTCAACCCTTTCTGCTATATTCGTTCTCTATTCGGTCATCAATCTGCCGATATAATAATTACGGATATATTATCCGAACCACCATAATAATTTGCCCGATCCACAAGTTCCTGTGCAATTCGGTCCAAATCGTCTTCCTCGGAAACAATATCCCTTATTTCGTCATCTTCGACCATGTTCGATAACCCGTCTGAGCATAACAGATATTTTTCTTCCGTGTTTATATCTATCTCAAAAAAGTCCGGCATCATCTCGTCCCGTGAACCCATCGCTTTTGTGATGATGTTCTTCTCTGGATGATTGCGTCCTTTTTTCCGTTCCAGTTCACCTTTTCGGATCAGTTCCTCGACAAGCGAATGATCCATTGTGATCTGACGAATCTCTCCGCCGATCGCATACAATCGGCTGTCACCGACATTCGCCACATACAGCTTTCCATCCTGTGCCACGGCTGCTACCATCGTCGTTCCCATCCCATTTAAATCGGGATCTGCACACGCCGCCTTATATATTTCATTGTTTACAAATAACATTGCCCGTTTTAACAGTGCTACCGGATTTTCTATTGTGGACTTCTCTACGAAATCCACTGTAATATCAATCGCCATCCTTGATGCTTTGTCCCCCGCGCGATGTCCGCCCATTCCATCTGCTACGATATACAGATTCGGAAGTGGACCGACCGGAGTGTCACTGAAAAAAATACTGTCCTGATTGTTATTACGTTTGATCCCGGTATCCGTCTTTCCACTAGAATGCATGGGAATCCTCCTGATGATGAAACGCATATTTCCTTCGTAACTGACCACAGGCAGCATCTATATCGCTACCCATACTCTTCCTTATTGTAGCATTTATGTGATATTTTGCAAGAGTGGATTTGAATTTTTCAACGGAATCACTGTCGCTTCGCTCGTATTCCCGCTCTTCCACCGGATTGATCGGAATCAGATTGACATGACAATTCATACCTGCAAGCAGCTTTGCCAGTTTTCTCGCCTGTTCCTCCGTATCATTCTTGCCCTTTACAAGGCTGTACTCAAAAGTCACTCTCCGTCCGGTCTGCCGGAAATATTCCCGACAGGCATCTAATGTCTCTGCCAGTGTGTACTGGTGTGCAACCGGCATCAGTTCTTTCCGCTCTTCATCGGTCGGCGCATGTAAGGAAAGTGCAAAGGTGATCGGGATATCCTCCTTTGCCAGATCATGGATGCGCGGCACAATTCCGCAGCTTGATACCGTGATATTTCTGGCACTTAAATTGTATCCATTCTCATCGATCAGCAGGCGCAAAAAACGAATCAGATTCTCATAGTTGTCGAGCGGTTCTCCCGTTCCCATCACGACCACGTGGCTGATACGTTCCCCGGTGATGCGGCTCGTCGCATAGATCTGTTCGAGCATCTCCGAAGCGGTCAGATTCCGTACCAGTCCGCCAATCGTCGACGCACAGAAACGGCATCCCATCCGGCAGCCCGCCTGCGATGAGATACAAACCGAATTACCATAATTATGGCGCATAAACACCGTCTCGATCATCTGTCCATCCGACAAGCGGTACAGGAATTTGATCGTACCGTCTGATTTTGATTCCTGACTCATTTCTGCCTCAATGTGCACGAATCCTTCCTCGTCCATCTGTGCACGCAGTGCCTTCGGAAGATTCGACATATCCTCCGTCGATGCCACATACTTCTGGTGCATCCACTGAAACACCTGCTTTGCCCGAAACGCCGGCTGTCCGTGTTCTTTCATCCACTGTTCAATTTCTGCAAGGTACATTGATTTGATGTCCATTTTAATCTCCTAGCTTATGCAGTACCGCATAATAAAATCCGTCACAGGCATCGATGCCCTGTAAGAACTGTCGTTGTTCTTTTAATGTATATTCTGGATGTTCCTTTAAGAAACGCTCCACCTGCAAGGTGTTTTCTTCCTTTGTGATCGTGCAGGTGCTATATAAAAGCGTTCCACCTGCCTTCACGTATCGGCAGGCGTTTTGCAGTATCGTATGTTGCAGCTCCACCAGTGACTCGATCTGTTCCTCGGTTACCCGGTATTTGATATCATTTTTCCGTCCCATGATGCCAAGTCCGGAACAAGGCAGATCTGCGATAACAACATCTGCTTTTTCCTCCTGCTCCTGCATATATTCCGTTGCATCCTGACAACGGATATCCACATTTGCAAGCTTTAACCGTTCTACATTTTCTTCAATCAATTCCAGTTTTTCCTCTGCAATGTCCATCGACAGCACATGCCCTTGCTGTGCAAATTCTGCTGCCGCCGTCGTCTTACCACCCGGTGCCGCACAGATATCCATCACAAAATCCTCTGGCCGGATGCCTGCTGCCGCAACCGCACACATCGAGCTTTCATCCTGCACCGTGAAATATCCCTGCTTATATCCCGGAATCTTGTGTATAAAATCATAGCCCGATAACAGCCATGCTCCTTCATAATATGCACCCGGCTCGACTGTTATGCCTGCTTCTTTCAATCGGTTCTTATAAGAATCCATCGTCTCTCCGTTTTCTTCGATCCGATGTTTGTTCAGCCGGATACTCGTCTTCCGGTCTGCAAATGCCGCCTGAAAGATCGTTTCTGCGCTCTCTGTGCCATATTCCAAGATAAGCTTCTGTACGAGCCAGAGTGGTGTTGATGTCATCACGGACAAATACCGCTCCGGTTCTCTTTTTTGATCAGGATATGCAAGCTTCGTTTTCTCCCGTGTGATCGTCCGAAGCACGCCGTTCACAAAACCAGAAAGTCCGGCAAAGCCATGTTTTTTCGCAAGCTTCACGCATTCATTGCACGCGGCAGAATCCGGTACGCTGTCCATAAAAAGAATCTGGTAACAGCCCATCCGGAGCAGACAGGCGATCACCGGCTTACACTTTTTTATCTTCGTCTTTGAATACTGGTCGATCACATAGTCCAGCCGCAGCTTTGTCTCTGTGACACCCTCCACCAGTCTGGATAAAAAAGCGCGTTCTACCTTGTCCGTAAACTGGTTTTTACGAAGTGCATTTCCAAGTGCAATATTCGAAAATGTCTGATTAGTCTCTATATCCAATAATACAGTCAAAGCCACGTCTCTTGTATCCATGTGTTTCTCCTCTTTATTTCCAATTTACAGTCATCCCTGCCTTAAGCGGATTGCCATTTAAATAAGCTACGGTATCCATCGGCTTCTTACCCTCCGGCTGCAGTTTCTGGATCTGCAAGGCATCCGTGCCACACGCGATCACAAAATACTTCTTTGCAACCTCCACGATTTCGCCCGGCGCAAAGGTCAGTGTCTGTTCCACCTTTCCCTGTGCCTGCGTCTTATATGCATCGTCCATTGCGATGACCTTTGCTTTGTAGATCTTCACATTCTTGCCGTCTATCTCTGTATATGCACACGGCCACGGATTGAGTCCCCGGATCAGACGTTCCAGTTCCTCTGCGGACTTCGCAAAATCCATCCGCCCCATTTCTTTGGAAAGCATTGATGCATAACAACTCTGTGCATCATCCTGTTTCGTCCGTGTTGCTGTATGATTTTCCAGTTTGGTGAGTGTCTCCAAAATCAAAGCTGCTCCAGCCTCGGCAAGCTTGTCATGCAGCGTGGCTCCAGTATCTTCCGGTGTGATCGCAACCTCCACCTTGTCGATCATGTCTCCGGTATCAAGCCCTTTTTCCATATACATCGTTGTGACACCAGTTACCGTCTCTCCGTCGATGATTGCACGCTCAATTGGTGCTGCGCCACGGTATTTCGGAAGCAGTGACGCATGAATGTTGATACAGCCATACGGCGGAATCGATAAAATGCTCTCCGGCAGAATCTGTCCATACGCAGCCACCACGATTGCATCCGGCTTGTATGACCGAAGCGTTTCTACCATCTCTGCCTCGCGCACCTTCTCCGGCTGATAGACGGGAATCTCATATTCCTGTGCTTTCACCTTGACTGGTGTTGGTACCAGCTTGCGGTTTCGTCCCTGTGGTTTGTCCGGCTGTGTCACAACCGCAACCACCTCATGTTCTTTCACGATTGCCGAAAGCGCAATCGCTGCAAACTCCGGCGTTCCCATATATATGATTCTCATGCTCTACCTCCATGTTCTACCCTGTTGCACTTACGATTTCTGGTTACTCTTCCGGCTCAACTGGCTCTACTTTGTAAAGTCCATCCTCTACCTTGTCCTTGTACAGAATTCCATCGAGATGATCTAACTCATGACAGATTGCACGTGCCAGTAATCCTTCGCCCTCGATCTGCCGAAGCTGCATATCCTCGTCATATGCTTCACAGATTACATGATTTGGTCTTGTCACGGTGCCCTGCAGACCCGGCAGACTCAGGCAGCCTTCCTCGCCTGTCTGTTCGCCGTCCGCCTCGATAATCTTTGGATTGATCAATGTATAGGCATTATCATCTCCGATATCGATCACGACAATGCGCTTTAATATACCAACCTGTGGTGCCGCCAGTCCCACACCATTTGCCTCATACATCGTCTCATACATATCATCGATCAATGTCTGCAACCGTGGTGTCATCTTCTCAATCGGTTTGCAGACCTTTCTCAATACATCATCACCATCTAAACGTATCTTTCTCGTTGCCATATTGCCCTCCATTTATATTATAATTTAAAACCATATTTTTCTTAACAAACCGTCATCGGGTTCATATCCACGCTAATCGTCACGCCTTCGCAGCCGCATGTGTCAATATAGTCACGCAGCGTCGTGATTGCGCCAAGACCCGGTGCCTTGATATAGATCACATAACGGTATTCATCGTTGATCTTTCCAATCGCCGCTTCTCCCGGTCCGATGATCCTTGTCTGCGTATATTGTAATGTCTTTGTCTTTTCCTTTAAATCCCGGCATAAAATCCCGGCATAGCTTTCTACTTTTCCTTTAGATTCTCCAGTCAGCAGAATCTGCAGCATATCATAAACCGGTGGATAACGAAGCATCCGCCTGTATGCCATCTCCATTTCGTAAAATGCTTTGTAATCCTGACTGGCAGCTGCCGCAATCGCATAATGCTCCGGCTGATAGGTCTGTATCACGACCGCTCCTTCTTTTTCGCCTCGACCGGCACGTCCGGCTGCCTGCGTCAGAAGATCAAAAGTACGTTCTCCTGCACGGTAGTCATTTGCGTATAAGGATAAATCCGCCAGGATCACGCCAACCAACGTCACATTGCTGTAATCATGTCCCTTGACGATCATCTGCGTGCCGATCAGCATATCTGCCTTTCCTTCCGCAAACTGCTTCAGAATTCTGGCACCTGCGTCCTTCCGCATCGTTGTATCCCGATCCATCCGCAAGGTCTTAATCGCAGGGAACAGTTTTTTTATTTCCTCTTCAACCTTCTCTGTACCGGTTCCAAATCCGGCGATCATATTCGATTTACAGGACGGACACTGCTTTGGCATCGCTGTCGTATAGCCACAGTAATGACACACCAGTTGTCTCTGTGCCTGTATTGTCTGCTGATGATACGTTAACGCCACATCACATCTTGGACATTTGATTGCCTCACCACATGCCCGGCACGATACAAAGCTGTTAAATCCCCGGCGGTTGATAAAAAGCATCATCTGCTCTTTTCTCTCAAGCCGCTCCTGTATCTTCTCATAGAGACTCCGGCTGATGATACTCCGGTTTCCCCGTCGGAGCTCCTCGCGCAGATCCACAACCTCGATTTTCTGTGCCTGCACACCATCGGGGCGTTCTTTTAATTCCCATAACCGGTATTGTCCGGCTTCTGCCCGCGCATAGCTCTCGATACTCGGGGTCGCCGAACCGAGAATGACACTGGCTTCTTCCAGCTCTGCACGCTTGATTGCCACGTCTCTTGCATGATACCGCGGTGCCTGATCACTCTTAAATGCCGGATCATGCTCCTCATCCATTACTAGCAGCTTCAGATTCGGAAATGGCGTAAAAAGTGCCGAGCGGGGACCGATCACAACATCGACTTCCCCTTCCTTCGCCTTGCGGAACTGCTCGTATTTCTCACCCTTGCTCTGCTTGGAATTGACAAATGCCACACGCGTGCCAAAATGTTTTCGGAACCGCGCCAGTGTCTGATACGTCAGCGAAATCTCCGGAATCAGCACAATCGCCTGACCGCCCTCCCGGATCACTTCCTTGATGCACTGGATATAGACCTCTGTCTTCCCACTTCCGGTTACACCGTGCAGCAGATATGTATGCCGCTCTCCTGCCTGTATATCTTCCGCAAATGCATCGACCAGCGCCTGCTGCTCATCATTCAGTGTCACAAACTCCCAGTTTGTATCCGGCAAAGTTGTCTCCTCCACCTTCTGCGCAGTCTTTCGCACCGTCTGTTTCACTGGCATGACTGTCTGCAACGCCTGATTCATCGTTGTCCCATATGTCTCCCGCATCCATGCAGCAAGCTGGATCAGCTTTCCCTCGATTGGAAGTCCTTTCTGCGGCACATCGACGATCTCTTTGATCTTATCCGGTTCGTAGGATGGAGTCTGTGTGATACCAATCACATAACCGTGCCGGTGCGCATTTCCTTTTCCAAACGGAACCGTCACCAGACTTCCGACCTGTACCTGCTCTTTCCATGCATCTCCGATCCGGTATTGAAACACCCGGTCGATCGCACTATGCGAAATATCGATTATTATATCCGCATATGTTTGTGACATCCTCTTCCTCCAAAATCTCACGAATCAGATCCCGTTCATCCATGTGATGTTTCACACCATGAATCTCCTGATAGTCTTCATGTCCCTTTCCTGCAAGGACGATGACATCGCCCTCTTTCGCATGCAGGATTGCATAACGGATTGCTTCCTTCCGATCTGTGATCTTCACGTATTCCCCATCCGTTTTCTTCATTCCGGTTTCGATATCTGCGATAATTGCAAGCGGTTCCTCATCTCTTGGGTTATCGCTTGTAATAATCGTAAAATCAGACATTTTCCCTGATACTTCGCCCATCTCAAACCGACGGTCTCTGGAACGGTTTCCGCCACATCCAAACAAGGTCACCAGACGTTTCGGATTGTAGGCTCGAAGCGCTGTAAGCAGACTTTCAAGCGCCATTGCATTGTGCGCATAATCGATCATCAGCGTAAATGAATCGGAGATTGGAATCATCTCCACACGTCCGCGTGCCTTTGCTTCCTTCAATATATTCTGAATATCTGTAATACCAACCTGCATCTGATCTGCCACTGCGACTGCTGCCAGAGAATTATGCACGGAGAACTCTCCCGGCAGGTCTACCACAATCTTTGCATCCAGTTTTCCGCACAATGCATACTGGATTCCAAGCACACCTTTTTCTCTGTATAATTCGATGTCTTTTGCCCGGTAATCCGCATCTGCACATTCCCCGTAGGTTAATTTCTCACAGGTTGCATGCTCCATCATGTACGCTGCATTTGCATCGTCCACATTGAAAATACCAGTCTTGCAGAGTGTAAACAGCTTTGCTTTCCAGTCTCGGTATTCCTCAAAACTTGCGTGTTCATTTGGACCGATATGATCCTTCGACAGATTTGTGAAGATACCATAATCAAAATCCACACCCGCTACACGATCTAACATCAATCCCTGCGAAGAAACCTCCATCACGACAGCCTTGCAGCCATTTTCCACCATATTCTTTAAATATTTATGCAAGATCATCGACTCTGGTGTTGTGTTGTCCGCATGAATCTTCTGACTTCCATCTATAATTTCAATCGTACCGATCAAGCCGGTTTTAATCCCGGAGCGTTCCAGCATCTCACGGATCATATAGGTCGTTGTCGTCTTTCCTTTGGTTCCGGTCAGTCCAATGACCGTCAGCTTCTCAGAAGGATTTCCATAAAACGCGGAACTGATCTTACCCATCGCATACCGGGTACTCTTCACACGGATCACCGTCACGGTGTCTGGCACATTTACCGGCTTTTCCACGACGATCACGGCTGCACCCTTCGCAGCCACATCCTCTGCATATGTATGTCCATCTGATACCGCACCAGAGATACAGAAAAACAGATCTCCCGGCTGTACCTTTCGCGAATCGTTCTGGATCTCCCGGATCTCTGTATCTGTGTTTCCCTTCAAAACCTCATAATCCAGTCCCTGTAATACTTCTAATAATTTCATACGCTGTCCTCCCTAAAAGAATAGAAGTGAAAAGTAAATAAGGCTACAGCATTTGTTCTGCAGCCTTTTTGAACCTTTCGGGTTTCTTTACTCGTCATCTCCGACAATCTTAACTTTTCCGCTATACAGCTCCTTGACTGCGGTAGAAAGTGGATTGCCACTCTCGGATTTTACCAATGGCTCTGCGCCATCGATGATCTGTCTGGCTCTCTTTGCAGTCGCCATAACCACAGAATAACGACTCTGAACAACCGGCTGTTCACCTGGTTCTACGTCGCTGTTAATCACTTCCATTAATTCCGTGTAAGATGGATGTATCATTGTCTATATCTCCCTTCCTATAAAGCTTTCAGCTCGTTTTTAATCTCTTCTATAAATTCCAGATTATTCTCGCGCAGACATTTTCTGCCGACAATAATCGAGTGTACGCTGTGTACACATGTATCTAAATCGTCGTTGACAACGATATAGTCGTATTGCTGCATATCCTCGGACTCCTCCACTGCACGTTGCATGCGTTTGTCGATGACTTCCTCGCTCTCGGTGCCACGTCCTGCCAGACGCTCCCGGAGTCCCTTCGCGCTCGGTGCTGTGATAAAGATAAGAATCGCATCCGGATACTGTTCCCGAACATTCATCGCGCCCTGCACTTCGATCTCTAAGATCACATCATGCCCCTTCGCCATCTCATCTTCTACAAATTTTCTTGGGGTTCCATAGTAGTTCTCCACATACTGTGCCCACTCAATAAATCCATTATAATCAATCAGATTCCGAAATTCATCCACGGATTTGAAATAATATTCTCTTCCGTCTACTTCGCCTTCCCGCGGTGCACGTGTTGTCGCAGAAACCGACAGGCTGTAACCATACTCGGCAACCATCTTCTTTACCACGGTACCTTTACCAACACCGGAGAATCCGGAAATAACGATCAAAGAACCTTTCTTTGCCATAATCTATCTGGTTCCCCCTACTCTATATTCTGTATCTGTTCACGAACCTTCTCGATCTCTGTCTTCAGGTCGATTCCCTTATCGGAAATGATCAGGGAATTTGCCTTGGAAAGAATCGTGTTTGCTTCCCGGTTCATCTCCTGTACGATGAAATCAAGCTTCCGGCCAACGGCACCACCCTCGGTCAGGATTTTGATTGTACTGTCAATATGACTTCTGAGACGTACAACCTCTTCGTCCACACAGACCTTATCCGCATACATTGTAACCTCGGCTGCAATACGCTGATCATCGATCTGCGTATTGATTGCAAGTTCATCCACCTTCTCGATCAATCTCGCCTTATAGTCCTCGATGATCTGTGGGGATTTCTCCTCGATATAAGCCACAATGTCTGACATCGCAGAAAGCTTGGCAAGCAAGTCTTTCTTCAGGTTCTCACCTTCACGGACACGGGATTCCACAAATTTCTCGGCTGCTTCCCGCACAACACCCTCCAAATGAGACCATATCTCATTCTCATCCACAGACTGCTCCTCCAATGTAAACACCTCTGGGAATCTGCCGATCACAGACGGCTTCACATCTGACTGCAAACCAAAATCATCCACCATACTGTTCAGATAATTTACATATTCGGTTGCAATTTCCTTATTATATTTTACACATACATTGGACTTTGTATAATCTTCGTATGTGATAAATACATCTACTTTTCCTCGCTGAATGTACTCTTTCAGGCAGGTTCTGATATCTGTCTCAAAATAATTCAGCTTCTTTGGCAGCTTCACATTCATATCACAGAATCTATGATTCACCGCCTTGATCTCTACCACGATCTTACGATCGTCATTTACCTGTTCGCCTCTTCCGAAGCCTGTCATACTTTTTATCACGATAGTCTCCTATATACGTCGGTTGCCTTGCGGCAATCGTTTCTCCCTGCGCATTTATGCACACATAAAAATAATGCAGATTATCGTTTCTATCTTATCCATGAACGATAATCTACATTATTATAGTATAGGCACCCCTAAAAATCAAGGTGTTTTGATGTTTAATTTCACGTTTTAAGCTTCTGCAATCCCGTGGATATCCGGCTCGATACTCATCGAATAATTCGTATGATAGATTACAAAACCCGGCTTTGCTTTCGGCGGTTTCTTCAGATTTTTCTTCGTCGTATAGTCAATCTCCACCTTCGGTGCTTCTTTGCCGGTTGAGTAATATGCCGCCAGTCTCGCTGCCTCCTCGTAGGTACGGTCTGGAATCTCTGTCTCACCGTTCGTCTTGACGATCACATGGGAACCCGGCATCTGTTTGGCATGAAACCACAGATCATTGCCCTCTGCAAACTTAAATGTCAGCTCCTCATTCTGGAAATTATTCTTTCCGACATACATATGGTAGCCATCACTGGATATATAATGCAGTGGCTTTGCCTTCACCTGTTTCTTCTGCTTGTTCCGATCGAATCTGCCGCGCACATAGCCACTTTCCACAAGCTCCTGCTTGATCTCCTGCAGATCATTTTCTGTCTTCGCAATCTCCAGCGAATTCTGCACAGAAAGCAGATAATCAAGTTCCTCTTTCGACTCTACGGTAAGCTCCATCAGCGCCTCATAGGTACGCTTCAGTTTATTATATTTGTTGAAATACCGCTTTGCATTTTCCATCGCCGACTGCTCTGGATCAAGCGGAATCGTAAGCATACTGCTATCATAGTAGTTCTCGCAGGTGATTTCTTTATCGCCCGGTTTACAAGAATATCCATAGGCAGTCAGCAATTCACCATAGACCTTGTATTTATCCCGTTTCTCTGTATCCTTTAGCTGTGACCGCTGCAGATCGTATTTCTTCGCCGTCCGCTCAATCGCGTTGTTCACAATCTTACGAAGATCCGTCGACCGCTGCCGGATGCGCGTTACCACACTTTTTGCCTGATAGTATTCTTCAATGACCGGAGACATCGACGGAAATACTTTCAGTCCATCCACATCCTTCTTGGGAAGGTTGTCTGCTTCCTCTCCGTACATCGTCAGTGTACACGCCGCAAATTCCTTCGGTGCATACCCCTGATATGCAATACACGGTGCAAACTGTTCTTCTTTTATACTTGTACGCATCGCATCAAACGCTGCATACAAATCCTCCTGCTCCTGCATCGAGAGTCCAGCCGTACTCATGCCGCCATCGACACCAGCCCGGTAACAGATCTCATTTGCGATCACCGGTGATAATCCTGTCAGCGATGTATAGATTGCCTTCGTCACCGATACCGGCTTGCGCAGGACATGATTCATAAAATAATTGATATCAATGTCGAGCGGATTTTCCTTTTCCTGTGCCGGAGGATATACATACGTTCTTCCCGGCAGCACTTCCCGCACCGAACTTACTTGATGGGAAATATGCTTGATGCTGTCAATGATCGTACCATCCGCATCCGTGAAGATGATGTTGCTGTGTTTTCCCATGATCTCGACGATCAGCTTCTTCTGGCAAAGATCACCCATTTCATCAAGGTGTTCTAACTGCATCTCTACAATTCGCTCAAAGTTCGGCTGTGTCACGGATAAAATGCGTGCATTTCCAATATGCTTCCGTAGCAGCATACAAAAATTCGGGGCTGTCGACGGGTTCTCCTTTATCTGCCCCGTCAGATAAATAAGAGGCAGACTGGCATCTGCAGAGATCACCAGACGACTGGTTGTGTTGCCCTGTTCTGTCCGGTTTTTTACGACCAGACACAGCTCATCCACTTCCGGCTGATATATTTTATAGATACGTCCGCCTGTCAGATTCTTCTTTAATTCGCTGACGATTGCAGACACGGTTACTCCGTCAAATGCCATTTTCTTACTCCTTTTCATTTCAATAATCACGATCAATAATCACGAAACACACTATGATTTGCATATATGTCTGCATCGTTGTCTGACTATATAAGATGTATTGAAATTAAGAAGTTCTAAGATGTTCTGATTCACAAGCTAAACAACGCACGCAACCACCGCCAATTCGCCATCCATGGCTCAGTGGCGGTTTGTTTGAACATCGTGTTCAAACATTGCTGTTTATTTACAGAACATCAAGAACTTCTAAATTCCAAACATATTTATATTGTCAGACAACGATGCAGACACATAAAAGCAAATCATAGTCCGTTTCGTAAGCTACTTTCTAAAATTGCAATCACATAATATCAAAAATGCATGTCAATGTAAATGCGCATATAGATTCATGAAGTAATATGATACATTTGTGACTTAGAAGTAATTCGTGTTCTGTGAATATCAGCAATGCGAAAACACGATGTTTTCGCAAGTTGCCACTGAGCCATGGATGGCGAATTGGCAGCGGTTGCGTACGGTAATACATATATCCCAGAACACGAATATTACTTCTTAGTCACAATATGTTATATTACGAATGAATCTACTATGCATATTTACATCTGACATGCATTTTGACCACCTTATGTGATTATATTAGATCAACAATCCAAGCAGATCGTTGCTTCGTTTTACAAATGCTGTCATCTTCTCAGCAGAGAGCGGCTTGTTGGCAAGAACAGCTAAATCATAAAGCTGGTTGCAGATCATATCCTTGTACTCACCCTCTGGATTATCTAAGATGTATTTTACAAGCTTGTTGTTTGCATTTAAAACAAGTGTCTCTGCCTCGCCTGCTCCAAACATGTTCGGATCCATGCCGCCCATATTGTAGACACGCATCATTTCCATCATACGACGTGACTCCTCGGAAACCGTCAGGACAGAAGATACATTCTCATTCTTCATGCTCTCAACCTTGACTACAAGCTTGTCATTTCCAGTTGCTTTCTTGAATGCCTCAGAAAGCTTATCGGTATATTCCTTCGTCTGCTCTTCCGTCAGCTTCTCACCGACAAAGTTATCGGCAAGGTCTGCATCGATACGCAGGAACTTCACATTTTCATTCTTACCTTCCAGGTGTGTGATGTATGGGTTATCAATGTTGTGTGTCAGATAAACCGCATTCATGCCCTCTTCCTTGAACATGTTGATGTACTGGGACTGTGCCACTTCATCGGAGATATAGAATACCTTGTTCTCGTATTTCTCCTTGCCCTCTTCGAGGTACTCCGGAAGTGTAATATACTTGCCGTTGATATCCTTGAAGAGCATGTAGTCTGTCATCTTGTCACAGAACTTCTCATCCTTCAGGCAGCCAAACTTGATGAATGGGCTTAAGTCATCCCAATACTTCTCGTAATCTTCCTTGTTGTTTTTGTACATGCCAGTCAGCTTATCAGCGACCTTCTTCGTGATGTAATCTGAGATCTTCTTGACAAAACCATCGTTCTGCAGTGCGGAACGGGATACGTTCAGCGGCAGATCCGGACAATCAATGACACCCTTCAGCAGAAGCAAAAACTCTGGAATAACTTCCTTGATGTTATCTGCGATAAATACCTGATTGTTATATAACTTAATCGTACCTTCCAACTGGTCATACTGTGTATTGATCTTCGGGAAGTACAAAATACCCTTTAAGTTAAATGGATAGTCCATATTCAGGTGGATCCAGAAGAGCGGCTTCTTGAAGTCCAAGAATACATGCTGATAGAAATCAATGTACTGCTCGTCCGTACAATCCTTCGGATTGCGCATCCAGAGAGGATTCGTATCATTTAACGGTTTTCTCTCTTCTTTCTTTTCCTCTGTGGCATCCTCTTTCTTCTCTTCTGCCTCATCCTTCTTCGGTGCATCGCCGACAAGCTCATCTTCCTGTGTCGTATCGACCTCGATCACCTTGTCCTTTTCCTTCTTCTCAGCTTCCTTCTTGGCAGCTTCTTCCTCTTCCTTATCCTCATTGATAAAGTAGATGTTGTATGGCATAAATGCACAATACTTCTGGATAACTTCCTTTACACGGTACTCATTTGCATACTCCAGGCAATCCTCATTCAGATACAATGTAATGGCTGTACCACGGATATCGTCGTCGCTCTCACTCATCGTATAATTCGTTCCGCCGTCGCACTCCCAGTATACCGGCTTTGCACCTTCCTTGTAGGAACATGTCTCGATCGTTACCTTATCGGCAACCATAAATGCGGAATAAAAACCAAGTCCAAAATGTCCGATGATCTGCTCATCGCCAGCCTTGTCCTTGTACTTGTTGATGAAGTCCGTCGCACCGGAAAATGCGATCTGGTTGATGTATTTGTCAACCTCTTCCTCGGTCATACCAAGACCGTTATCGACGAATGTCAAAGTCTTATCCTTGGCAGACGCGTACACCTCAATCTTGTACTCCTCGCCTTCAACTTCCTCATAATCTCCCATCACGGCAAGCTTCTTTAATTTTGTGATTGCATCACAGCCGTTGGAAATCAGCTCTCGAATGAAAATATCCTGATCGGAATAAAGCCATTTCTTAATAATCGGAAAAATGTTGTCACTGTTAATTGATAAATTACCCTGTCGTTCCATGTCTTATTACCTCCTAAAACCAATACAAGTCTGCTGTCCTTTCCTGCAGACTTCATTTTACGAATGTATATTTCATAAATAAGATAATAATACTTGGAAATTTGAATGTCAAGAAAAAATTAGCACTCATTTTTATTGAGTGCTAATAATTCTACTTTAAATATAATATTTCTTGATCGTATCGTCCCAGATATGCTCCAATGTTTTATCCATCGTAAATATCTTCAGAGATGTTCCAGTTGTCACAGACAGCGTTTCATGCTCATAAACCACGTTCATAAACAACGCGCTCACATCCTCCTCTTTGACCGGCAGATTGTTCATTTCCAACAAACGGCTGATATTCTCGCGATTGAACATCAAAATGATCTTAAAGCCGATCGGCAGCCGTTCCCCTTTCAGATACGCATACACGGTCGCCTTGATATCCTTCCATTCAATATATTCCGGCAGATCTGCCTGTGCCTCCGTATCAAAATACTCACGGTTCAGTCTGCCATTTACATAATAATCAAGTTTCGTTTTCACCCGCGCCTCATACAGATAAAAGCTGTCGTATTTCTCCTTTTCAAACAACTCTTTTATATATTCTGCTTTTTCTTCTATCTCAACGATTTCCATCTTCTACCTCTGATTTAAATATACCGTTACCAGTTCATACGCGCCGTAAGGCTCTTCTGTGTACTGAAAATACTGCACCGCACTCACATCCTGCATAAAGGAATAATCAAAATCGGTCGTATAATCGGTCACGACAACCTCAATTGTCCCCGTGCTGTTGCGCAATGCCTGATCCTTGAGCAGTGTACGGAACGCATCGCTGTCACAGATCAGATCATTTTGCTCGTAATAATTATAATCGGTGCTGTCACACGCCGGAAATGCATCCTGCTTCCAGTCATGCCGTTCATCCATGATCTCATCCGTCACATTGAAATACTCATGTCCAGCAAATACACCGCGATCCGGCAAAGGATCGTCCCATGTGGCATCGACCTGATACCAGTTTCCATCCAGGCACACCTGATTCCATGCATGTAGCTCATTATCCGCCGTTCCGGTTACGATCTGGTTTTCGATTCCAACGCATGTCATAAGCAGTGCCATCGCCTCAGCATATCCATTGCACACAGCCTTGTTCTGCACCAGAGCACCATATGCCCGGTACGCATAATCCTTGGAAGATTCCACATACCCATACTGGCAATGCACCACAATATAATCATGAATGGCAAGTTCCTTTTCATAATCTGTCATATCCGGCTTGATGATCTGCTTCAACACATCTTCCACTTTATCATACAGCTTATAAGCAAGTGCATGCTCGGATGGAATCGCCGTGCCATTTACATATTTCTGCCATACATAATAATTGTCCGAGATCTCATACCGAAACTGAATCCGCATGCCATCCCTGCTTTTTTCTGTCACCATATACTGGTCGACCATGCCGTTCATGCTGCACAGATTCTCGTTGATATTCCCGATATCACTCTCCGAAATTCCGGATACATAGAAATTGCCTGTCGTCTTACCATCGTTGATCTGTTCAGTTACCAATTGTGTTAATTCTTCCATGCTGTATGCGGTCTCATCTGGATGCAGATAGGAACCGATGCGGAAGTTGAAAAAATAAAACACAAGGATCACAGCCACCACAAGCACTGGAAGGATAATATGCATTTTCCCTTTTTTCTGCTCCATTTAATGCTTACTCCTGTCTTTTTCTTCCTCATCTGACTCATCGTCTTCTCCATTTCCACCTTTGCCTACCATGATCAGAACGACCATCAATACGATGGAGACAATCAGGCAGATGGCTACCAGAAGTGGTTTGCCACTGTCGCCGGTTGCGATTATATTTGCAAGAATTGTGTTCATATTTATCTCCTTATCCCAGACAACTGCGAAACATTTATACTGCGAACATATATTTCAATCTTATTCATTCGATATACAATGTATTAAAACCAGATTGAAATATATGATACACTTTATTCTCCCTGTTTCGCACTTGTCTTATATATGTCTATAATTATGTAAATCATTCTAATGTATATAATGATAAATCGCAACCTTTTTTCGCGTTTGTCTTGTCGGTTCTTGGGATTTGTTGTATATTATATTTCAAACATTAAATATCTGTAAATATTTACAATGTCTTTGGCATATGGCAAGGGATTCATTTGTGTAGTATATGATATGTTCGCATCTTAGAAGTAATTGGTGTTCTGTTCACATCAGCAATGCCTGAACACGATGTTCAGGCAAGCTGTCACTGAGCCACGGATGGCGAATTGACAGCGGTTGCGTCAATATGGAATCTCTGATATCAGAACACCTTATTACTTCTTAGGTGCGATACATTATATACGATACAAATCAATCCCTTGTTATATGCCTTAGCACAACGCAAATTATTTACAGAAGATAAAGTGAGGTAGATTATGGCACAGTTATGGGGCGGTCGTTTCACAAAGGAGACAGACCAGTTAGTATATAATTTTAATGCATCGATCAGTTTCGATCAGAAGTTCTACAAGCAGGACATCCGCGGCAGCATCGCACATGTAACAATGCTTGCAGCAAGCGGTATCCTGACAGATGCAGAACGCGACCAGATTATCGATGGCTTAAACGGCATCCTTGCCGATGTAGAAAATGGAACTCTGGAGATTTCTTCAAAATATGAAGATATTCACAGCTTCGTCGAAGCGAACCTG
Source organism: Coprococcus hominis (ex Arizal et al. 2022) (assembly GCF_040094675.1). Lineage (NCBI taxonomy): Bacteria > Bacillati > Bacillota > Clostridia > Lachnospirales > Lachnospiraceae > Coprococcus > Coprococcus hominis (ex Arizal et al. 2022). The sequence goes on from NZ_JBBNHG010000039.1 coordinate 89,385, forward strand.
ATTGACCGGATTGGTGATGTCGGTAAGAAGCTTCACACCGGACGTTCAAGAAACGATCAGGTAGCTCTCGACATGCGTCTGTATGTACGCGATGAAATTCTCGAAGTTAAGAAGCTGCTCGTATCGCTGATGAAAGAGCTGCATATCCTGATGAAGGAAAATGTAGATACCTATATGCCGGGCTTTACACATCTGCAGAAAGCACAGCCTGTCACATTTGCACACCATGTCGGTGCATATATGGAGATGTTCAAACGTGATTACAGCCGTATGAACGATATCTATACACGTATGAACTATTGTCCGCTTGGTGCAGGTGCACTGGCCGGAACGACATATCCGCTGGATCGTAACCTGACTGCCAGTCTTCTGGATTTTGCCGGTCCAACCTTAAACAGTATGGACTCCGTATCCGATCGTGACTACGTGATAGAGATGCTTTCCGCATTCTCTACGATCATGATGCATCTGTCCCGTTTCTCTGAGGAGATCATCATCTGGAATTCCAACGAATACCAGTTTGTAGAATTAGATGATGCATACAGCACCGGAAGTTCGATCATGCCACAGAAGAAGAATCCGGATATCGCCGAGCTTGTCCGCGGTAAGACCGGGCGTGTATACGGCGCACTGATGTCCATTCTCACAACGATGAAGGGCATCCCACTTGCATATAATAAGGATATGCAGGAGGACAAGGAGCTTACCTTCGATGCAATCGACACGGTCAAAGGATGTATCGCTTTGTTCACAGGTATGATCTCTACAATGAAGTTAAACAAGCCTGTCATGGAGAAAAGTGCCATGAACGGATTTACAAATGCTACCGATGCGGCTGATTATCTGGTTAATCACGGTGTTCCGTTCCGTGATGCACATGGTATCGTTGGTCAGCTTGTACTCTACTGCATCGAGCATGATAAATCCCTGCTTGATATGTCCATCGGCGAGTATAAGGCAATCAGCCCGGTATTCGAGGACGACATCTACGATGCAATCAGCCTGAAGACTTGCGTCAGCAAGCGAAATACGATTGGTGCACCGGGTGAGGAAGCAATGAAGCAGGTGCTCGCCATCAACGAGGAATATCTGAAAAATTTATAATAATATAGTTATATTTTTTGAAGGGAGTTAACCTTATGAATAAGACAACAAAAGCGAAATACGACCTTGCAACGCGCATGTTGAAGGTGGATATTTCCATAGATGAAGTAGCTCTTATGTCCGGACTCACAATTGATGAGATTGAGAAGTTAAAGGCCGGCATTGAGCCGGAAGAGATCATTGATGAGGCAGCTTTCGCGGAGAAAGCTCTGAAGGGAAAAGACAAGTAATACGCAAGTCAAACAGAATCCGATAGATGTTTCTCTGTTTCACAATCATCATAAAAAAGAAAGCGATTCGATGAAAATCAAATCGCTTTCTTTTTATATGATACTTCTTATACTTGTTCGTACAGTCTCTGATAGATCTCTGCGGAATTAGACCAGCTGTAGTTCTGCTGCATCGCACATTCCTGCATACATTCCCAGGCATTCTTCTTGTCGAAGTATACCTGCTTTGAGTAGTTGATCGTATTCAGTAACTCATGTGCGTTATAGTTTGCGAATGAGAATCCGGTTCCGCTTCCCTCGAATTCATTGTATGGAATAACCGTATCCTTCAGTCCGCCCGTCTCTCTTACGATAGGCAGTGTACCATAACGAAGTGCCATCAGCTGTGTCAGTCCACATGGCTCGAAGCGGGATGGAACCAGCATTGCATCACACGCTGCATACATCTTGTGTGACAATTCGTCCGAATAATAAATATTCGCAGATACCTTTGCCGGATGAATGCCCTGATAGTACCGGAACATATCTTCATATTTCCGGTTACCGGTACCAAGCACAACAAACTGTGTACCATCGGTACAGATATCGTTCATGACACGGTCAACGAGATCTAAGCCCTTCTGATCTGTCAGTCTGGAGATAATACCGATCATATAAGCATTCTTATCTTCCGGAAGTCCAAGTTCCTTCTGCAGTGCAAGCTTGTTTGCCACTTTGTTCTTGCGGAAATTCTTCAATGTGTAATTCTTATAGATCTTCTTATCTGTAGCCGGATCGTAATCCTTGTAATCGATACCATTTACAATGCCCCACAGGCTCTGGTTTCTCGCGCGGAGCAAACCGTCTAATCCTTCACCATAATAAGGCGTCTGAATCTCCTGTGCATACGTATTCGATACCGTTGTAATCTTATCTGCATAAACAAGTCCACCCTTGAGCATACTTGCATCCTTGTCAATCTCCAGCTTATCCGGTGTAAACAAATAATCTGGCAGTCCGGAATACTCCTGTACGGTCTTGATATCCCATCTTCCCTGGAACTGCAGGTTGTGGATCGTCATGATTGACTTCATACCACTGTAAAATGGATTGTCTGCAAACAATGTCTTCAAGTATACCGGAACCAGTCCTGCCTGCCAGTCATGGCAGTGTACGATATCCGGCTGGAATCCGATACTTGGCAGGATGGAAAGTGCTGCCTTGCTAAAATAGCAGAACTTCTCGATATCCCATTTCATATCGTCACTGTATATATTGAAACCATTGAAATAATACTCATTGTCAATAAAGTATACCGGAACCCCTTCATATTCCAGATACATAACCCCGACATACTGCTGCTTCCAGCCAATATCCATATGGAAATGCGTCAGATAACGCATCTTCTCCTTGAATTTTGCCGGCAGACACATATAATTCGGAATGATGACACGCACGTCATACTCCTTTTTATCAAAGATTCTCGGCAATGTACCAACAACGTCTGCAAGTCCGCCAGTCTTGATAAACGGTACGCATTCCGATGCAATATAAGCCACTTTCTTCATGTTTTTTGTCCTCCCATATCCGACTCTAAAAGTCTCGTAACAAAGTTACTTTAATTCTAGCATAAGCACTCCGATTATTCAATCCATTTTATGCCACATTCTGTCAAAACTCGTCCGATTCTACCGGCTGGATAACCGGCGCATCTTCTGCAGCAATGCCCGGTCTACCTCCGCGTCTCCATATCGGATGTCCTCATAACAGCGCGTCAGCTCCGTCACATCCGCGAGCGACTGTTCATTTAATTCCGTCTCAATCTCCCGCCCGGTTTTCGACTGTTCCAGTGCAATATCGTAGCGATAGCGTTCAATGCAGTCCTTGTAGCATCGTCTTGCCCGCTGTCTGCGTGATAAAAACCGTCGTTTTTCATCTGCATGCGTCCGCTGTTCCTCTTTCTTCTTTTTTACTACAACCAGTTCCACCTGATCGGTCGAGATATTACGCCTTGCCATCAGGAACCGGACAAACCGGACCAGCACTTTATACGCGATAAACAGTCCCAGACAGATCAATCCGACATAGAGCACCGGCTCCAGTGTCTGTCCGACGGAACGAATACCCGACGGCACATCGCCATCATCAAACTGCTGGTGTTCACTTGTCTCTGCCTCTCCACCACGGAACCAGAAACTTATATAGTGATAGAAAAGTCCGATCACCATCGCGATCACACGAACCACTGCCAGTATCGCCTGCCCGATCAGCGCGATCACTCTGCGGAAATCAAACACTTCGCCAAGCACGAGTCCAATCGTCAGACAGAGAATGATTGCACCGACCATGATCGTATTTACAGACAGTATCTGCCGGATCGGGATTCCCGATACATGGCTGGTCGCGTCCAGATAATTTTCCATTCCATCCGTGTACACCAGCGCCAGATACAGAAAAAGCAGAATCAATGCTGTCACATAAGCATAGATCCGAAGTCCCTGCACACCGAGATGCCCACTCACAAGGTACACGATCAGGCACAGCAAAAAGGATGGCCACGGAAGTTCATCCATCTGCTTCCTTTTATTTTTCCATGTGCTTTTTACAGATGCCGAGAACAGATAACAAGGAATCAGGAAATAAAACCACTGAGTCTCCATCGATACCGGCAGCAAAAGCATCGGCAGCCGCAACGCCACATGCCCGACAAACAACCACAAATAATGCTGTGCCTTCTCCCTCAGAATATACGAATACACAAACATTGCACCCGTGATTGGAAGCAGAAAGTAATGTACATCCTGTTTCAAAAGCACAACTTCAAAAAAGGCAAAGCACAGACTGCAGCAAAGCCATTCATATAGAAGGTGCAAAAGCTTCGTGACCTGTAACAGTTTAGATTTCATTCCACTTCACCTCCACGCCCTGCATATAGCCACGCCATCCAGTCTTATCCTGAATGTCATAATACGGAACTACCATGTGCAGCTCCGGGTGCTTTTTATGCATATAATCAAGCTTCAAAAGCAGATCTTCTTTGTAATAAGGAGAAATAATCACATACGTTATCGGCTCTTCCATCTGCTGTATCTCGGTATCTACCATCTGCATAAATGCATCGATTCCTGCATTTTCTTTGATGCGTGCCAGATATTTGTCGATCGTTTCACCATGCTCCATCGACATGCCGACTTCCACCCGCTCACACGCACCAGTCATGCAGTCAATCCCATTTGATACAAGTTCCACCGATACCTTATGTTGCAGAAAATACTCAGCGATCGTTCCCGCCATACGGATACTCATCTCCTGCAGATATTCCGTCTTTACCATGATATTCGTCTCCAGATTGAGCAGAATCCGCACGCGCTGTTCCGAAGTATAACCATACATATTTACCATGAGTTTTGACGCTTTCGCAGTTGCCTTCCAGTTGATCTTCCCGTAAGTATCTCCATAGGTGTATTCCCGGATTCCACGAAACGTATACGGATCCTCCATCTGATTTCGTCTCGTCTCCAACTCACCGAGCAAATGGGAACAGAACATCGAAAGCTCCGGGGATGCGACCCGCTTCGGCAGCACATACAGCCATGCGTCGGATTTCCGGCTATATGCGAAATTCGTTGTCATAAAGAAATCCCGCGCCGTCATATTCAGACTCGGTATGCCATACAGTCCCCGCTTTCCAGTCTGAAACGGCAGCCGCCGCGTGATCTTCCGGTAGCCAAGCACAGAGAACACATCGTTTCGATAATAGCTGTCGGTCACGACTGTATTTTCTGTATCTGCAAACCGAAACGAATGATCGGTCGAGAATTTGACATGAAAGACAGGCAAAGGCAAAAACTTTCCATTGTAGATAACCTCTGTCAGGGCACTTGCATCCCCTTCCCTCACGCATGTATCCTCAAATGAAATTGTCACATCGAGATTCCGGTTCCACCATTTCGCGTACAGACGTTTCTGTACAATATAAACCAGACTCGCAATCACAAGTGCAACAATCAGATTCACTGCTTCCAATCCTCCACTGGCACTTCAACCGTTGCTACGATCTCCTTCATCCGTTCGTTGTTATCCTTTGTACTTCCATACGTCAGAAGCCGATGTGCCAGCACGCATGGAGCAAGCAGCTTCACATCATCTGGTATCATATATGTTCTTCCCTGCATTGCCGCATAGCATTGTGATGCACGCACAAGCGCTAACATCGCACGTGTACTGACCTCTGTCATGATGCCCTGATTTTTTCCGGTTTCCTCCACAATCTGGACGATGTACTCCCGGATACACGGATGTACAGTTACCGTTCTTGCAGCTTCTCGCATCTGTGCAATCTGCTCCGCCGTGCAGACCGGTTTCAGAGAAAGAAGCGGATGTTCCCCCATAAAAGTCTCCATCACGTGCAGCTTCGCCTGCGTATCCAGCTGTCCCATTGAAAGCTTCATCATGAAACGATCCACTTGTGCTTCCGGAAGTGGATAGGTTCCGGTTGTCTCGATCGGGTTCTCCGTTGCAACTACCAAAAAAGGCTCCGCAAGCGGCAATGTTTCTCCATCGATCGTCACCTGCTTTTCCTCCATCGCTTCGAGCAAACTTGCCTGTGTACGTGGTGTCGCCCGGTTGATCTCATCGGCAAGCAGAACATTTGTAAATACCGGTCCCTTTACCAGATGAAACTCCCCATCCTTCTGACTGTACACATTCAATCCCGTAATATCGCTCGGCATCAGATCCGGCGTAAACTGCACACGTTTCTGCTCCACATCCAGCAGTCGTGCAAATGTCTTGGCAAGCGTCGTCTTTCCACTTCCCGGGCGATCCTCCAACAGCACATGTCCGCCTGCAAGCAGCGCGACTAACAGCTTCTCAACAACCGCTTCTCCGGCAATCACAACTTTCGATGCTTCTGCGATCACATTCTGTGTTATTTTCTGCACCTCTGTAACTTCCATAATTCCTCCTGTTTTCTATGTATTTCTAACTTATTTCTGCGTATATTCCATATATAGATTTATTCTAGCATAATCTTTGAAAAATTACAATTTTGATACCTACAATTCTTTAACACCTAACTGGTATTATAAAGTGTTACGATAAAATCCGCAATGCCTTGATTTTACTACAGTTTTGGCAAGTGAGCTTTCCCTTAGACTTTCCCTTATGTTATATCCTTTTCCCTTGTGTTACGACACCTCATAAGGGCAAAAACAAGGGAAGCAAAATCCGGTAACAGCTAATAACATTATATAAATCACATAATCGGCTGGAACTGGTCAAGATGCTTCTACAACTGAAACAGATAAGAGAAAGGACTTTGCAATATGAATATCGTTCATGCAGAATATAATAAATATCACAACATCATAGACATCAATTATTACAATGGCTACATACTTCGGATTGACTGTGGCAAGGCAGAAGATGGATTGATTACTACTCCTAACTCTCAACGAATGTTGGATGCACTGGCGATTGACAATCCACTAGAATATGCCCGTTTGTATCTTGATTCAGAAATGCAAGATTGGGTGAATGCGATGAATATGGAATGGTATAGCACTTGATAAAAGAACATAAAAATGAGAAGAAATCTGTCAAAAGTATTTCTATAAAATACGATATTTCTTTAGCCCTTCCATAAATAATGAAATAGAGCCGATAACTCACAATCGAAATAACGAGTGATTCATCGGCTCTATATTTTATGGTTATGGATATCATGAGTATCGCTTTATATGCAATTGCTAGGGAGTATCCCAAAGTTTGTGTAAACCTCCAAACTGATGTAAGATAAAATTACTCAGTTTGGAGGTTATTTTTATGGCAAGAAGAAAAGACAGCCCACAAAAAGCAGCAATGAGAGAAATGATGCGTAACTATCTGAAAAATAATGATATCAGCATCAAAGATGGCACCGATGTTAACAGCATCATGCGTGACATGATGTCTGTCATTTTGGAAGGTGCTTTGGATGAAGAACTGGATGAAGAATTAGGATATTCCAAGTATGACTATCGAAACAAAGAAACAGACAATAGTAGAAATGGACATTCCAGCAAAACCATGCACACCAGTTATGGAGATATGGATGTGGCAATCCCAAGGGATCGTAATGGTGATTATGAACCTCAGCTGATTAAAAAATATCAGAATACCGTAACTCAGGACATGGAAGAAAAAATACTTTCCATGTATGCCAAGGGAATGACAACTGGAGACATTGAATCCCACATGCGTGAATTATACGATATTGATATTTCTGACAGCACAATCAGCCGGATCACAGACAAAATCCTGCCGATTGTAAAAGAATGGCAGGAACGCCCTTTGGAAGAAGTGTATGCTGTAGTATTTATGGATGCAATCCACTATCACGTCCGCAGTGAAGGACGTATTGTAAAACGTGCGGTTTACATTGCCCTTGGTATCGATATGAATGGGAAAAAAGATGTTCTTGGAATGTATGTTGGAGAAAACGAAAGTGCAAAGTTCTGGCTTTCTATCATGAATGGATTAAAAAACAGAGGCGTTGAGGATATCCTGATTGCATGCGTTGATGGTTTAAATGGATTTCCACAGGCAATCGAGGCTGTTTATCCAAAAACAGAGATTCAGCAGTGTATCATCCATCAGATCCGTAATTCAACGAAGTTTGTTTCATACAAAGACATCAAAAAACTGATGGCTGATCTGAAGCTTGTATATGCAGCTCCGACGGAAGAAACCGCTTTAAATGAACTGGAACTGTTCAAGGATAAATGGGATTCCAAGTACCCGAAAATCTATAAATCTTGGAATGATAACTGGGCAACCTTGTCCACTTATTTCAAATATCCAGAAGCAGTAAGACGCCTGATTTACACTACAAATGCCATTGAAGGATTCAACCGCCAGCTCCGGAAAGTGACTAAAAGCAAGACGGTATTTCCGTCGGATGACAGCCTTTTGAAAATGCTGTATCTGGCAACCATGGATATCACGAAAAAATGGACCGGACACAGGCAGGACTGGGGACAGATCCATTCCCAGCTTGAAATTTATTTTGAAGAACGTCTGGCAGGACGGAACCTATAAAACAGTCAATTTTAGGCAGGTTTTATTGACATGCCTAAAAACTACTGTATAATGCAGATATGGGCAGGATCCGAAAAATCGGCTCTGCCCATTTGTAACTATTCACAAATCTTATATCAGTTTTTAACGTTTACACAAAACTTGAAACGGTCTCAATTGCTATTTTGTTAATTCCCAATATTTATGACCCATAAAGAAGATTGTTAATTCGTTTTGATCTACTTCTATCTCAAAATTCACGCTATTATCTCTCTGTTCCACAAAAATCATATTTGAGGAAGATATGCTATATAATGCATTGCCACAGGTAATACCCAATTCGGGCATATCTTTGTTTACAACAAGTCCTCCATTTTCTTGAAAGGTAAACACTTCCTCTGCATTTGCATTCTTCCATGTACCAATAATATTTTTTTTATTCTGAATGTGCTTTATTTTTCCAACACATACAACGATAAGTATAGCTACACTTACAATTAAAGCAATGCCTACAACACTCTTTGCCAATTTCTTTTTATTCAATTTCTATTATCTCCATTTTTAGTTTCTTTAAGATTGAATGATTCCATATTGCTTAATTCAGTATCTCCATGAATTTCTAACATTGATACGCTTCTCACAGGAAATAGAATAGGAGAGATTCATTCATAAATAATTAAATCATTCATACTTACCTGAATTTGTAATGTTTTTCCATATTTTCTCATAATTATCTACTATAGTTTTTTCTGAGGTCAAAAATGCAAACATATATATACTTGAATAGAGAGTTTCCGCCGAATCAAAAACCACACAACTTTCATCATGAGTTAGATTTCTCTTTGAATATATTTCCGATACAGGCATAAATGAATTTTCTTCCTCTTTGGTGTATTTATACCCATCAATACATCCTAGATTTTTTAAAAATATTAAATAAGTATCTTCGGTCTTCAGATATTGCCATCCGTTAGTGTAAAATTCTTCACCTCTAACAAATGATACAGGTTCTATAATGTAAATACAGTCACCTACTGAAAGATTAGCAGAATTATCCTTATAGATTTCCTCTATTTTTACCATTGTTTTTGTTGATCGTAAACTCATTTCACGAGAATTTGTTACAGTTATACGAGCTATTAAAGAAGAATCTTTTTCCATATCATCCAATGAGTAATTACTTTCATTGTTAAAGTAAGAAGTTTTCTGCCCTCCTGTATAGAAAATTTCCATAGCTGTATTTTCTGATAAAGCAATATCAGGATCATGAACCCCTGTAGTTGTTTTTATCCCAGTCTTTCCATAGAATAAGGCTGTCACCATACAAATGATTACAACACAGATAGTTAATACAAATTTCTTCATTACATCAACTCCTTAATTTTACCAAATTCCATGCATATCTTCTCATCCGCTAATATTTCAATATCTTCTTTATTATGGCTTGTCAGTATAGTAATGGTATCATTCTTTTTTTCTTCCAATATACGTTCACGAAATAAATCAATGCTATGCTGATCCAATGCGTTAGTTGGCTCATCCAAAAGCAAAATTTTTGGATGTTCCATCAGTGCTTGACAAAGAGCTAGTTTTTGACGCATTCCTAATGAATATTTATTTACTTTTTTCTTTGATTTGGGATCAAGACCAAAGTATATCATTATTTCATATATTTCTTCATCTGATACAATTCCTTTTATATTGGAAAGCATTTTCAAATTTTCAAATCCTGAATACATACTCCAAAAAGAAATATTTTCAATAACAGCTCCTAAATCTGGTAAAACATCCATATCTTTATGTAATGCCTTGTGATTATATTTTATGTATCCTTTGTCTGTATTTATAAAACCTGCAATGGCTCTGAGTAGCATTGTTTTACCTGAACCATTTTTACCATATATTCCATATATTTTACCAGATTCAAATGTATAACTGATATCATCAAGCACTTTTTCACCTTTAATTGACTTTGAAATAGATTTTACATATAAATTCATGGATATCATTCACCTCACAATATTTGTTTTTTTTCGCAAAGAAATTTACCTATCCACACCAAAACAGCGGATGATATAACTGAAATGAGACAGCTTGACTTAAAATTCAATAAATCTATATTGCTTGTAGTCCATTCGTAATTTTCTTCGACATAATATATAATAAGCTTGTTATGCCAATTAAATAAAGGAATATGTAGCAAGGAATAATGCCAAATTTTCCATATAACATTTCCCATTGAAAAATAAAATCCACACACCATTACTGGAATAAAAAATACAATAAATGCAACGATGTATCCTATAATTGAATCTTTCCAAAATGAAAACAAATAACTAATCATTTGCAAATGAAAAATCTCTATCAATAGCATAAAAATAACTTTGAAATCTTCTAAGCCATTAGAGGTATGCTCTACAAAAAGAAAAAACAAATAATCGGAAACAACTACAATACAGTCACGTAATATCATTTTTATTAATATATCCTTATAAATTATGTGTTTTTTCCCATAACGAGGAAGTAGAATTACCATGTTATCATTTGCATCATTAAATAAGTCCATTGTAAGATAACAAATCTCAAGGATAAACAAAATCGCAAAAAATGATAAAGATATAAGGTCAAACGAATGATCTATTAGTATTCCCCCAAAATATATTTGTGAACGTACTCCTTCTGTTATTGTAACCAGACTATTATGAAACCCCAAGTACACATTAGCATAAAAATATCTAATTACAAATGTTATAAGTGATACTAGTAAGCATTTTCCAACATTAACATTCAAAATTTTTTTCTTATATAACTTCATAATTTTTTATTTTTCTCTGTATAATGCCAATACTTAATCCAAAAATAAGCAATATCAGAACAATTTCTCCTATTATATTTCCATGAACATTAGGCATAATATAACCTTGTATAGAGAATTCATTTAGCCCAAAGACAGAAACAATCAAATTAAAAACAATATAGAATATAAACAAAGCACCAGGTATCTTTGCGAAATATAGAACTTTCATTTTGTTATAATATGAAAGAGCATAAGCTAAGATAGCTAATCCCGAGCCAAAAATTCCGTAATTAAAAATGTATATTAGATTATATAAAGTTGGATGTTGCAATCTCACCATATCAAGAAAATTGTCAGCGTTATATGATACCAAACCTATAGCGTAATCAGGTTCTCCCCAAGCACTGTCATATCCATGTATTGGATATGTCAAGTGGCATAATAATAAATTTATGAGCATTGGTATTGTTATTGTCAAAAAGGTTACAATCAGAATGCCAAATAATTTTCCTGCTAAATATTTCTTTTTCCCGATTCTTTGAATAAGTAGGATTGAACTATTGCTTTTTTCTTCTCTTATTAAGGAAAGTGATGCAATAATTGTTGCATAAACAGGCAATAACAGATACATTATATATGGAATATATGCCGCTTCAGTGCCCTGTAATACGAAATTTTCATTTGCTGAACGAATAAATTGATAACTTTTTCCTATATCATTTTTTACACATAAAATATACGAAGCAATATTTAAAATCATTAGAGCAATAAAAACAACTTTATATTCTGCACGATCAATACAATGTTTGATTTCTATAAGAACCATTTTTTTCATAATCTTTACCAAAAGGGCATAAACCCACGAAGAGGTTTATGCCCATCCCTTCTGTTATCTAAAATCTACATTTCCACTTACAAATGCAGTTGATAATTGAGATTGATAATTTTCCATTCCCATACCGACCTGTGTGTTAGTAGAATTATAACCGCTCTTGGTAAAGATTAAATTACAAGATCCTGTTCCAACACCCTGCTTATACTTATTAGATATTTTACTCTTGCTGTTATTGACAGCCCAGAAATTTGCGTAAGAGGTATTGGTAATTGCTGTTACCTCATTTGTGATGTAATCATCGGATGTTGTTTTTGCATGCATAGAGGTAAAGTTATTAGTCTTATTCAGTTTAAGTGCATAAGCGGTGTAAGATGCCGCCTGAGAATATGCTGCTGAAGAAAGAAATACACATCCTGCACAAAACAAACCAATACCTACTTTTGCAATCTTCTGTTTTAAACTTTTTAACATCATAGTCAATTCCTCCCAATCTTATTTTTTTAACTGCGTTGGTACTTTTGGTTCATACAACAAACCACGGCACAATGAATTTGCATTACTTCGAGCAATAGCAGTCACTGCCTGAAGTACGAGACGGGCACTTTTCTGGGGTGCCTTGTTTACTTGCTTATTGTCCATCGTTTTCACCCCCCCCCCTCCTTAATTGTCTGACAATTACAGACAACTTTATTTGTTTACCATGGTATGTGCTTAATATAACAGAGTATTTAATTTTTTCAATCCTTCTATGCACGAATGGTAGCCCAACATGCACGAACTGTTCTACATATAGGTATAAAACCGAAAAGATGGCAGATAGGTTAAGCACCTACCTGCCATCTTTAATCTATATATTTCAGAAATAATGATTAATTATTGTCAGTCTCATATATAGATTTATAACGCTCTCGATCAACTGGAATAATCTCATTATCATTAGCATCTTTATATGTAATAAACTCATCGTATTCTGTAACTGATTTTTCCTCTGAGACAGAATTAATAGAATACATATTCGAATCGTTACACATTACATTTGAATTTGGACCAGAAATTAGTAACGAACCATCCTCTTGTGCATATGCCAAAAAGATATAAATGGAATTTTCGGAAGGCAGTGAATCATTCTCAAACAGATAAATAGCATCTTGTTTTTCTGAAATTCCGCCTTGTTTAACAATAGGAATAGGTTTATCTGTAATAAGTTCACCTTTTATATTTTCGAGAACCTGAATAGTATAATTAGTGTAAGGCGAACCGACCTCCTTAGGATTTCCTTTTTCATCTTCAGTCGTTATAACATTTCGATACTCGGTTCCATCGCAACTGACAACCTTTGCTACAAATACGTAATCACAGATACCAACAGCTTCGCGAATGTTATCAGTATCATATACAAAAGATGCGTGCATCTGGTGGATTGGCAAGTTAGATACATTTGTATTCAGTTGACTTGCATTATTTTTGGATGCACATCCTGTAAAAAACATTCCTACGATAAGAACAATAGACAAAATACCATAGATACTTGATTTTTTCATAGCGTTCTCCCTCCCCTAATAATTATTATATGCGGCATCATATGAATCTTTATCATTTTGAGATAATGCCTGCGTACTAGTATGTCCCGTAATTGCTGCATCCATAACATCTGTTGAAGTACTGTGATCCAACCCTAATGCATGTCCCAATTCATGTGTCGCTACATTCTGTTTTTTACTATTACTATAACCGCTCATATAATAGGTATTGAGTTCAATTTTACCACTAGAATATGTCATGCCTGCCCATCCATTCGAAGCATTGACATCGCTTACGTATACATCTTCTACAACAAAAGCACTGTCTTTTCTGATTACTCCAGATTTATATGCATTCCATGTGGCAGCCCCAGTGTTAATATAACTCATGTAAGTGCTGTTTCCGTCATAGTCTAGATGTTTGCCAGAATCAACAAGATCCCATGTTTGTACATAAGCTTGTGCAAATGCCGTAATAGGAAATAGCATTGCTATAGCCATTAAAGTTATAATGCTATACAATAAATGATTTTTTAAAACAGATTTTTTAAAATGCATACTCCTTCACTCCTTTTCAATCATGTAACAACGGTTATCTTCAATTATTCTTAAAGGTTATCTTTATGAAAATTGAAACGCAACACATACTAGTACACATTATATATCCTGTTAATATTCCTAAAGTACGACATCTTATCATCTCCACTCCATATTATAGATTCTCAGAATACTTAAGATGTAATACTTAAGATGTAGTAGTATACCTTGAATATAACAAAATCTTTATACTTTTCAATACCTCTATGCATGAATGGTAGCTCACTATGCACAAACGGTAGCATATTATGTTGTGTACCTACTTTATTGATGATAAAATATGACGGAGAATGATTAAAGGAAGTGGTAGCTATGCTATATATTGACTCAATATGGGAATATATTGTTAATTTCTTAGAACTGGCATTGTTTATAATATTTATCCATAAAAAATTGCGTATTCGAGCAAATTATAAACATCAAGCAGTTTTGATGTTTCTTTTCGTATCATTTCAGTTTGCTGTGTTATGCACGCTGAATAAAATGGGAATATCATCCTACAGCACTTTGATGTCATCTTGTGTTTTGGACATTGGATATGCAGTATTGTTCTATCGTGATAGTATAATTCGCCGTATCTTTTGGGGCTTTTCGTATTCCATCATTTGCTTAGTTGCAGAACAGATTTCGTTCTTTATTCCCGTTACTCTTTTTAAAGGAGCGTCTCTGGAGCTATTATTAGGTGGAACATTACGGAAGCCATATACCATGTTATATTTGGCAATGATAGCTGTTTTTGTCTTGTTATTTCATTCTATTGGAAACAAAGACATATCTCTTTCACCGTTCCAAAAAGTTGCATATATTTTCATCGCAATTTCTGGACTTGCAATCGGGCACTACATATTAAGGCTGACTTTGGAATCTGTTGATAAATTTGGTGATTCATCCTTTTCAGCTAGGCTATCATTGGTTGACTTGTTTTTTATTATTTTATTTTTAGTATTGATGCTATACATATACCAGCTAGGTTATTCAAAAGAAGAAAACATACGATTACTGGAAGAACAAAAGATTTATGAGCTGGAAAGGACTGAGTTCAATAGCTTATCTGAGACAACTGAACGATTACGAAAAATGAAACATGATATGCAGATTTATGTGGATGCAATCAACGTATTAGCAAAAGACAAGAAATGGGATGAACTTATAGCATATACAGAGCAATACCATAACACTCTTGCAACTACGCAAAGTGCCATAGCAACGGGAAATATTGCTATTGACTGCATACTTACCGCAAAACTTGATTATGCTGAAAAACACGGAATTAAGACAGAATATTCTATTATGGCTCCTGAAAATTTTCCGCTTGATTCTGTTGAGCTTTCATCCATACTTGGAAATATATGGAATAATTCCATTGAAGCAGGAGAAAGACTTATAATCTCTGATCCAACCGAGCATCCATACATTTATTTTTATATTAAACCTTACCAGAATATGATACTGATTCACATTGAAAATAATTATGATGGTGTGATAAAAGGTAGCATT
Organism: Coprococcus hominis (ex Arizal et al. 2022); assembly: GCF_040094675.1. Classification (NCBI taxonomy): domain Bacteria; kingdom Bacillati; phylum Bacillota; class Clostridia; order Lachnospirales; family Lachnospiraceae; genus Coprococcus; species Coprococcus hominis (ex Arizal et al. 2022). Next base: position 105,003 of record NZ_JBBNHG010000039.1, read on the forward strand.
GATGGAGACATTTTGAGTGTTAAACAAGGAAAAGAACATGGACTTGGGATAAGACGAGTAAAAGAGCTTGTAGAAAAGGCAGATGGCGTATTGCAGATTACATCTGATAACAAAATTTTTTCCGTACATATTATGATACCGGATAAGGAGAATAACAAACTACTATGAAAATGAAAATAACCATACTTGAAGATTCTGTGATCGAATCAGAACGGCTGAAAAATGGAATAAGAAAATACGGGCAGCAATATGATTGGGATATTGAAATTGACGAATACGAATCGGGCGAAGAATATTTTTCAAAAAATTCTGAAGGCACAACTATACAGGCTTCAGCATTTTTCCTTGACATACAAATGGGGCAAATGAATGGAATTGAGGTTGCTAAACGCCTTCGTGAATCTGGTTATCAAGGTATTATTGTATTTTTAACAGCTTTTAGAGAATATGTATTCCGAGGATATGAAGTCAGAGCTTTAAACTACTTGCTAAAACCCGTCAAGGAAAATACTCTTTTTCTGTGTTTGGATGAAATCGCGAAGGAGTTATCTAATAATACCTACATATACCGAAACAAGCAGGAAATTGTAAGTATTCCCTATGCAGATATATTGACATTTTCGAGCAGATTACATTATGTGGATATATTGACCGTAGACGGCAAATGCTATGAACAAATGTCTACCCTAAATAAGATTATTGTCCATTTGCCAAGTGAATTTATCCGAACCCATCGTTCTTATATTGTAAATATGGCACATATCTATCGTATTACATCAGGAACGATTGAATTGTCAAATCATCTAACTACACAAATCGCACGTTCTTATTCCAAAGACGTGATAAGTGCTTTTGCCAAATATACAACAAGATTTGATACAAGCGGGGATTTTGAATGATTACGAAGTGGGCTACATCTATTGCTAATAAGTTAGCAGAACTATCCGGGGAGGATGTTTCTGCGGATCAATTAGAAATATACATATATGGCTTAGAATGTTTTTTGAATACTTTTATAACCATAGTGTTATTGTTCGTATGGGGAGTTTTATCACATACACTCGGCTATACCCTAATTTGGGTAATTACCTTTTCATTGTTACGACATTATACCGGAGGTGCCCATGCTCCAACGCAGTTAACATGTATCTTAGGCAGCTTTTTTCTCGGTTGTCTTGATAAGTGGGCTATAATCTATTTAAAGCCAACTGTACTAGGATATTTGATACTTGTCCTTATGTGTATATTATTTGCACCTATAAGTAACCATAAAATATGTTTAACCACCAAACAAAAATGGATACATAAACTTATTTCTGTGATAATTGTTAGCATTGGATTTCTGCTGTTTTATAAAATTGGAAACACGAAGATGAATACCACATTGTTTTATTCCTTTTTCTGCGTAATCATTCTTATGATAGTCGAAACAATTAAAAATCTAATGAGACACTTTAAATAGCAGGATGACTTTTCATAAATATTCAAAAAAGATAAAGAATTTGATGGTCTTTATCTTTTTTGAATTTAATTAGATTATCTAGCTCCTCTGTCTGATGGCGAACGATAGTTAAAATCTCTGTCCTGTTCCCGTTTCTGAACTTCTGCCTGTTTTTCTGCCAGCTTTCGATGGATTGAGTTTTCTCCATACTTGGAGTTCCATTCCTTGTTTGCTTTGACATAGGATTCATACTCGGACTTGCCTTGTTTATAGACTTGCAGGAACGCATCTACCGTTGGATATTTGTAATCCTGCACGATATGGGATAATCCCTGCTTCATAATCTTAATCGTTTCTGCGTATTTGTTAGACTGTGCCTGCAATTCCTTTCGTTTCTTTCCTTGGAATAATCCTGTACAGTTCTTCAAATCCTCGTCAATAAGGTCTTTTTTCACTTCCTGCGTATGAATGGCTCTGTTTTGTCGTTTAAGTTTCTCCATAATCTCTTCAAGTCGCATCTCATAATCGTGTGCCAGCTCAGACATTCTTGGTCTTGGCGGAATAACGGTCTTTTCTGCGGTAGTAGTAGCAGGTGCTTTGAATGGTTGGGTCACAGCAGGAATTGTCTGATTGTCTGTCTGTGTAACGGATGGAGCTGGTTGTTTCTCTTGTTTTTCATTTCTTCGCTCCATAAGGTCGGAGATTCTGGCTTTCTGTTGTTCCTGTTTCTGTATCAGCAACTTTATGAGTTCTTTTAACAGCTCGATTGCCCGAAAGATAATCATAAACAAAAGCTCCGGATGATTGCCATACTTGTGAATGGATTCCTTAATCGGAGTTGAAATCTGTTCCTGCTTTACCTTTAAGATTTCCTTTCGCTCCATCCCCGATACCAAAGCGTGATCCACAGTACGATTCCAGTCCTGTATGACCTTATTATTGAGTGTAATCTTATCTGCCTTTGGATTGTTCTTACCGATTTTCTTAGTGGCAAGATAGACATCCCCACGCTTGAATGCAGACAGCTTTTCTTTCTCATCTTTGACAAGTCCGTTGATGACATCGGTATAAAATACCTTGACCTCATCTAAGAAATGTTCCTGCTTAAAGCGAGCGTCCTTGATGGTAAACATCTGTCTTTCGTAGACCTCACCTTTCTTGATCACCTTACACCTTTTACGGATAGTTCCATTCTCGTCTAGGATTTCTTTCTTGGTACGAACATGATTACCTTTCTCATCATAGAACATATTTCTGGTGGCAATCTTTTCTATCGGTTCGTCAAGATAATTTCGTTCTGCAAAGATAAGATGGATATGATAATTCGTCTTTCGTTTGTTATGATGGAGTGCTGCAATACAATCAACACCATACCGACTTTTGAATTTATCCGTCATATATTTTAATAGTCCGTCTGGCGGATAATCCACAAAGGATTCCGGCAGGGCAATGATAAATTCTCTTGCTTCGATACATTTTCCCTCTGTACCGCTTTTCTTAAATTCTGCCTGATTGCACTTGGCAAGTTCTGTCCAAAATTTTCGGTCTGTGGTTTCATATACCGCATAGAGATTTTCCTGTTTTTTGTCACTGGAGATATAATAGATTCTTCCACGAACATTATGGAGCTTTGACATCTGCACAAATGAATTTCTTGGCATAGCGATTTCCTCCTTTCCCAGTTTTGATTTTGGAAAAGAGGACAGATAAGATAGATGAGATGTGAGTAGTAAACTTTCCCTGTGAGCGAGTGCATAGGCACTCGTCTTGCGAACACATCCGCCTTGTGGCGGCTAAGCCTCGCAGAGCGAAATACACAGAGTACAAAACGAAGTTTTGTGCGATGGGTGTATTTCGCTCTCAAACGCCGAGGGCTTGCTTATGAAGTTCACTTTTAGCTGTAACTGTTCCCTCAGCACCTAATTTTGTGCCTTTAATGGCACACTTTTTATGTGCCGTATCCGGCACTCCCTTTTCTTAACAGAAATGCTAGAAGATTGCTATGAAAATCAGCGAAACAATAGACGAATCCGTTAGCACTTTTGCCTTAACAATAGCATTGTTCTATTATTCAGACTTTTTAGCAAAAACCGTAGAAACAGTAGAAGTCTGCTATTAAAATCGAAAAAACAATAGCACGATTCGTTAGCATTTTTGCCCTGACAATAGCATTGTGTTACTTCGCTTACTTTTAAACTGTGTCTGGCAAGGAAGTGGTAGTAAAAGTTCCTATTAAATTTCATTTTTAATAGTGCATTGTTTTATTACATTTTGATTTTAATAGAGCTTTTTACTATTAACTCTTTGAAAATGTACCCCATAGATTGGACACTCAAAATCATAGTAGCGTACACTTTTTGTCATAGGTCGGACAGCTTTTTTCATAGCTACACTTGGTATGACTTCTCACAGCACTTTTTGTAAGTTGGGTGGACTTGTCCTACCAGTCGGCTTCACTTGGGTGGATGGTTGCACCCACTTCATTTTCTGGCTTGGGTGGACTATTCATAACACCTTTTGCATCTTGGGTGGACTTGTCCTACCAACAAGCTATAACTGGGTGGACGATTGCACCCATTCACATCCATCTTGTCCTCATTTTCCAAAAGTTCTGGTTGTATCTGAGGACTTGTCCGTGATATAATCTATTTGCGTGTAGGTATATCATGGCTTTTAGTCAGATACATACCAGAGGGATGGTCTTAGGACTGTCCCTTATTCATTTTTCATTGTTCCCTTGACCGCTTTTACTGCGTGTCTGTCTCGTAAATCCTTCCCCTCATTGAGAATCAGAAACTCGTCTAATCGTTCCCTGCGGATTAAGATTTTTCTTCCCACTCTAAGGATAGGCAGCTTTTCCCATTCCACAAGATTTCTAAGAGTGTTTCTTCCGATACCTGTATAGTCGGCAGCTTCTTCAATGGAGAGAGCAAACTTTAATTCTGTCATTCGATCACCTCATTCCTGCGTAGGATTACAAGTCTTGTATATCAGAGGATGTTCCTTTTTGAAGAAAGGATTAGCCTTTTTTAAAACTTGCGTTACGCAATTCTGATTAAAGTATATATCTTTTATAACGCTATGTCAAGCCTTACGAAATTCTATCATCTTTTATAGAATTGCGTATTGCAATATATCGTGTTATGTGGTATAGTAATGACATACCGAAAAAGGAGGTTCGCAAGTATGTTAAAAGATAAAGAATTGCGAAAGACAATCGGTAGCAGAGCAAAAAGCCGTAGACAGGAGTTAGGATTGAACCAGCCTTATGTCGCTGAAAAAATGGGCGTGACAGCCTCAACCATTCAGAGATACGAAGCAGGAACGATTGATAACACCAAGAAAATGACCTTAGAAGGTCTGGCAGATGCACTTCATGTATCTGTGGAATGGCTGAAAGGTGAGACGGACGAATACGAAACAGACATTACGGATAAAAGAGAATTACAGATTCGTGATGTGATGACTTCCATTCTGAATAAGCTCCCTTATGATATGGAACAGTCCGAAAGTGATTTTTCCAAAGACCTGCTACTACTGATGTTACGGGAATACGAGCTGTTCGTGGATTCGTTCCAGTTCGCTTGTAAGAATTTCAAAGGAAATACAGATAACAAAATGCTCGCCCAGACAATGGGGTTTGAATCCAATAAGGAATACAATGAGATTATGTTCCTTAGAGAAATCACCCACACCGTCAACGCATTGAACGATATGGGCGATATTGTAAGACTGTATTCTAAGAATCCTGAGACAGCGAAAAATCGACTAGCCAATCTTTTATCAGAAAAAGATCCCGATTCGGTATAGATAGGCAGACGGAGCTATGATATACTTACACGCAAGAAGCATTTCACCAGTTCCGATTGCCGATATCGAAAGGAGAAACGATTATGGCAAAAGGTTCTGTAAGGAAGAAAGGCAAGAAATGGTACTACCGCTTTTATGTGGAGGATGCAAGTGGTAACTTGGTTCAGAAAGAATTTGCAGGTACGGAGAGCAAATCAGAGACAGAGAAAATGTTACGCAAGGCTATGGAGGATTATGACGCAAAGAAATTTCTAGCCAAAGCGGACAACCTCACACTCGGACAGATGCTAGATGTATGGGCAGAGGAAGATTTGAAAACGGGTTCACTTAGCAACGGTACAGTCGGTAACTATTTACAGGCAGTAAACAGGATTAAACAACACCCAATCGGAAACAGAAAACTAAAGACAGTCACTTCGGAGCATTTGCAGAAGTTTATGGATTTACTTGCATTTGGCGGTGAGGAAGGAAATTTTAAGTCAAAGGGTTACACCATCGACTATATCCGTTCTTTCCACGCAGTCCTGCAACAGTCCTTCCGATTTGCAGTCTTTCCAAAGCAGTACATCACATTCAATCCAATGCAGTATGTGGTAATGCGTAGGAAAGCCGAGGAAGATGTGGATTTGTTTTCTGATAATGATGAGGATGCAGAGGTTATCAACCCGATTACACCAGAGCAGTATCAAACGCTTATGGAGTATCTGGAAGAAAGAAACAAGCCTGCTGTCCTGCCGGTACAGATAGCGTACTACACAGGTCTTAGACTTGGAGAGGTATGCGGACTGTCTTGGAGTGACATTAACTTTGAGGAACAGTATCTGACAGTACGAAGAAGTGTCCGTTACAACGGAGCAAGGCACAAGACCGAGATTGGTCCGACAAAGCGAAAGAAAGTCCGTATCGTGGATTTCTGTGATACGCTCGCTGACATCTTAAAGAAAGCGAAAAAGGAACAGAGAAAGCAGGTATTCAGTTACGGAGAACTCTATCAGAGGAACTACTACAGGGAAGTTAAGGAAAAGAATCGTATCTACTATGAGCTTTATCATTTGGATGGCACAGAGGACATTCCGCTTGATTACAACGAGATTGACCTTGTATGTATCAGACCGGACGGAGCATACGAAGCCCCTGCAACGGTTGAGACAGCTTTAAGGACAGCAAGGAAACGATTGTCGGAGCTTGATGATAATTTCCACTTCCACACCCTGCGACACACTTATACCACAAACCTGCTCTCAAATGGAGCAGCACCAAAGGATGTACAGGAATTACTTGGACACTCGGATGTAAGTACCACTATGAATGTCTATGCACACGCTAACCGAGAAGGTAAGCGAAACTCAGCCCGACTACTTGATAAGGTGGTTGGAGAATAAAATCGAATAAGAAAAACTTTCCCTTGTAGATACCTCATAAGGGCAAAAACAAGGGAAAAGGATACATATAGAGTGGCAAGGCATACCGCCAAGTCGCATAAAATAAGGAAAGTTGAGATTTTAGTTATACAAATGGAAATTTTTTTACACGTTTTAAGCAATCTATGATATAGTTGATTTATCATATTTGGGGAGGTTTCCTATGAATTGTAAAGCATGCGGACATGCATTAAATCAATACGGCATCTGTCCCATCTGCGGCTGGCAGGATCCATCATATGGACAGCAATCGTCCTACAATGGGCAGCAAATACCATACCAGCAACCATACGGCGGGCAACAGATGTACAACCAACAACCTTACAACGGGCAGCAAATGTACAATCAGCAGCAATCTTACAACGGACAGCAGATGTACAGCGGGCAGCCTTACAACGGGCAGCAGATGTACAACGGACAGCAAATGTACAGCGGGCAGCAGCCACAAGGTTCCGTTCCACCAACACCAGCACCGAAAAAAAAGAAAAAATGGCCGCTCTTTGCCGGCATTGGCGGATGTGTTGTTGTTCTGGCAATCGGAATTGCACTGATCGTAACCAAACGTCCAATCAAGGATCTGACAAACGACGATTCCCATACAACAACGGAACAGTCTACCATGTCTCCTACAACGGAAGCTTCCGTGACCGAGCATCCACAACAGGCGGAAGCAGGCACAAAAACCGTTATGATCTATATGGTTGGTTCCGATCTGGAAAGCCAGTATCAGGCAGCTTCCACGGATATTGAAGAAATGCTTGATTCCGGCTATGATGAATCAAAAATGAATGTCTTGATCTACACTGGCGGCTGTTCCAACTGGCATAACCGTGACATCCCAGAGGACGCCAACTCTATTTTGAAGATTGAGAATGGATCGTTGACAGAGCTTACTTCCAAGGATGCTTCCAACATGGGCGATCCGTCAAACCTAACCGAATTCTTAAATTACGGTTACATGAACTATCCGGCAGAACAATACGACCTGATCTTATGGAATCACGGTGGCGGCGCGTTCTTCGGATATGGATTTGACGAGACAACCAATGACAGTCTGACCTTGGATGAGCTTGATCAGGCGTTTGCAGACTCTCCATTCCACGATGGAAACAAACTGGAGTTTATCGGATTTGACGCCTGTCTGATGGCGAACATCGAGACTGCACATACGTTAAGTCCTTATGCTAATTACATGGTTGCCTCTCAGGAATCCGAGCCGGGCAGCGGATGGTCCTACTCCTTCCTTGCCGACATCGAGACACTCCAAAGCGGCAAAGACATCGGACAGAAAATCGTGGACAGCTACATGCAGGATACAACAGATTACATGAACAGCATGCCATTTTCCTATGCGACAATCTGCTTATCTGTATTGGATCTGAGTCAGGTCGAAACATGTGAGATGGCATTAAATGATTTGTTTGCTTCTGTCAATAAAGATTTCAACGAAAGCACCTACCCGCAGTTTTCTTCTATGCGTAAGAATTCAAAGGAAATTGCAGCAGCCTACTCCTATACAGAAGGTTCCTATGATGTCATCGATCTTGGCGATTATGCATTACATATGAAATCCATCTATCCGGCAGAATCCGGCGCCCTCTCGAACGCATTGAACAAACTGATCGTATATTCCGATGCTAATGAGTCAAAGATCAACGGCGTATCAATCTATCATCCGTATTACACGAAGCAATATGCTTCTTCGTTGATACCGATGTACACAACCTTTGATTTTGCAGAAAATTATACAAGCTACATTTCCCGGTTCGCTGGTATGCTGACCGACACCAACGCATTTGCAGTAACATGGAATCCAGAAGATCTCGTTCCAACTATGAACGATGATTCCACATTCTCGGTTACATTAAATGCTGAACAATCTTCTGCTTTACAGAATGCATATTTTGTAATTGCCAAGAAGGATCAGGAAAAGGACGGCATGTACGATCTGGTTGCATTAAGCTCTGCCATCTCAAACGATGGAACCGGAAAACTGACGGCTGACTTCGACGGACAGATTACCTACATGCAAAATGATACAACAAAAGAGAACTACGAACTGATGTATACCGTACAGGAAAAGACAGATACATACACCCGCTATCTGATCTCCAGTATCCTCTACAATGACGATATTGAAGGCGATGACAGTATGTATGCCTATTTCGTCTTAGAGGTATCCAACGAACATCCGGAAGGTCAGATTCTGGGAGCTTATCCGATTGACAATTATATCAACACTGAAGGAAATGAGATCTTCCCAGAGCGTTACGAGATCGATATCAACGACTACCAGAATGTCGCGTTCGGATATTTCTCTCACCGCTTCACCTCAAATGAAGACCTGACAAACTTCAACGATGCAGACTGGGCAGACCTGACGATCAATTACAGCTCGTTCCCAATCTCCGAAGGCTTCACGCCGATACGGGATGCATTGCTTGCCGGAGAAGAATATTATGGTATGTTCATCTTCGAAGATATGCAGGGAAACAGACATTGCTCAAGTCTGGTACAGATTCAGTAAATAACTCATTACAAAAAATGCGTCAGCTTAACGCTGGCGCATTTTTTCATATCCACTCCGGCTGCCACTGCCGGCAGTCTCCTGATCGTATTTATCTTTCAACCGGTCGATATCAGACTTCACTCCACGCACATCGAAATGTGGCAGTTCAAACTTATATCCATTGTCTGCTAAAAAACGATGTGCAACCGAAAACGTAATATCATCGAAGTTCGTCATAAACCGATGGTTGATCTCTCTGACACAACTCTCCACACTCTCGTATTTTCCCGGATCAATCTCCGAGAACACCTGATAGAACGTATCGAGGCAGATGCTTCTCTGACTCTCAAAGTCCGATGTGACATTCTGCACTGGAAACGCATGCAGATATGCTCGTAACCATGCCGAATCCCCACGATACCACTGTGAGATGGTATCATACTTTTGATCCATGTCTAAAATCTCCCGTTCCCAACAGTTTGACATATACGATGCATCGACGATCCGGTTAATCTCCTCATCGGTCAGATACAGATCATATTTCTGATTAAATTTCTGAATAATCTTTCTTCGCTTTGGTACAGCTCTTGTCAGTCCTGTTACCGTGGTTCCTTTATTTTCCGAAGGCTGACTGTAATGCTGCTTATAGTAGCTGTAATCATCCTGTTTTGCTTTTGCTTTTCCTTTGGATGATCTTGCAATCAACCAAGCAACAAGCCAGATTGGAGCTCCAAAAAAAGCGATTACAATCGAAACTGCCAAAAGCCCACCAAACAGGGAGCTAAAACCAGACAGGCCACCAAACAAAATACAGATTGCAATCACCCAGCCAAGCTTGTTATGCAACTTACTGTATATCTTCGGATTGTTTCTGCCATAGATGCCATACCAGATGAAAAAAATAATTATAAGTGGCATGTTTCTCCTTTACTTATCCCTCTTGCCGGCTCCGCCTGTTAAGAATGATTTCTACTCATCCCTCTTACCAGCTTACGCTGGTAAGAAAGGTCTTCGTAAAAAAATGCTGGCAAGCCGCATTTTTTTACTCATCCCAGTTGTGGTACACGTCCTGGACGTCGTCATCCTCATCGAGCATGTCAAGGATGCGGTTCATCTTCTTGATGTCATCCTCCGATGTAAGCTCTACGTAGTTCTGTGGAATCATTGTAACGTCTGCCTCAGCCATCGGGATATTCTCTTTCTCAAGGGCCTCACGAACGGCTGTGAACTCATCCGGAGCAGTTAAGATTTCGAAGCTGTCCTCTTCCTCGTTGAAGTCTTCTGCACCTGCGTCAAGTGCAATCATCATCAGATCATCTGCGTCCATATCGCAGTCCTCTTTCGCGATGATAATCTGTCCCTTCTCATCAAACATATAAGATACACAACCAGTCGTTCCGACATTTCCGCCACCCTTTGTGAATGCATTTCTTACATTGGATGCTGTACGGTTCTTGTTATCGGTAAGTGCATTTACGATAATTGCTGTTCCACTTGGGCCATAGCCTTCATATGTAATTGTTACATAGTTTACGGAATTTGCATCACCGGCTGCCTTCTTGATACCACGATCAATCGTGTCGTTTGGCATGTTATTTGCTTTTGCCTTTGCAATGACATCACGCAACTTGCTATTGTTCGCTGGATCTGGTCCGCCTTCCTTTACGGCAACTGCGATCTCACGACCAATGATCGTAAATACTTTTCCCTTTGCAGCGTCGTTTTTCTCTTTCTTGTGCTTAATGTTCGCAAATTTTGAATGTCCTGACATTGTTTGTTACTCCTCTTCCTTTAGTTTCGTGATTTTAACAGTAATAATCCTGTTATCTTCTATTTTTACCGGGATAAATTCATACCCCTGATATTCTATCTTAAAGGATTCACCCTCTTCTGGCAACCGTCCATGCTCATAGAGCAGGAAACCGTTTACCGTCTCAAAATCCTCATCCGGGAATTCGATTCCAAGTAAATCCTCCAGATCTTCTAACGTTGCTCCGCCGTCAACCAGATATTCGTCCTCCGACTGCTTCTGGATCTCTTCCGGCTGTTCCTCATCGTGCTCATCCAATATATTTCCGACGATCTCTTCTAAGATGTCCTCCATCGTGACAATGCCTTCCGTTTGACCATATTCGTCCACCACGACTGCCATATGGATCTTCTCCCGCTGCATCCGCTGCAAAAGCTCGGATACATCCTTCGTCGGATGTGTGACAATTGCTTTGTCAACCATTCCCGCAACCGGTGTTTTCGGATCCTTCATATAGACCGCAATCAGATCTTTGATATGTACAAGTCCGATGATATTATCCAGATCCTCCTCATAAACCGGGTATCTGGAAAAATTATTTTCTACTGCAAGCTGCAATGCCTGCTCCACGGTCTGGGTGTTCTCCACAGCAACAATCTTCTGCCGTGGTGTCATGATATCCTTCGCTTCTTTGTCTCCGAACTCAAAGATGTTGTTGATAAGCTCCATCTCGCCTTCTTCGATCAAGCCCTGTTCATGCCCTTCCTCGACCATGGAAAGAATCTCTTCTTCTACTTTGTCTTCGTCCACCTTCTTCGAAAAAAACTTTCGAAAACCACTGGGTCCGCTTTGTGACATAGTTGTTATTTCTCCTTTTATAATTCTAAGCTGATGCGCAGCGCCTCGTTCACGCGGCGAATGATCGTATTGTCCAGATGACAGACTTTTTCTTTCAGTCTCTGTTTGTCGATCGTGCGCACCTGTTCTAACAGTATAACAGAATCTTTGGCAATATCGCAATACCTTGAATCAAGTTCTACATGCGTTGGAAGCTTCGCCTTGTGCATCTGCGACGTGATCGCCGCAATGATCACAGTGGAACTGTATTTGTTTCCCGCTTCATTTTGAATAATAAGTACCGGACGAACGCCGCCCTGTTCAGATCCTACGACGGGGCGCAGGTCTGCATAATAAATATCTCCACGTCTGATAATCAATGCCTTCACACTCCTATTGTTGTTCAAACTATTACAAGTATTTCCAACAATTCTTCTGTGTATGCAATCAATTAGAACTATATTATCAAACGGTGTATCCTATTCTTCTGCTTCCTTCGCAATAATCTGCTCGATGCTTCGTACAATATCTCCGGCGATCATGCTGTACTGTCCCTTTTCTTCTGCGGCCGCCTGACCTGCCATACCATGCATGCAGACACCAAGCTTTGTCGCCTCAAACCGATCCATGCCCTGTGCCAGAAGTCCGGCAATAATTCCAGTCAGCACATCACCAGATCCGCCTGTTGCCATGCCATTTGTACCTGTTATATTAATATATGCCTGAAGTCCGCCATCGGACACCACCGTGCGCGCATCTTTTAATGCAACGACCACATTATGGCGCTTGGCAAACTCTCTTGCAAGATCGTATTTATTCGCCTTAATATCCGTCACCGACTGATTTGTAAGTCTTGACATCTCCATCAAATGTGGCGTCAGAATGAGCTTCGAATGCATCGTCTCAAACAGATCCATATGCTCGGATAACACATTGATTCCATCGGCATCTAAGACAACCGTGCCATCAAAGCTACGAAGTACCTTGTCAACCAGATACTGCGCTGCTTCCCCGGTTCCAAGTCCCGGTCCTAACACAAGCACATCTGCCCAGCCCATGACCGTCTTCATCGCACTGCGCATCGTGTCGATATCATCTTCTTTGTATGTCGTAAGCAATGCTTCCGGGAGTCTCGACTGGATAATCTCGCGATTCTCCTCTACAGTGCACACACGCACCAGCCCACAGCCCATACGGTAAGCAGCCTCTGCGGAAAACAGTGCCGCTCCTGCCATATTTTTGCTGCCTGCGATGATTCCGACCTTGCCATAAGTTCCCTTGTGGGAATCCCTTTTTCTATGTGGGAGCAATTCCTCTACATCCTTTGGATCATAGGTGTATAACCGTGGCTCTACAAAATCAATCGCCTGCTTCGGGAATCCGATATCGACCACAGATACCTCTCCTGCGTACTCATATCCCATACCCATGAGAAGTCCGAGCTTCATCAGCCCGAATGTCACAGTCGCATCCGCATGGAACGCCGTACCGAGCAGGAACCCGGTTGTCGCATCGATTCCGGATGGTACATCGATAGCTAACTTATAACCATCCATATCATTTAATGCTTTAATTACTTCTGCCTGTCTGCCCATTACGGCACGTGACAGACCAACACCGAAGATGCCGTCGATAATCACATCATATCCGGCGTTCACAAGCTCATCCACAAACTTCATATTCAGCTTCTTGGCGATTGCATACTGCGCATCGAAACCAGTGCTGGCTGACTTCAATCCATCTACCCAGTATATCTCGACATCGTATCCTTCCATCATAAGGATTCTTCCGGCTGCAATTCCATCTCCGCCGTTATTTCCACTCTCGACTACGATCAGCACATGCGCGCCTGCCGGAAACCGTTCCTTGACATGCTCCGCGATCCGGAGTGCCGCACGCTCCATCAGTACGAGCTGTGGAATTCCTATTACATTGGTTGTAAATTCATCAATTCTGAACACTTCCTGTCCAGTTGCAATGTATCTCATTTCTTCGTCCCCCGAATGACTAAGTATATAGGCATTTTACCCCAAATGCCGTATAAATACAATATCTGGTTTAACTATAACTTTTGTCGATTTTCGCCTTGACATTTTTCCAGAACTAAGATACCTTTGAAGTACCTATGAAAGAAACGAAGGGAGGAAGGAATCATGGTATTTATCGAAGGCGTCGGCTATGTGAACGACAGCAGTGCCGTTGCAACGCCGAATCATACGCAGTCCGTATCGGAAACAACAGCAAATTTTGATGGTATGCTTCGCACGGAAACAGATAAATTAAATCAGGCATCTGTCACAACGAACCTTGATTCCATCTTCAAGGAAGCCGCTGACAAATACGGCGTATCCGAACGACTCTTAAAGGCAATCGCCTATACAGAGTCCGGTTTTCAGGCAGATGTGACCTCCTTTTCCGGTGCGATGGGAATCATGCAGCTTATGCCGAGCACGGCAAGTGCATATGGGGTATCCGATCCTTACGATGCTTACCAGAATATCATGGGCGGTGCAGCCGTGCTGAAGGATCTTCTGAATATGTTCCAGGGAAATCAGTCGCTTGCAATCGCAGGCTATAATGCCGGATGTGGCAATGTAAAAAAATATGGTGGCGTACCACCATTTACTGAGACACAGAATTATGTTGCCAAGGTCACAAGCCTGATGCAGACCGGTGTATCGGTTCCTGCAAATACAGTCACAGTAAATCCTTCTGCAAATACCTCTTCCAATACCGGAACGGCTACAAGCGAAAATTTCAATACTTCAAATGAAGCAACTGTTTCTTCCGAAACAGCAAAAAAAAATGCGGAAATCCTCGCAGAGATCAAAGAGATCATCTCTGCCATTTCCACACTCACAACGAACCAAAGCACGTATTCAAATACATCCATGCAGAGTGGTCTTTCCGCATTAAACGGAACATCCGCTTCCGATTTCAGTGCAGGCAGCCTGCTTTCCTCCTATGGGAATCCGATCTCTACGATTCTGTCATCCTTACAGAATGTAGATACAACGGACACGGACAGCCTGCAGAAAGTTCTATCCTACGCAGAGTACCAGTTACTCACCAGCCACTACACAAACATGGTTGATATCATCTCCGTACTCGGAAGTACAAGCCTAAGCTCTGAAAGTGATTCGGACGACTCTCTCTCACATTTGTTCGAACTCGCGACACAGCAGAATATGCGTAAAGTCATAAACGTCATGGGAAATTCTACTTCCCTTCTATAAAATACAAAGAGTTGGTTGTCCGTTCATATTCTACGCAGACGCGCTCCCGCTCGGTTCAGCACGTAACGGTACTAAATTCGTGCTTCGCACTCATTAAGTACCGACGTGCTTCAACGGTCTGCTTTAGAATATGAACGGACAACCAACTCTTTTTACACTTTACAGGGAAACAAATCCCCCTTATCTTATTCTATTCTGTTATCTCTGTTCATCTTTTAATTTTCTTAAAACTAATACACTTACTCCTGCGCACAGGAATGTGGAACCGTACAATATCAGCCATGAACGAACCGTTCTTGCCTTGGAACGTACATACATCTTGTTCTCTTCCGTCTCGGCCGGTTCATACTCTGCCTCAATCGTCTGCGGCTCCGATGTGTATTCCTCGAAGGTCTGCGGATTGTTTGCAAGTGCAGAATAGGTTTCTACTGCATCCTGCAATTCATTGATCTTTTCATCGTAGGCTTCCTGCATCTCTGCAATCGCATCGTTACAGGTGGCAACCAGATCGTCAAACTGTTCCTCAACCTGTTCGCTCTCTTCCTGTCCCGGTGGATCTAGCGAATTCAGGTCACAGGTGCTTCCGATGGATTCCATCGCCCAACGGGAATACGTCAGATACGAAAGCTTGTCTGTCACACCATTTAACTCAAACAGGATACCGGAGAAGATCAACTGCACGATCAACACAAACGGTGCAATCGCCATTGCCCGGTCCGCACTCTTCGTAATAGAAGAAAGCAGCAATCCCATACCTGCCGCTGCATAAATCGTAAGGAAGATCAATACGATTATTTCCACTGTCGCATTGGAGAAGATCACACCCTTACAGTCCGGTGCACCCTTGATCAACACGAATGTCAAAACAAGTATCACTGCCTGAATCAGGGATATCACACCCTGCACAATATATTTCGACAGCATGTAGATTGGAAGCTTCAGATTACCCATATATTCTCGTTTCAGAATGACACGTTCCTTGTTGACCTCCTGAATCGTGTTCAGAAGTCCCATCCAGATACCGCCACTCATCAACGTAAATAAGATCGACTGTGTCTCCGTGAACAACTCATAAATACCGGAACGTGCAACCAACGTTAACAGCAATCCAATGATCAACGGCTGTCCGAAGATCAGCGCCAATCGCTGTACATCATTCATGATCAGGGTCGTATATCTTCGTACCAGAATGCCTAACTGTGCAAATCCACTCACCGTTCTCGGTTTGATTGCCTCTCCGTTTGACTCACGCACCTGTCCGCTTACCGCATTGATACCGGACATCTTAAACTGCGTCTCCCAGCCCTTTGAATCAGCCGTGATAATATCATAGACCTTTACGAGATTGTCTGTATGGAAGAAATCTTTAATTCCTGCCGGACTACCACAATAACAAAGCCGTCCGCCATATCCCATGATGATAACTTTATCACACAAGTCAAGGTTGTTGATCGTATGGGTTACCATGACAATCGTCTTTTCCTGCTCTTTTGACAGCTTGGATAATGTCCGCATCAGATGTTCTTCTGTTCCCGGATCAAGTCCGGATGTCGGCTCGTCCAAGAAGAAAAGTCCCGGATTCGCCAGAAGCTCTACCGCAATGCTAGCACGCTTTTTCTGTCCACCGGACAGACGGCGGATATAAGTATCCTTATGCTCCGAAAGTTCTACCATACGAAGCACTTCTTCGATCCGCTCCTCAATTTCCTGATTGCTTGTATCCTGCGGCATCTTCATTTTCGCCGTATAATAAAGCATCTTCTTAAGCGTGATATTCTCATAGATGATATCCTGCTGTGGTACAAATCCAATAATATTTTTGAGCGTCTGGAAATTCTCATGCAGATCTGTGCCATTGCAATATACATGCCCGGTCACCTTGGAATCAAAGCCACTCATCGCAGTCATCAGAGTTGTCTTTCCAGCGCCGGAACCACCGATGATTGCAACAAATTCATTTGCCCCGATACTCAGGCTGACTTTATCCAGAATCGTTTTTTTGCCACCCTTCGCTGGCACTTCCTTGTTTAAGTCGTGTACCTCTAATGCAATACCTTCCGGGTTCACCTTGTAATACAGGACATTTCCATCATAGATAAATGTTGTATTCAGGATGGTAAAGATATCTTTGTTTGACAGACAATATGGCTTCACAATCCGGCTTCCATTTACAAACACACCATTTGTTGAACCATTGTCAAACACATAAAATTGATTTTTTACTTTACGGACACCTGCATGGTATCTGGAAATCGCAACGTTTTTCAACCGGATATCACAGTCTGCTGCACGACCAATACTGTTGTCGCCGTCATGCAGGGAATATGTCTTCCAACGGCCTTCCTTCTGCTGTCCGTTGTACAACAGGAGTACCGGATCAATGCCATCCATCGAATGGTTCGTTCCAAGACGCACGATCATATCTCTGCCATCGCCGCCATAATACTGATCGGGTGCCATCTGGATAAACTGCGTACCATAGGCAAGATAAGAACCGTTCGAGCTGTGATTGTCGCGGATATAGCATCTGCCTTCCTGCAAATAGAGCTCGCCATGATTACCTGAGACAATGCTGGAATTTAATCGGATACTGTTGTTTTCATTCCGACCGAAAGTGTATGCGCCATCTACAAATTTGCTCAGGTCGTATTCCTGTATGCCACTACCATCTACAATGACAAGCGAGCTTTTTCCTGTCATATTTTTCTGGTATTGCTGCAGCATCGACTCGTCAAACAACACCGTTTTTTCTTCTCTGTCTCCCATAAGTCCTCCCCTCTATACTATAAGAAAAAGGACTGTTGCACATACAATACAACAGTCCCTTTAGTTCCTGCTTACTTATCCACGCTTGAGGAAATCTGGAATCTTGATTCCTCCGCCATTGCCTGTCTCTCTCTTTGCAGGAGCTGGCTTTGCTGCACTTGAAATGTCAGCACTTACCGATGGCTTCGCTGCTGGAGTGGACATGAAAGATGGCTTTGTAGCGGTTCCCATTGGCTTTACACTTGTAATTGGCTGGCTCGCATATGTAGGAGTTTTACCAACTGGTGCTACTGTCGGCTTTACAGCAGAAGGCTTTGCTGGATTCTGCATAACCGGCTGTGTTGCCGCATTGTCCTCAATACCTGTTGCGATGATTGTGATACATACATCCTCACCCATCACATCATTATCTACAGTACCAAATATGATATTTGCGCCGTCACCAGCGACTTCTGTCAGGTATGTGATTGCATCGTATGCTTCCACAATACCAATATTTCCTGAGAAGTTTACAATGATATCGCTTGCACCACTGACGGTTGTCTCCAGCAATGGGCTGTCCATAGCAGACTTGATTGCATCCACTGCCTTGTTATCACCACTGGCACGTCCGATACCGATATGAGCGACACCCTTGTCACGCATTACTGTCTGGATATCTGCAAAGTCAAGGTTGATCAGACCCGGCTTGTTGATCAGGTCTGTGACACCCTGTACACCCTGCTGCAATACCTCATCTGCCTTCTTCAAAGCTTCTGGGATACTTGTACGCTTATCGCAGATCTGTAACAGCTTGTCGTTTGGAATGACAATCAGAGTATCTACGTTTTCTTTTAACTTTGCAATACCGTTGATGGCATTGTTCATACGAGGCTTACCCTCGAAAGAGAATGGCTTTGTTACAACGCCGACAGTCAGGATTCCAAGATTTCTTGCAATCTCTGCTACGACTGGAGCAGCACCTGTACCAGTACCACCACCCATACCACAGGTAACGAATACCATATTGGCATCCTTCATGATATCGGTAATCTCTTCTCTGTTCTCTTCTACTGCATTTGCTCCGATCTCAGGCTTTGCACCTGCACCGAGTCCCTTTGTCAGCTTCTCACCAATCTGAATCTTTGTTGTTGCACGATTCTGTGATAAGATCTGCTTGTCTGTGTTGATGGCGATCAACTCGACACCTTCCACATTCTCATCAATCATTCTGTTTACTGCATTGTTACCAGCTCCACCTACACCAATCACAAGGATTCTTGCAGGGGTTTTCTCGTCATTCGATTTTATTTCAAGCAAGGTCTTTTCCTCCTTTATTCTATTTGCGCATTATTATCCTATATAATATAGGTTTTTGTTGAAATAATCAATAGGTTTACGTAAAATTCACTTAATTTTTGCTAAAGCTCGCAGTTGCATTTTCCGAATCAAAGTCTTTCATATACAATGTTCCGGACATACCTTCCAGATTTTTCAGTATGTTGCCCAGATTCATCATCTGAACCGCCAGATATTCCCCCTCTCCCAATTCGATTGTAATGCCTCCGTGTTGAAGGACAATTTCATTTTCAGCGGTGAACTTGATACCGTCAATCTCCAGATCGTATTTTTCCACCAACTGCGTGATAGTCAGTATTGTCTGGAATTTCTTGTCGTCGTCACTCGGCAGTTTCTTGCCGATGCTCCACTCGGTAAAGGTCAGACCTTTGATCAGCGGTGCACTTCCGACACGTCTCTTCGACGAATCCAATACTATACCATCTTTATCAAAATACACATAGTCGCCCTTGTATAACACACAGCCGGCTATGGATTTTTCGTAAACTGTCACGGTTACCGTGTTTTTATCTGTTAGTTCCAGATCCATCTTGCTTACAAAAGACAGATCTTTCAGTTTGTTCATTTTACTTTTGATATACAACAGCAATGTGTTGTCCAGCGGTGCTTCTTCCTTCATCGCATCACTGACCGACTGTGTATTTACAATCTCACAGCCTTCCACCTGCACCTTATCAACTGTCCATGTCGAAAGATACGCAAGCGTTCCAAGTATCACTACAAGTATAAACAATACAATCCAATGTTTCTTCAAAACGATTCTCCTTTTGTTTCTATGTACCGCTCTGATTTACCGCTGCATCTGCAGCTCTTCTTTCGTTGGTGCCTCGTATGGAAGCATCTGTCTCGACACGCTTAACACAAATCCCATCTCTACCATCAGGAACGCCAGCGATGTACCACCATAACTGATAAATGGAAGTGGGACACCTGTATTCGGGATGACATTGGTAACAACACCGATGTTGATGATCATCTGCACTGCAATATGTGTCATAACACCGGTTACAACCAATGCACCATACCGGTCTCTGGCATGGTTCGCAATATAGCGAAGCTGTACGATCAGCATGACAAACAATGCAATAACACAAAGCGCGCCGAACAGTCCAAGCTCTTCACAGATAATCGCAAAGATCATATCGTTGTGCGACTCCGGCAAAAATCCAAGCTTCTGGATACTCTGTCCCAAGCCCTTTCCGAACAATCCACCGGAACCGATTGCATACAGAGACTGCATCGTCTGGTATCCGGAATCACTCGTCTCCGGGTGCAGCCATGCATCGATTCGATCACCACGATAACCAACGGTTGTGATAAGCAGTACACCGGCAATCACCAGTGCAACGACCGGCATAACCAGAATTTTATAATCCGGACATGCCACAAATATAATGACGACCATGATTGCCACACAGACAACCGCGGTACTTAAGTTCTCTTTCGCGATCAGACCCGCACTGACAATACACGGTGCGATCAGCCGGATGATTCCCTGATAAGAGGTCAGGTATTTCGGATGCTTCACACAAACACTCGGCAGATACAGGATAATCAGCAGCTTTACAATCTCGGATGGCTGTAACTGAATACCACCGACCTCAATCCAACGCTGTGAACCATTGGAGGATACACCAAGCACCAGTGCGATACCGGCACAGACAATCATCGCTGTCACGATCAGCCGCTGCATCACCGGACGCTTATAAAACTGATAATTAAAACAGGATATCAACATCATTACGACGATTCCTGCCAACCCGATCATACCCTGACGCATCGCAAAATATCCGCTGGGAAGCCCGGAAAGTGTCGCCCGGTATGCACTCGCGCTATACACCATCATGACACCAAACGCAAGCAAAACGACAACCAAGAAAATCGTCTGATAATCAATGTATCCGCCGGTTGCGAATACTTTATTCTTTTTCAATTTTCTTCTGCCATATGCCATAGCTCAGACACCCCTGTCTTTTCTTTCCATTTCCGCTTTCCTTATGAAAGCGCATTTACATATTCCTTGAACATATCTCCACGCTGCTCATAATTGTCAAACATCCCCCAGCTTGCGCATGCCGGCGAAAGAAGCACCGCATCGCCCGGCTGTGCATGTGTATGACAATACTCCACAACCTGTTTCAAGTCATCCATCATTTCAATGTTTTCAAATCCATGCTTTCTTGCACAGTCTGCAATATCCTGTGCTGTCTGTCCGATCAGAAGCAGACATTTTACCTTGCCGTCAAAGCTCTCTATCCACTCATCGTAAGTAGACTTCTTATCATAACCGCCACCGATCAGATACGTCGGACGCACCATCGACTGGATTGCCTTGATCGCTGCATCCGGATTTGTTCCTTTGGAATCATTATAATAATTCACATCATTTAATGTGCGCACATATTCGATCCGGTGTGCCACACCCTTAAATGCGCCGCAGACCTTACGGATCGTGGCAATATCTGCTCCCATATAATAAGATATTGCAACCGCAGCCAAAAGATTCTCTATATTGTGATCTCCCAGCAGCTGGAACTCAGAAAGCGGCATCACATAAGTCTCTTTGCCATTCTCCCGGATCACAACCGCACCATCTTTGACGATTACACCGGACTCCAGTTCCTTTTTATGGCTGAACAAAATCACCGTTGCCGGAACCTTATCAATACGCTTCACCGTCTCCGGATCATCGTAATTCATCACTGCATAATCTTCCTTCGTCTGGTTCTTCGTGATATCCAGCTTGCAGTTCGCATAGTTTTCAAATGTATAATGCCGGTTCAGATGATCCGGTGTAATATTGAGTATCGCGCTCACATGTGGGCGGAATGTATGAATTGTCTCCAACTGGAAGCTACTGATCTCTGCAACCGTCACCGAATCCGCACTGCTCTGATCAGACAGACTTGTGTATGGGATTCCGATATTTCCTACGACAAATGTTTTGTCGTTGTAGGCTTTCATGATCTCGCCAACCAATGTAGTCGTTGTCGTCTTTCCGTTCGTACCTGTGATGGCGGCTACTGTACCCTTCTCGTAAGTATATGCAAGCTCGATTTCACTCCACACCGGAATACCTGCTTCTTTTACCTTGAGCGCAAATGGTGCATCGACCGGGATACCCGGACTGATAACCATACAGGAAATATCTGCAAGCAGTTCATCAGTCAGCGCACCAAGCCAGATCGTCAAAGCCTCTGGTTTCTTGTCAACCCCGAGCTTCTCAAGAATGACTGCCTCTGTGAGTGTACCCTTCGGGTTCTCATCAAACAGCACAACCTGCTCTCCATTTCGAAGAAGCTGCTCACTTGCACAGATTCCACTTTTTCCTGCTCCTGCAACTAATACTTTCTTATCGAACATCGTTTTCCCTCTTTTCCATTCTATCTAACGTTCTTAAATTGCCAGAATTCCGATCAGACACAGAATCGTTGTAACGATCGAGAAGATCGCAACGACCTTTGTCTCCGGCCATCCGCAAAGCTCAAAATGATGATGGATCGGTGCCATCTTAAATACTCGCTTTCCAGTTGTCTTGAAGCTTACAACCTGAATAATAACAGAAAGCACCTCTGCCAGATAAATAAATGCAACGATCAATATAATCAGTGGCATCTGCAGCATATACGCTGTCGACGCAACAAATCCACCCAATGCCAGTGATCCGGTATCTCCCATGAACACACGTGCCGGATAGACATTGTATACCAAAAAGCCAAGCAGGCTTCCTACGACTGCACATGTAATCGGTGTTACACCAGAGCCTGCCGCGATAGATGCAATCGCGAAAAAGGTTGCAATCAATACGGTAACGGAGGATGCCAATCCATCCAGGCCATCTGTAAAGTTCGCACCGTTTGCTGTACCAAGCATAACGAAGAACATCAATGGGAAATAAACCCATCCAAGGTCAACGACCTTATGTGTAAATGGAATAATCATCGTAGTTCCAAGATCCGTATATGCATGAATGTAATATGCAAAAACACCTGTTACCAAAAACTGTCCCAACATCTTCTGCCATGCACGAAGTCCAAGTGACCGCTTCATAACAACCTTGATAAAGTCATCCAAGAAACCAACCAGACCAAATCCCAATGTTGCAAACAGGATTGGAACGATCTCCTTATGATCCTTGATGTAAAAGAGTGATGTAATCACGATACTGAACAGGATGATCAATCCACCCATCGTCGGCGTTCCCGACTTCTTCAGATGCGATTCCGGTCCATCGTCACGCACAAACTGCCCGAACTTCAGTTTCTTTAAGAATGGAATAATGATCGGACTTAAGATCACACTCACACCAAATGCTATCAATGCTGGAACAATTATGTCGTACTTCATATCTTCTCTCCTTTATCAAGCCATCGCTTGTATTGTAATATTTAAAACACAGCATCGTCGATGCTGATTGTCTGCGTCGTCTCCTCCTCTGCGTTCTCGTCCTTGTAGATACCGAGATACGGCAGAATGTTGTCGTATATCTCACCTACGACCGGTGCCGCAATCGTACCTCCATAATAGATACCCTGCGGTTCATCAATCAGAATCAGTGTCATAACCTGCGGATTGTCCGCCGGTGAAAATCCAAGGAAGGATGAAATGTAACGGTTCTCACTTCGCGGCAGTTTCTCACTTGTTGCCGTCTTGCCACCAATCGAATACCCTGCGATATACGCCCGATGTCCGGTGCCCTCTGCAACGACTGCTTCGAGCAGTCCTTTCATCGTCTCGCTGGTTGCTGTACTTACTGCTCCTGTCTTCGTCTCATATTTCAAAACCTCAGTGACATTGTTATTTTCATCTGTCGTATACACACCGAAATGAGGTGTGACCAGATTCCCGCCATTCACAACTGCAGATGCAGCACGCATCAACTGTAACGGCGTAATCTGAAACGACTGTCCAAATGACATCGTTGCAAGCTCGACCGGTCCTACCTTTTCCTGCTTATGGAAGATGGAATTTGCCTCTCCCGGCAGGTCGACCCCCGTCTGCTCAAACAACCCTAATTTTCTTAAACCATCATAGAAACCATCCACGCCAATGCGTTCCCCAACCTGCATAAACACTGGATTGCAGGAATTCATGATACCTTCCCGGAAGGTTTCTGCCCCATGTCCGGCAACCTTGTGGCACCGAATCCGGCGATCCTCCACAATATGATAACCCGGGCAGTAAAACTGATCTTCCACGCGCAACACGCCCTGCTCAAAAGCAGTTGTCGCTGTCACAATCTTGAACGTCGAACCCGGCTCATAGGTATCACTGATACAATAGTTTCTCCACATTTGGTTCCACATATCCTGCGTTACCGTTTCGTCCGTCTCATAATTCAATGTAAACGGTTCATTTAAGTTGTATTCCGGCACATCCGCAAGTGCATAGATCTCTCCATTCTGCGGATTCATCACGATAATACATACGCGTTTTGCCTGTTTTTTCTCCAGCACCTCAAGCGCTTTCTGCGTGATATATTGCTGGATGTTTATATCTATGGACGTGACAAGATTTTGTCCGGCTGTGCCTTCCACTCTTCTCTCCGCCATATTTTCCACTTCAATGCCTCTGGCATTTGTAACGGTGTTGATGCTGCCATTTTCGCCCATCAACAGATCATCATAGTATACTTCCAGCCCGACAATACCCTGATTGTCGCTACCTGTAAATCCCAGCACATGGGATGCCAGTGTACTGTACGGATAATACCGTTTGTAGTCCTCATCAATCATAACGCCTGCCAGATTCATCGCGCGGATCTCATCTGCCAATTCCTTGTCCACATTGCTTTTGATTTTCTCACGCACCGAGCGTTTCTCTACACGTCTCCGGACATCTTCCTCCGGTAGTTCCAGTTTCTCACTGAGAACCCGAATTACAGTCTCCGGATCTTCGATCTGGTTGTAGATTACCGAGATCGAACAGACTGCCTGGTTACCAGCAAGCACAACACCATTTCTATCATAGATGCTGCCGCGCTTTGCCTTGATGCTGCGCTCACGTTCCTGTACCGCCCGCGCCCGATATCCATAATCGTCCGCCTGCATGGTCATGATGGAAACAAGCTTCACCGTTATTATAGTCAATAACGTAAAAAATGCAATCACTACGATCAACAATCGCTTCCGATGGGAACTCGTAAATAAAAGCTGCATATCCGCTATCGCCCAATTCTCATTTTATAAAAATGTATTCCCTGTGCGTGCGAACTATACCTGTTTTCTACATCATCCGGTTGGTGCTTCCTGCGTTGTGTCCTGCGCGGGCGCTTCTGTCGTTGCACTCGGATCTTCTGTCGTTGTCTCGGTTGTCGTCTCACCCTCGGACTGCTCGACATATGGGTTGTCGCTGCCACCAGCTACATCATTGGCCGGAGCTTCTCCACCATAGATTGGCGTTGCAGGTTCATCCTCTGCCGTTGCCTCATCAATATCATATGTCTCATCCGTCTTATAAATATTCAAATATGGGAAGATAGCTTCTGCAATATCTGCAAACAAATGCGCTGCCTCGCCACTTCCTGACTGTAATTCCGGTTCATCCGCTACGACATAGATAACAACCTGTGGATCGTCCACCGGTGCAAATCCAATAAAGGAAAGAATGTATTTTCCATTTCCTCGTGGAAGCTTCTCGGCAGTACCGGTCTTACCTCCAATCTCGTAACCCTCAACGGTCGCTTTCTTACCGGTACCTTCGGATACTACGTTCTTTAAAAACTGACGCATCTGTGCTGATACATCCTCCGAGATCGTTCTTCTGACTAGCACAGGGTCCAGATTCCGGACGATATTTCCATTTTCATCTTCGATCCGCTGTACAACACTTGGCTCATAATAATATCCGCCGTTAATCGCAGAACAAAATGCGGTTCCAACCTGCATCATTGAGGTTGTTACACCCTGTCCAAACGAAGATATCGCAAGGGATACAGCTCCCATATTATCTGCATGATATACGAGCCCACTGAGTGAGGAATCGCTTGGTTCACCCGGCAGATCGACATTCGTGGACTGTCCAAATCCAAACAACACCTGATATTTATCAAATAATGCAATTCCTTCCTTTGCTGCAATCTGCATCAAAGCATCGTTGCAGGATTTCTCCAGCGCTCCGGAAAGATCGACCGTTCCATGTCCACCGTAATCATGGGAATGACACTGTATATAACGGTCCTCAATCTGCTCACCACCATCACAGAAGAATGTATCCTCTGGTGTGATCACACCCTCTTCGAGTGCGCCGGAAATCGTAAATGTCTTATAGGTAGAACCTGGCTCAAACACATCTGATACTGGGAAGTTACGCCATACCTTGTATAGCGCATCCACATGTTCTTCATCCGTTCCGTTTTGCTTAAAGTCCTCAAAACTGGAATATCCGGATGCCTCGAGTTCTTCCTGCGTATCGAACTGATACTGTGTCGAATCCAGATCATAAGCATCATTTGGATCAAATGTATGGGAATTATACAGCGCCATGATCTGACAATTCTTCGGATTCATCACGAGCACGGATATATTCTTAGCGTCCTCTTCCTCCAGTTTTGCCTTTACCTTTTCCTCAACAATCTTCTGCACATTTGCATCAATACTTGTCACAAGGTTATAGCCGTTAGTTGCCGGCTCAATCGAATTGGTCACGCCGTAATCCTCATTCAGATACGAGTATTCCCGTCCGTTCGTACCATTTAACTCGCTGTTATAATACTCCTCGACGCCATACATGCCGACATTTCCGCTGACGGTAAATCCAAGCAGATGGCACGCAAGTTCTTTGTTCGGATAGACACGTACATACCGCTCTTCGTAATAGATTCCAACGACATTGGAGCCTTCATCGGTTTTGCAGTATTCCTCAAATTTCTGTACTTCCTCGTACTCAACGCCCTTCTTTGCCACTACATAGTACGATTTTTCATTTGCCAGAAATCCTGCGATCTCCTCATCTGTAAATCCGAAAAATTCCTTCAGCGCTGATACCGTCGCCGTCTTTTTCTTCTCATACTGCACGATATTGGCAGGCTCTAATATCAGATCATACACCTTCTTATCCGTCGCAAGCACGGTTCCGTTCGCATCGACAATATCACCACGCTTATACGGAATCACTTTGCTGGAATAGCCCTGCTGCGTCAATACCTGCTGCTTATACTGGCTTCCTTTTTGTGCATTGATCCAGATAATTTTTGCACCAAGCACACCAAATCCAACCATGACACACCCAAACACAAATTTCAATCTGCCGCGCATCCGGTTGGTAAATACCTTTCGCTTTCGTCTTCTTCTATTTTCTCTGTTTTGTGGTCTTCTAGTCATACTTTTACCTCAACCGCAAAAATCGAGCAGCGAAACTGCTCGACTTTTGATCTACATCCTAATTCGAACCCGGAACATCCTGATACTGTTTTACATAATCTTCATTGGCACTGTCATAATAAATGATCTGTCCCTTCTTAGCGTAGACCATGCCAAGT
Organism: Coprococcus hominis (ex Arizal et al. 2022); assembly: GCF_040094675.1. Lineage (NCBI taxonomy): Bacteria > Bacillati > Bacillota > Clostridia > Lachnospirales > Lachnospiraceae > Coprococcus > Coprococcus hominis (ex Arizal et al. 2022). The sequence continues at coordinate 132,590 of NZ_JBBNHG010000039.1, forward strand.
TCATTGGTTGCTACATTGTAAATATCGTCCAATGTATACATATTATTCAAACGAAGCTTATGTGCTGCGTTATCATCTTCGATCTTTTCAAGTTCTGCCTCTAAGGCACTGATGTTGTTCTGCTGTGTACTGATCTTCGTATTCAGATATAACATCAATACGCTTGATCCAACAACCAGACATACCATAAATGCCATAAACAGCATATATCCTGCGGAGAATGCCAGCGTCTTTTTGGTCTGCGCAGTCACTCTGCGCCGTACCTTTGGTCGTTCCTGCGGACGCTGTTGTGGAGCAACTCTACGACTCGGTGCCTTTCTTTCCGGCTCATGCACACGGCGTGCCGGAGCTGCGTACATCTGTCTTGCAGCCGTACCGTCTACATAATTCATTTGTCTTCTAACCTGTTGTGCCATATCAATCACTCCTTAAAATCATACATCTGCTTTTTCAAATACCCGCAGCTTGGAACTCTTTGCCCGACTGTTTTCTGCCAGTTCCTGTTCACTTGGAACAATCGGCTTTCTGGTAATCACCTTGCCAGTCGGCTTCTTCCCACATACACAAACCGGGAACTCCGGTGGACATGTACATGGATTCATATTTCTTTTAAATATCGTTTTTACAATCCTGTCTTCCAACGAATGGAATGTGATCACGCTCAATCTGCCACCTGGATTCAGCCATGAGATCATAGTATCTAACGAATTCTCCAGCACATCCAGCTCGTGATTCAATTCAATCCGAATCGCCTGAAATGTTTTCTTGGACGGGTGTCCCTGTCCCTGCCGGACTTTCGCCGGGATCGCCGCCTTGATGATCTCGTTTAACTGTCCGGTTGTCTCTATCACCTGCTCCTGTCTCGCCTTGACGATATGCTTTGCAATATTCTTAGCGAAACTGTCCTCGCCATAATCGCGGATCACATGGTACAGCTCCATTTCAGAATATTCATTTACAATATCCTTCGCTGTCATAGTACTTTCCTGATTCATCCGCATATCAAGCGGCGTGTCCTCACGATAAGTAAACCCACGTTCCACATTATCAAGCTGATACGAGGAGACACCGAGATCCAGAACGATTCCGTCAACACCGCTCACAGAACAGTTCTTTAATACTGCATCAATATCCTGATAGTTGGAATGCACGATCGTTACACGATCTTTGTAATCCTTCAACCGCTCGGTCGCAGCTGCAATCGCATCCAGATCCTGATCGATTCCGATCAGTCTACCTTTGTCCGAAAGCCGCTTGCAGATCTCTAAGGAATGTCCACCCCCACCGAGGGTTCCATCCACATAGATTCCATCCGGTTTTATATTCAGACTGTCAATTGTCTCATCTAAAAGTACCGATTTGTGTTTAAATTCCATCGCAGCCTCCCTTAGATGTTGAACAACTCACCAATCTCGGCGATTTCTTTCAGGTCAATCTCTTCTGGGCTGTTGATCTTATCCCAGGCTGCCTTATCCCAGATTGCTACGGTATCCGTATGTCCAATCATGACAACCTCGCGATCAATGCCCGCATATTCACGTAATTTTTGTGGAATTACAATACGATACTGACTATCCATCTCACAGACAACCGCAGATCCTTCATAGAAATCACGAAGACGTCTTGCCTGGAAATTACTCTTTGGCAGTGCAGCAAGCTTCTCTGCGAATTTTGTCCACTCTGCTTCCGGATATACGTCAATGTTATGGTCCATGCCATTGCACAGCACAAATTTATCCCCAAGTTCCTGACGGAATCTTATGGGAATAATCAATCTGCCTTTTGCATCGAGGCCATGATTCGATTCTCCTATCATACCCATTGACATATAGCTTCACCTTTCGTATTGCATACAATGTTCTTCCCTGTGTGGGAACAACCTCCACCGAGCACCACTTGACATCCATTTCACTGCCACTCAGCTTCCACTTGGGTTTCATTGTAACGCAAAAAAAAGGGAAATGCAATACCAATTTGCATTTCCCTTGTCTAATTCTTACAATATTCACATTTGTTATTGTGTATCTTTTTCTTCGGAATCCGGTGTTTTCACCGGTGCTTTCACTGTTTCAAGACGTTTTTTCACGATGATTACCGAACAGACAAGCACACAGATTGCTGCAAGCAGCTGGGACACCTTCATATTAATAAACGGAATCATCAGAGAATCCGAACGCAGTCCCTCGACCCATACACGTCCCATTCCATAGCCCCACAGATACATGAGGAAGATCTCTCCATCAAACTTCTTGTGCTTCCGGTAAATGATAATTACAATCAGCAAAATCAGATTCCACACCGATTCGTACAGGAAAGTCGGATGTACCGTGATCCACTGCATTCCATCGTAAACCTGCATATGATTCGCCATCTCCGAAGTGATGATACCGGAGTTAATCATACCGGTCAGGGTTCCTTTGCCAACATAATAATCTGTTGGAATTGCCATCGCAAAAAGCGAATTCGTATAATCGCCAAACGCTTCGCGGTTGAAGAAGTTACCCCAGCGTCCCATGATCTGTCCGATCAGAAGTCCCATCGTCACCGTGTCGGCAAGTACAGAGAACTTCATCTTCCGTTTCTTCGCAAAGACGATTGCAACAATCACACCTGCAATCACGCCACCGTAGATGGCAAGTCCGCCACTCCGGATATCGATCAGATCGAACAACGTCTTCCCGAAGCCCTTGCCCTTCTGGAAATACGAATCCCAACTGAATATAATATAGTAGAGCCGCGCACCTAAGATTGCCGGGATGATCAGCCAGAGCATGAAGTCCAGATAGGTGTCCTCGCTCTGCCCGGTCCGTTTTGCTTCCTTGCTGATCACAAGGAACGCCAGCACAAATCCAAGTGCTATGATCACACCATAAAATTTGATTTCAAATCCAAAGATCGTGAATCCGTCTTTGATATTTTTTAATACTATCCCAAGATTTGGGAATCTGATATCATACATAGTTTTTCCTTTTTATTTTCATCTATAGACTCTATTGATAAGTTTTTCACAATGATATGTTTCTATACATTAAACTTAAATAAGATCACATCGCCATCCTGCACGACGTATTCTTTTCCTTCCTGACGTACAAGACCTTTTTCCTTCGCTGCAAGCATGTTGCCGCTCTCCATCAGATCATCGTAAGCAACAACCTCTGCCTTGATGAATCCACGTTCAAAATCCGTATGAATCTTACCTGCTGCCTGTGGTGCCTTCGTGCCCTTCGTGATTGTCCATGCACGCGTCTCATCCGGACCACTTGTCAGGTAACTGATCAGTCCAAGCAGAGAATAGCTTGCCTTGATGAGCTTATCCAGACCGGACTCCGATACGCCAAGCTCCTCTAAGAACATCTGCTTCTCATCATCATCTAACTCGGAGATCTCCTGCTCAATCTGTGCACACACAGCAAATACTTCACTGCCAAATTCCTTCGCATATTCGCGAACCTTCTGTACATATGGATTACCTGCTCCATCATCTGCCAGATCATCCTCCGATACATTTGCCGCATAGATTACCGGCTTGCCTGTCAGCAGGTTGTATTCCTTCATCCACTTGATCTCGTCCTCATCGTCTGTCTCAAAGGAGATTGCAAGCTTTCCGGATTCGAGATGCTCCTTGATCCGCTTCTGCAGATCGACTTCCTTTGCAAGTTCCTTGTTATTGGCTGCGCCACGCTGTCCCTTCGCAATTCGACGGTCAAGCACCTCAATATCTGCGAAGATCAGCTCATAATTGATTGTCTCGATATCGCGGATCGGATCAACTGAACCATCGACATGAATGACATTTGGATCTTCAAAGCAACGTACAACATGCACAATCGCATCTGTCTCACGAATGTTGGATAAGAACTGGTTTCCAAGTCCTTCTCCCTTAGATGCACCCTTTACAAGTCCTGCAATATCAACGAACTCAATCACGGCCGGTGTTGTCTTCGCTGAATGATACATCTCGGTCAGCTTGTCAAGACGCTTGTCCGGTACCGGTACGACACCCACATTCGGATCGATCGTACAGAAAGGATAGTTCGCGCTTTCCGCGCCCGCCTTTGTCAAAGAATTAAATAATGTGGACTTTCCGACGTTCGGAAGCCCGACGATACCTAGTTTCATTTTATGTTATCTCCTTTGTTTTTTGTTCAGCTGTTGTGTGAACATACCGCGCTTCTTTCGTAACTAAAGAAGCCACGCATTCAGCATATACTATACTATAACGTGGCCTAATTGTAAATTCTAAAGTTGATAATTACCCTTACAAAATGAATAAATTGTCTTATATCTCAACATTGTCCAGGATGTATTTTTCAAACTCCATATTCTTTCTAAACGTCTCATTCGAAGTATTCTCCATCCTTTATACATAAGATGGTATTCGCATCCTCTCCATAGAAATTCATTAAAATAAACAGCATTTCCAGGCTTATTCTTCTGGTTCCATTTTCTATACGTGAATAGTGTTCGCGAGAAATGTGCATCTCATCTGCCGCTTCCCGCTGCTTCAACTTTTTTTCTCATTCTTAGTTCGTGGAGCTTCTCTCCAACTTTCTTCTCACAAAAAGTGTAACTCATCACCAAGCCTCCGTTCATCGCCAAAACGTTTGTCTCCAAATGTAGGGATCAAGACAAACCAGATATCTGTTTAGTGGTAGGACGCCAAACAGATTTCGATCATATTTTCTGCAGTATTCATATTTTCCTGCTTACTCTTCATTTAACTCATTGATGGAAATATCTTCGGAATGAAACTTCTTCCAAATCTTGTTTCCATCTATATTTTCACGCCCAGTTGTAAGCATTCTTACCTGACGTTCCAATTCGTCAATTCTTTTTAATGTATGCTCAAACACTTCATCTGCAATAATATCCGCCGCCTTCATGTCATCCTCACTTCCTGTCTTCAGATAATGCATAAGAAATTCTGTAATCAGTTGATTTCTTGTGTGACCATTCATTTCCTCCAGCATTTTTATAGCGATGCATTTTCCGGAACATCCCGCAAATAATATCTGAAATATTTATACGATCCTGCCACAAGCATCATCCTTTCTCGTTGCGCTGCATCTTCTTTTCCAACTCTCCATCAATCTGCTTCCACACCTCGGATGGTTCCAAATCAAGGATTTCTCCAAACCTATCTTTCCGCACTCGCATTTATACGAGCTTCTTTCATCTATACCTATACCATACTTCAGCCTTCTACCGATTTTGATTCTCTTGATGAAAACTGCATGTATTACGATATTGAATTCCGTATTGTACGTATTCGCCTTGATAATGGAACCTATATCTGTATTGCCACCAATCTTTCAGAAGAAGAATTTCCTCTGGAAGAAATCAATAAACTTTACTGGATGCGCTGGAGCGAGGAAACAAGCTTCCGTGAACTCAAATACACCATCGCAGTAAACATATGCAGGGCATATCTCAAACACGGCGGTAACGAAACAGAGACCATGCTTCTCATACAAAAGTATCTGACACCTGTCAGGTACAATCGAAAATATACTATCCACCTCCGTCCAAAGAGAAATAGAGATTTCATGTATCGGGTTGCATAAATCTCGTTACCATTATACTGCGTTATGAGGCAGATATGCAATCTGTCTTTTTGTCATAAAAAACCTTATCTAAATGACATTGAATGATTTATTTTCTATCTAAAATTTTATTAAACCGACTAAAGACTCCATAGTTTGTGTGTTTGACTTACTGTTTATATCTATCTTCTCCTAAATATTTTTCTAGTCATTGTAATATAAAATTGCTTATACAGTCTCTCCCTTAAGAGTCCTGGTATTCTGGATAATATACAGAGCGACCGATATGACCATCATTATAGCGCACAAACCAATCAACAGATCTGATACCATCGGTGTAATGTGGAACCATATAATATGCACCGCTGCAGTTCCATATAATAAAAAGGTTACTATCTTTCCATGCCAGTCTGCACCATGTACTTTTCCTGTCTTTCGTATCACAAGACATCCACTGACTACCATATACAGCTCCTTACCTGCCATTATTACGATTAAAAGAAGCACATGCGGAAAACGAGTAAACAGACAGATTAACATCGCTGCCTGTGTCAGCTTATCAGCCACCGGATCAAGTATTTTTCCTAAATTACTAATCCTATGGAATCTTCTTGCGATATATCCATCAGCAAGATCTGTAAGACCAGACAGCAATAAGATTTCACCAGCTAACAGAGGATTTTTCTTTACACAATAACTCCATATAATTACCGGAATCAGACAAAGCCGAAAAAAAGAAAGAAGATTAGGAACCGTAATAATTCTATTCAAATTTTCTTCCTGATTCACTTCACTCTGCATGTACGGTCACCTCACTTTCCTTTTTTTTAGACATAAACCAATAAAATATAACACAAAATGCTAAAGCAAACACAACACCAAAAACATTTTGAATCACTCTAAGACTAACCGCTCCTTGTAGTCCATAAGTCTCTGCAGCAATGGCTAAAGCACCAAATGTGTTAAATACTGCCTGCCAGCCATATTGTGCTGAAAATCCTACACCGATTCCACCAAGAATTCCTATATATGCATAGATTGACGAAGGAAGCAGAAAATATAATACTGTAAAACATATAACACCTACAATATTTCCGACAATCCTTTTACGGACTCTGTAGTGCATATCTTCCATAAACGGCAAAATCACGGACATGGCCGCAATACCAGCCCACATTGCACGTGGCATATTACAAAGTTCTGCAATGCAAAGGACAATCGGTACGCATAAAATCTGACATATCTGCCATTTTGTTCTGGAAGAAGTGATATCAAATTCATGTATCAGATCTTTCAGATTTCTTTTATAAGTTCTGTTTTTATGATTTCGATAAAATACGAAGCAGGTAAGTGCTGCACCTAAAGCCATTCCGACTAATCGCATCTGATAGCTTTTTCCCGTAACATCATAACCATATAGCAGCAGATACCCAAGAACCAATGTAGATTGATTAAACATGAATGGATTATGGCATCCGAACAGAATCAACACAGCCAGTGCCGCAATATTTAACAGCATTCCCAATACCGGTGAAAACTGATTTGCTAAATGCGGACATACAGTCATAATTACAAAGAACAAACCCAAAAGCATCGTAGATTGTCCGGTGTGGATCCCCAGATCCGAATTTCTAAACACCATGAGACATAATAAGACTACTACACCTACAATGCTGTTCTCATTTCCAAATAGGATGCTGAAAATACTAACAAAGGAAAAACAAAATGCCATTGTAACAGCTATCTTCACCAGATATACCCACATATGATATAATTTTTCTTTTAGTGTTTCACTCTTTTTCAACAGGTTTTTAGAACCTGCCTGATTTAACTGCAACTCTTGATAAAATGTCATATAAATCCTCCTATCTTCTAATTAATCTTAAAACTATATAATCTCATCTTTCTGCTTTGGCAGCTCTATAACAAATCTGCATCCACCATATTCACGGTTTTCTGCTTTGATTGTTCCTCCGGCACTATCTACAATCCGTTTTACAAGTGCAAGACCTAGGCCATTTCCTTCTGCTTTATGAGATCCATCTACCTGATAGAACTTGTCAAATATTCTGGATTTTACATCATCCTCTATTCCTGGTCCTTCATCTTCCAGAATGAACTTAACAGAATCCTGTTCTTGTTTCAGAAACATCGCAATTGTCCCCTTTGAAGGGCTGAACTTAATCGCATTATCCAAAAGATTTATCCAGATATGCATAAAAAGTCCTTCATTCCCAGTATATTTAACTTCCTCCAATTCTACCTGAAAACCAATTTCTTTTTCTGTCCATTTTGTTTCCAATGAAAGAAATGCCTGGCGGATCTGTTCATCCAGACGATATTCTGTTTTTTTCATTGGTATATTCTGATTCTCTAACTTGGATAACAGCAAAATATTACCAACCAATCCGGAAAGTCTTTGGGTGTTAAATAAGATTTTTTCTACATATTCCTCTTGATCCGGAGACAGTTCTTCTCCCTGAAGCAGCATTGTATATCCTTCAATGGCATTAATCGGGGTCTTAAACTCATGAGAAACATTAGATACAAAATCCATTTGCAGCACCTCTGTTGCACGAAGTTCTTTTGTCATAACGTTAAAACTTTGATAAGATTCTCCAACTTCTGCTATACGGCTGTTCGTTTCCAAATGCTGTTCAAAATCTCCCTGAGAAACTTCCTTCATTGCTTTACTAAGTCTGGTAATTGGTTCCAGTAACTTTGCATTGATAAAGGAAGTAATCAGCCCTGCAATCAATGTATTGAAAATCAAAAGCCAGCCAAGCACAGGTATGCTGCCCGGCAGATTAAAAAAATGATTCAAAAAAGCAAATAATAAAGCAGATATGACTGTTGAAAATACAAGTGCCAGCCAGATTGCACCAGTCAGACAGGATCGGATCCGCAATCCTTTTTTTTTCTTTTGTTCCATTATTTTTTCACCACCTTGTATCCAATTCCACGCATTGTTACGATTTCAAAATCCGGGTTATCTTTAAAACGCTCTCTGAGTCTTCCTATATGTACCTCTATTGTATGTGGGTCTGCCTCCGTCTCGTATCCCCATACTTCATCCATCAACTGTTGTTTTGTAAACGTTCTGCCTGGCGAAGCTGCAAGCTTATATAAAAGCAGGAATTGTTTTTTAGGTAAAACAAGACTTTCCTTATCAGTTGTAACCGTCATTGCATCATAATCAAACTCTGTTGAACCGATCACAATTTTGTGTTCATTCAATATCTGTGCACGGCGAAGCAGTGCTCCGACTCTTAAAACCATTTCATTCACATTTACCGGTTTTACCATATAATCATCACTTCCCGAAAAAAATCCCTGACGCATATCATCAAAGGAACCTTTCGCAGTGATCATAAGTACCGGTATCTGATATCCTGCTGAACGAAGTTCTGACACCAGTTCATAGCCATCCATAACCGGCATCATAATATCAGAAATGATCAGATCAATATATTCCTTATCCAATACTTCTAAAGCCTGTGCTCCATCCGATGCACTTTTGACTTGATATCCATTCTTCTCAAGCACTTTTTGGAATAGCTGGCTTAATTCTTTATCATCTTCTACAATCAATATTTGAAACACGTTTTCCTTCCTCCTTATTAAAACAGATACCTTGCCCATCCAAGCAGATGCTGTACCAAAAATATTTTTCCCTGACGTTTCTTTGTTAATTCGATTGGCTCTACATGATATGGATCATTATAAGTTCCCCCTTCTAATATCTGGCGGGACACTTTTTCATATTCCATCATGCCCTCTTCCAACTGTTTATTAATATCTTTGCTTCGTATTACAAGCATCAGTTCCGTATCCAGATATGCACTTCTCATGTCCATATTAAAGGAACCGATTACAGACAGATCATCGTCAATCAGAATACTTTTTCCGTGGTATGAATAACCGCCTTCATATTCCCAGATATTAATTCCTGTACTTAAGATTCTATTTCTGTTTTTAGCATAATCAGCAGACCCAAATGGATTCCCATTATTCGCAACTGAATTTGTCATGATAGAAAAATCTGAAACGTTCTCTGCAATCTCCTCCCATGTATTATACATCATATCATTACAGATAATATATGGCGTGTGGATCTTTACACGATTTTTTGCATTTTTCATCAATTCTCCCAACTGATACCACACTACTGGTTCTTTGGAACCTGTGTGAATAGGATTTGACACTAATGTAATCTTTTCTGTCTCAAAAGTTTCGTTCGTATAATCGGTCTCGCAGATTCTTTCCTTATTCTCTTCAAAATATTTCTGATAGCTGTTCTGCAGCTCTAAAACTGCGTTCTTTACAGATTTTCTATTTGCCAGTTTTTTATTGTTATGAAAATAACCACTGTCTTCCTGATTCCATATGGTTTCAAAATACTCTGACAACTGGTTAACTGAATTTTCTTTCTCAGGTTCATCGCAAACCACTAACACGTCTCTGTCATAGTTCTTATGTCCCGGAAAATCACCCAGGAAATAATTGTGTGTATTTCTTCCCCCAAGAATATATCTCTTTCCATCTGCAATCAAATATTTATCATGCATTCTACCCATCATTTCCCACGGGTTCAACGGATTGGCCTTATTATACAGTTTAATTTCAACATTCTCATGGGAAGATAATCCATAGAAATACGGATTTCCTTCCATATCAATCCAGCTCTCCATTCCATCTACTAACAGACGAATATGTACACCTCTGTCTGCCGCATCATGCAGTGCTCCTAAAATCAATTTTCCACTTTCATTGGATTGAAATGCAAAAGTAGAAAGAATAATTTCCTTTTTTGCATTCTTGATCAAACGCACTCTTTGTAAAAGCGCTTCTGGATTCTTTTCTATGATTACTGCCCGTTCTGTATTTTCACTGCATTCGTTCCATGACCCATTTTTTGTTTCTTTTTTGGTTGTATTGGACACTTCCGGCTGCTTTTTATATGCAACGCAGATTCCGAGCAATTCATAAAAAGCCACACATAAAAAAATTGCCAGTATAACAAGAAGGATTTTACATATTTTATGCTTTATCATTGTACATCACCTGATTCCTTTTTATTTCATACTTATACAATACAAAGTCAATCTCAATTTAACCTCAACAAAATTTATTTTTCATAAAAAAATATGACCGGCTTCTTTTTAAAGAAACAGCCATATTTTTATTCTAATATATGAAGGAGCTTTTCTTACTCCGTTGTATTAATCACTATTTTATTTCTTCCATAAGCTGTCGGATTTTTCTCAATGTACGCCGTGTAACTGCCAGGTCATCTTCTTGTATATTCGATATGATTTTTTCATAAGCTTCTATCATTTTTTCTTTCTGACAATTACTTAATTCAATTGCCTTGTTCGTCAAAACAAGGTATGTTCTTTCTTTTTTTTCATCTAATTTCCAGATAATATATCCTTTATTTTCAAGACTTTTTACCATCTTAGATGTTTCTGGAATCGATAATTTCATGTATTCTGCCACTTCTGAAAGATATACTCCTTCATGACAGTCTGATTTTTCAACACATTCCTTTATACTATAAAGGAACAAATAATCTGTTCTTTCAACAAATTCAAATATGCTTTCAACATTGATGCTCTTTAAAAAAAACTCCTCTGCACTGGTTCCTGCTCCCATATTATCGTTCCTCTCTTTCTATATATTCTTTTTTGCTGACTAAACTCTTATATGCCGGTCGAATGATCTTATCTGTAGTTATCAATTCTTCCAGGCGATGTGCACTCCAACCAGCAATTCTTGCTATCGCAAATAATGGCGTGTACAATTCTCTTGGAATATTCAACATGTCATACACAAAACCACTATAGAAATCTATATTAGGACTTACTCCTTTGAATATCTGACGCTGCTTTGCAATCAACTTAGGTGCAATCTTCTCAATATTGTTATAAAGGGTCATATCTTTCTCACGTCCTTTATCCCTTGCGAGTTGTTCTACAAAACCTTTGAACACCCTTTCTCTCGGATCTGAAATAGAATATACAGCATGTCCCATTCCATAAATAAGTCCTTTCTGATCAAACGCCTCTTTCTTCAAAATCTTACTCAGATATGATGCAATTTCCTCTTCGTCTTCATAATCTTTCACATGACTTTTAATATCATCCATCATATTCATTACCATCAGATTTGCACCGCCATGTTTTTTTCCTTTTAAGGATGACATTGCTGCTGAAATAACAGAATAAGTATCTGAACCTGAAGATGTTACTACCCGTGTAGTGAATGTAGAATTGTTACCACCACCATGTTCCATATGTAACAATAATGCTATATCCAGTACTCTTGCTTCCAGTTCTGTGAATTTTGTATCTGGTCTTAATAGGCGCAGGAAATTTTCAGCAATAGATAAATCTTTTTCAGGTCTATGAATATACATACTTTCGTTTTTTTCATAATGACAATAAGCATGGTATGCATATACTGCTAACATAGGAAATGCTGCGATCAATTGCATACTCTGCCTTAGCACATTCGGAATTTCAAGACTTTCTTTCTCCTTATCGTAAGAGCCCAATGTAAGAATACTTCGAGTCATAGAACCCATAATATCTGATGTAGGTGCTTTCATAATGACATCTCTGGTAAAGTTAGTCGGTAGTTCCATACAATCAGATAGTCTTCCCTGAAATTCCATTAACTGTGTATCAGTTGGCAATTCTCCGAATAAAAGAAGATATGCTCCTTCTTCAAAGACAAACCTTTTTCCTTTACTTCCTGTTACTAAATCTTTTATATTATAACCACGATAAGATAACTCGCCATCACATGGACTCTTTACTCCATCACGATATTCAAAAGCTTTTATATCAGAAATATTTGTAAGCCCCGTCAACACACCTTGGCCTTTTTCATCTCGTAAGCCTCTTTTTACACCATACTCTGAATACAGATTCTTACTAATGCTATCATTTTGTTCACAAAAAATTGCTTGCTGTTTCATATAATTTTCCAAATTGCTCATTTGAATCGCACCTTTCATTCTGTTACGAACTTACATACTATACTCAGATATTCTTGTTTCCAGAGCATTCAGCATTGTCTGTTCTTTTTCTTATTCTTATTCATTAGCAATACAATACAATGGAAAACTCAATTTAACCTCAACAAGGTTTGTTTTTTCTTCCATGCAAAATCTTCTTTGTACAACAGACTGTTAGATATAGCAAAAACGACCTTTCAAAAACAGTTAACTTCTAAATCAACTGTTTTTTGAAAGGTCGTTTCATCAGATTCTTATAGCAATCCAGCAAAT
>NZ_JBBNHG010000040.1:0-30690 GCF_040094675.1 Coprococcus hominis (ex Arizal et al. 2022)
CCACCAAATATAAAACCAAGCACATACCATGCTGTTGGATCATAGTTCTTTTTTCTCACTTCTTCCCCACATACAAAGGCCCAAAAAATTCCTGCAATAACATCTAAAATTACAACTATCATTGACGTCCACTCTCCTCTAGTTCCCTTATTTTTTCATATGTTGTACCCTCTTTATAGCTTTTGAATAACTTGATTTCTCAACTATACTTGATTATCTGCTCTGCCACTCCGTTTATCAACCCTGTGGTCGGTTTTTGCATGATAAGATGCCGTTTTTGCAAAGAAAAGTCGTGACTATTTCCGTATCTTCCAGCTAACCTACGCCTGCTCCTTGCTCCGCTCCTTAAAATAAGCAAGTTGTTTTTGTTTACAGTTTAAATAATTGGGGGGGATTTTTCGACAATACTTCCGCCAAAAGAAAGTTTTTTCCGCCAAGCGAAGATTTTGTACAAAAAAAATCCCAAAACCATACATACATCATGTATGATTTAGAGATTTTTATGCAGAGCGGCATGTGCAGACGCTGTATTTTTCTCCATGGAAAGTTCAAACTCTCCATCATATTTCTGTACAATTTTACGAATATTATGAATTCCAAATCCATGCCACTCCGAATCCTTATCTGTCTCCGCAGACAATTCCTCCTCGGGCAAAATCGTATTTATGCAATCAAGAAAGACCAGATTCTTATAGGTTCCAATCGTAAGATGAATCTTCCGTTCTCCCATATCCAGAGGGATTTTCTCAACGGCTTCCTTTGCATTTTCCAGTATGTTCGACAAAAGGAAACACAGATCTAAATCCTCAACACCAAGCTCCTGCGGCAGTCGTCCCTGATAAGTAAATTGAATCCGCTCCTTCAAGATCACAGCTCCAAGCACGCCCGAAATCACAGCATCCACAATCCGATTCTGGGAATATATGCATGTCGATGGCTCTGCTTCCATATGATTCCAACTATCGACCATCGCAGTCGCTCGTGTGATTTCTCCCTTTTTGAGCAGGTCCTGCACCGTCTGCATCATGTGCCGAAATTCATGCTGTCGCGCCCGCGTTTTCTCATTTTTCTCATACAACTGTACATAATAATCTCTGGTCAGCTTCTGTTCCCGCTCAAATATTCGTATTTGCTCTGCCTGTCGGTCGCTCCTTTTTTTCAGCTTTCCTATGTAGATCAAATACGCACATACAATAACAGCTGAGCCAAATAACATCATAAGTACAACATAGGTCTCGCCTGCCACGTTTCTGATCTCCCCATCCCCTACAATATAGGTCAGAAATGAAACCTGAACTGCCGCAAGTATGCCTCCCGCGAACAACACCCAAAAATTGCGGTTTACAAGCGTCCACACATCCGACTTTTTCTTTTGCAGCTTATAGATCAACGCCCACAAAAAAAGTCCCGGCAATGAACAGATTCCATCCATGATCGGATCGGAAAACCCGAGGTCATTGACACTTACATTTGCTAAAAGTGCAATGCATACATATAGAATTGAATCCACGACCTCTACGATCATATAAGACAACACATATGCCTTTATGGATTCTCGTATAGATTGCCGCTTCCAGATATAAAATGCAACTCCATTTATAATCGGAATCAGCACAATCGCATTCTCATGCAGAAACTCCGTTTCTATAAATGTTCCTATAATCAGCAATCCTCCTGTAAGAACTGCATCTCTCAGGCACAAATTCCGTGCCTGTTTCTTTCTATGATAGCCAAACACACACGCAGAAACCGCGGTTTCCTTAATCAGCTTTATGCAATTAATTAAAAAACACAACAAAAACATCCCTATAAAACTCTTTCATGCTCCCGCGCATATGCGATATATTCCTGTCGCAGCCTCCTCACCTTTCCGTTTGGTATGTTAAAACGCATACTATCTTCCATAATTAGAGATGTCTTCTGGATGTCCTCGACATACGCATAGTTCACGATCACAAATCTTGATATCCTGCAAAATCCCTGTTCCGGTAAAATCCGCTCCCACTCCTTCATCGTATAAGACTGCAATGCCTGCACAAGCTCTCCCTGCAAATAAAAGACCACCCGACTGTAATTATCCGCAGACTGTATGTATAATATCTGGGATACATCTATCTGCCAAACCTTTTTCTTCCACGTCACGTCAACCATGCATTGATGCTCCTGCTGAAAATTATGCAAGACCTCTGACAGCCTGTCCCAATTTCCCACTTTTCTGACAAACGCGATCACATTTCGCCCAAATGCAGCCTCCATCATTTCTTCATGCGACGTTACATAGATAATATCTGTCATGCGCAGCTTCGAAGCCATTTGCTCTCGCAATTCCAAACCCGTAAGTGCCGGCATCTCAATATCCAAGAGCAAAAGTGCCGGTTGCACCATGCCTGCCTGCAATGCTTCCGCTAACATGCTGGCATCTGAAAAGCCGCGAACCTCCGTTCCTTTTGCCAGCACATCATAACAGACCTGTATCATCTCGTTTAAATTCTCAATATCATCATCACAGACTATGACCTGCATCGTGCCCTACCCTTTTATCTATAATTTTCTCTAACTATTATATATCACTTTCCTTATTTCTGCTATGTGCTTAATAATCTTTTCCATTCTTCAAATGTTCTTACCGTTTCGACACTAAGTAACTCTACGTTTTTTCTAATTGCATGAATGAATTTCTTAACGCTATGCTTTTTTCTACTATATCATCAGTCATGCCTTCATCCCAAAATATATTAAGCCCCAGATTTTTATAGTCTGGAGCTTAAAGCTTTTCAAATCTTTATTAATTCCTACAAAATATTATTCTTCTTTACTTTTTTCAGACTCAAACCATTCCTCCAAAATGTCATCTGCCATCTTATCTTTATCATTGCTATATATTATATCATAGCTATAATCTGCATTTAATGAATTAGCTGCAACATCATATATTAATTTAATCTGTGTTGGCATTTCTCTTTGATGTTCTTCACACAACTTCCTAAGAGCCACCATATCTTCATTAAGAATCTCCATAACGTCACATTGTCTGGGTATTGAAACATCATATTCTTCCTGCCCATCTACAATAACGTCATTTAGTCTGCTTTTTTTCACAACTTTGCCATTTACCTTATAAAAGAAATTACAGGATTGCACCCCTCCTTCAAAAGAACAGTAAATATAAATCTTCTCTGCTCTATCTTCCACATATTCCATGCAAATTTCCACCATATCCGTTTGCAATTCTGAAAAATAATCTTCAAACACTTTTCCCATTTCGTTTCCTCGCTTCTACTCCTGATAGTGTCAAAAGACACTCCATTTTTTCTTTATAAATCTTTTATTTTAATCTGCATTGGAAATGAATTTCTGATCTAATAATTTAAAAACAATATTTTATAGTAAACATTTCGAATTCTTAATTTCTATCATTTCTTCTTGATTCAAATTTTTAAATTCTATCCCAACGAAATCATCTCCTAGAAACAATAAATTATTTAAATCATTAATCCTATATGCATTTAGAACACGCTCTTCAATATCATCTTTTAATACCAAAATTGCATTTTCTGACTTCCAAAATTTAAATTTCCCATCTACGGTAACATTCATATTGTTCTCATCGAAATCCTGATTATATATACTAATTCCCATACCTTCATCTATAATTACGGGAGTATCACTAATATTATTTATTATTTCATCCTGAACAAAATAGCTAATATACTCTATCATTCCATCTTCTGGATTAATTGCTATGTCCAACGGAGGCTTGCGCTTATCCTCATAAAACAAATGGTAATTTTGTCCTATTCTTTTATCAACAACTGATATTTCAAATAAAACAAGCCCCTCACCCATACCTTCTATTTTTCGAATATATTTTTTGTTATTAAATACTTTTTCAAACTTCACTTTTTTGCCTCTCTAATTAATCATTCTTCTGCTCCCCCAAAAATGTCGTAGCTGTACTCGGATACTATTTTTCATTATGTATCAGAAAATATACTTCATCCTTAAGCCAATGTTTGTTCTTTTCATAAAGATAGTTATAATTCGCATCTGTATAATATTCCATTGGAGATATGCTGTTATCTTTACCCTGAATAATATGTGGAGAATCAGCAGTGTATCCTAATTCAAGCCATAGCTCCGTTAGTCCCATTAAGCCATCAATACAATTTGTATTTTTATCTTTTAGGAATTTATTAACTCGAGCAGCCCTTATTTTTCTATCTTCTATATCATCTGGATTTTCTTCTTCATTTGCCAACTCATAAAGAGTATCCATAACATCCTCTAAATCATAGTCACCAGAGCCTGCCAACTCACATATTTCAATTCTATCCTCTCCTTTTTCCAGTTGTTCTTTCGCATATTCTACTATTTCATTTATAGAAATTTGCTTTTCTAATAATCCCCTATATAACAATTTCCAGGTTATATTTAACTTAAGTCCTTTAATGTCTGCTATTTTTATCATGATTTTATTGCTACTCCATTTAATGAACCCTCTAACCGATACAATGTTGCATATCCAGCATAATTATCAACTAAATCATTAAAGCCGTGCGCTTGAGCTGTCGCAGGAAATTCTTTTATAATTTGAGGTTTACCCGTTTTTTCATTTGTCTCGTAAATCAGTTTTACATCATTCCTTGTAGAACTGGTATGTACGAACCTCTTATCAAGCGCAAATCAAATATCGTTATACGGATTTTTTTTAAGAATTTCTTCTATTTCTTCATCTTTTCTTTTCTGAAAATCTTGTCCAAACAATGAAAAAATTTCTTTTTCTTTTGCAAAAAGAGCTCGGCGAAAATCCTTTCCCTTTTCTCTATTGCATATCGCAAAATTTATTATGATATTAGCGGAAATTATGTTTACTGCATTCCATAAGACTTCTCTTTTTTTATCTGTAACAATATCACTTCTTATTTTCCCTTTTTCAGTAAAAAGAATATGATATTCATTGTTCTTATTAAATATATATGTTCCTTCTACACTATTATCTGTTCCTTCAGCAAAGAACAAATTTCCACAAGAAACTTCTCCTAACCGCGTTTGAACTTCATTATATACATAATTTTTTAATTCTTCTGTCGATAACATCTTACACCTCTTCCTTACTTGGGTACAATATATCCCTCCACTGAAATATTGAATTTTCAAGGTTCAACACACCAATATATGGTGTGGGAAGTTTTAGTTTGTAATAAATATTAATCAACTATATCTTCTCCATATATGCCATCATTTTGATATTGTAAAATAATATTGTACATTTCATCAACATCTAATTGACATAATTCTGCTTCATCTGCTGTAATACTAATTCTTTTTTTCTTTACCATATGTGCTCCTGCATCATACTGTAGAAAATATCTTCCTGCATCTTTTAATAATTCAATACCTTCATCTTCTAAAATCCGCTTCAACTATAGTCACCTCTATTCAAATAAATGTTCATATGTATATGTTCCTTCTGCCGCTGGATTAACAACTGCTTCTTTTACTCCACCACTTGTATACCCACCTGGCTCCCAATATTCCTGCCATGCTCCTAGCTCATTTCCGGATGGAATTCTTATACTTGATGTATCTTCGATTGTTACTACGACAGGATTTTCCCCTAAATAACCTTGGTCTAACCCTAATATTGTTTCTATTTTGGACACGTCTCCGTCTGCATACTGTATTATTTCATTTAACTCGTCGCCTGACACCACAAAAGTTCCACCCTTGCCGCCAATAGTTCCTGTTGGCTCATTAGGCATTATTTTAACTGCACCCAAAGGACAAATTTGTTCTAAGTTTTCTAAATTGATCTTCATGTGAAAATATAAATAAAACTAATATACCACGTTTTTTCTTTCCCAATTATTGCAAAACAAGTTATATTCAAACTTATAATCTACTCTACCAAAACTATCAGCTCTCAACGAATCACCTTCACATATAACTTCAAGTTTAGAATTATTACAAAATCGAGAATATATATAACCCTGTGGAGGCACTATTAATCCTTTGTTCTCTCCCTCTGTATTATATACAATAATACTCTTTCTTTTATTCATTACATATATCTTCTCTTTTAATATAAAAACATCATTTATATCTTCTAGCTGGATTTCATGTTTTCCTGCATTCTCATCGTAAATAGTCAACAAATTATTATCATCATATTTGCAAATATCCTTACCTGAAAATCCTACAAATCGATATTCATAAATTCCATCAAACATTAATTCAATGTAAATTGCTGTTGCAACATCTGTTGCAAATTCAACTCCCTTTGTCTCGTATATAATCTCTTTATCATCATATAACCACTTTACCATATTATCTACATATTCAACTTCCATAATTTGTCACCTCTTTTAATTCTTTTAATCGAACCTGGTACTACTTCAATAAAATCCGTTCTATTTATTCTACCTAACCTTTATACTAGAGGAGATGCTGAACATATCATGAAAATGGAACTGGCACAGCACTTTATGAATAAGGGGTACTACTTCCAGAAAGTCCACCTTAATAACGACACAGAGCTAATGATAAGCAATCGCCAGTATAACACCGAAATACAATTCCAGTGGGTGGATATAGATGAAAATATTATATAATGCAAGAGCCAACTGGTGTAATTTTTCTCAGTTGGCTCCTTTGCATTTTTTTACCAGAAACAAATATTCTCAGTAATTTTAGAAGTAAATTTTTATCTAAATTACATCTACTTCTAAAAATTCAAATCCCGTAAAATCATTATCTTCAATTACTTTTTTTAAAGTTTCAGAAATGAAAATAGGTATCGTATCATCCTTTAATCTAAATATATGCCTATTAACAATTTCACTACTTTTTAACGCATATTTTTCTACGGAGATAATTTTTTCGTCATCCAATTCAAAAACGTCGTATTTTGAATTATCCAAATCTAATGCATCAATTACAGTCACAATATTAGCCACAAAATATGAATCCACTTCAATTCCGGAAAATCTGTCAATCACCTTAACTGGCAAAAATTGAACTTGATTTTCTAAGATTTTCTGTGTCTTATTACAAAAATTTTCTGAAACTACAAACCATCTATGCGGATTAGCAAGATAATCCGTTAATACATTTCCTTCCGTAGAATCATACTCAAACACAACCCTACCCCACTGTTTTATCTCTTTTCCACTAATGGTTATGTATTCATCCATATTGCCAATACTAGCAACATCGCAATTAGCATAATTATCGTCTTGTTCATAATCATATATCAATTTATAGTAACGCATCATCAATCTCCTTCATTATTTTTTCCAGTAGTCTTTATACAACATCTCTGGATTATTGATTATTTTCTGTTTCATTTGGTCATATAATTTCAAGAATTTTGTTTTATCCCCATTTGCTATTCTATCAAATTTTTGCATATTATCAAGAACATAATCGTGGTATGCATAAGGATGTCTGCCTTGATGTGGCATCGACTGTTTGTTCCAATCACCATCTAAATCTAATCCATACTTCTTTGTTATGCTCTCAAATTGACTTGTATATTTTTTACTTTTATTCGATGCAAAATGATGTACTTGATTAGGTTTAGTTGTTGTACCACTCTTGCCTCCAGCCGGCTTCACATAATCGTTCTGTGCTTCTGCAAAATCACTTAGATAATCTTCATATTCCGGAATATCTGCTCGTTGGCTCTCAAATATATCTTCATAAAATTCACCTTCCAGATCTGCCTGTTTTTCTATTTCCGCCAGATTCGGTTCCTCTATCTTCGGCACCTCTGTTGGCACCTCTTCCGGCATCCCTTTGGCTGCCTTTGCATCTCGAATTCCCTTTACGGTATTCTTAACTGCTCCAGCCAGACACACCACATCCGCCGTCGTGGTACTGATTGCCAAAGCCTTATTATATGACTCCTCTCCCATAAGGTCTTTGAGCGGATTTATGGCATCTGTGTACTTCAATCCCTGAACAGAAATTGATACATCCTGCGTTCCCTCAAACAGTTCCGATGTTCCAAACAAAAGGGAAGATCCCCCGCTCGCAAATCCAAGCACTGTAAGCAGTGTTCCTGCTTCACAAATTGCTACCCCTAATGCGCCTGCGCCACTCATTAACGCAAAAGCACCCGTTGCTATCTTCTTCCATCCCTCCTCCCACTTTGCATCCGTGATATATGTCTCGCATGTATCCCTGCTAATCTCAGAAAGACCATTGATTGTCTCTTCATTTTGCATCATATATCCATAGATGCCAAGAATACTGTTATACAGCTCCGGATTATTTGTTATCTGCAAACAGGCTGTATTGTTCGCACCTGCCACAAAGCCATGCGCCCATACATCCTGTATCTGCTGTTCTCTTTCCGCCAGACTCGCACTAATATCCGTCACGCCGTTTATTTTCACGTTCGGCGGTGCTGTAACCGCATTATACCCCTGCGGCATCAGTCCGGTCAAATATGTCAGCGAGCTTTCTGTAAGATTCTGTAATAGCACCAGTTCATTTGCATCAAAGCTCTCCTCCGTATCAAGAAGCGCCTGTCGATACTCCCTCTCTCTGGCTTCAAATTCTTCGATACGGGTAAATGCATTTTCGAAAGATGGCATGGTCACATCTGTGAATCCACACACCCGATAATACATTTCTTTGACAATATCAAGCTCATCATCCATCCACAGATATGAGTTTCGATAAGCATTCAATACCTCACTGATCGTATCTTCATCGATAACGGCATATGCATCCGAATCAAGCAGAGCATACGCACCCTGATACACCATCAGTATCTGCGTAAACGCCATATTTACGGCATCTGCGATTGCCTGTATACTGCTTGCAAATCCGGTTATGTAATTCCGCATAGACACGACAGTTGCCCCGGACTGATTATCAAGCAATGCTGCAAAATGATTCACTGCCGTTGTCACATCCGTTATACTCGCCTGCAGCGCAGCAGCCTCACTTATCACATGGTTTGTAAAACCAAATATATCATAAATATCTGCTGTAAGTCCCATAGTTCCCCCTATTTATTCATATCCTCCGCCGCTTGCGCATCTACGCCCAAAAGTGCTGTATATGCATTCGTTACGCTCTGTGTCACCAACATCATGATGTTTTTCATACTATCAGATAGTTTATCCAACATTTCTAATTGTTCCTGTAATGCTTGATAGGATGGAAGACTGGTAACACCTTCCTGTTTATACTCCGTATTGACTTTATGTATATCTCCGATTGCATCTGTAACCTCCTTCATTCCCAACTGCAACGTATCTAAATCAATATGTAAACTTCCCATGATAGCTCCTCCTACAGTTTTTTTCGTAAATCTTTGTTCGCACTTACGAGCGTGTCTATCTCGTTTTGATATGTTCTTATTTGTTGATTCAAGGCTTCTATCTCTCCTTCTAACCATGTTCTTTTTTCCCGCATCTGAGTCTGCATATCTTCTACCTGTGTCTGACAGTTTTCGACATCGGTATCTATATGTCCAAACTCAAGATCCGCATAATTATACTCACTGCCCCACCATTGATGTATTTCTCCCGTATATGTGCAGATTACATGATTATAATAGGTTTGAATTCCTTCTATATTTTGTATAACGGTACTCAGATTTCCAATTGCAGAACGCAGATCATCATACTCATCCTCATACCTTGCGATTAAAGTTCTGACACCGCTCATCTGCACCTCATAGCGCTGGATTGCTCTGCGATTATCCAATATTTCCTGTTGAATCTGCTGCTTTTCTTTAGATTTTTGTGCCATATTCCACCTCTATCCTTTCTGCACAACCCGAACTCTCTCGATCTTATCGCCTTGTATCACATACGCATCATTTACATCCAGTTCTTTCTTGAATGTACGGGCAACTCCCATCGATATATCTGTCACTTTAATGTTCTTAATATTCTCAAATATAATAAATGATTTTGTATCACGCACCTGCTTCAAGAGCTCGCCTGCCGAGAAGGAAATCATAGCATTTTCAACATCCGTCAACAGGAAACATCCTTTTGCTGACTTAAATGCCATACTTATCTGCCTGTATAGATCTACCATCGCTTTGTCCGTACCGATCTGCTTCATTATCTCTGGTGAATTGACTACGATTATCTGCAGACTCGCTGGTGTTTCCTGTTTCTGAAGCTTCTGCCACGCTATATTCAACAGCTCCGCTGCACCCTCTGTTGTCTGCGTATATCCACTCACATCTGACTCAAACCTCCTATACTCACCTGCTGTATCATCCATGAGATACACATCCACAGGTGCCTTGTCCTGATTCCTGAGAGCCCTGTCAAGCAAATACTCTACATATTGGTGTTTGCTGCTGTCTTTTGCTCCAACAAAAGCCAGCAGCGGTGTCTGCCCCAGATCCAATGTCCGTCTGCCTATCGTCTCAAACTCCATGCCGAGCGGAATTTCATATGATTTATAGCTTGTTCCAAACTGCTTCGCCATATATGCTTCCGTTACCTTCTGTGGTATCTCCGGAATCCCCGGTACATACATATCACCGTACTGATCATGAATCTGATCAATAAACGCCTTCATAAGCGTAATCTTCTCAAACTCTTTTTCTGCTGCAAAAGCCAGATAATACTGTATCTCATAATACATTTTATCTGCCTCAATAAGTCCTCTTCCCGCGATATCATGCAGCTTCTTGCGGCATGCCTCAAAGACCACGCCATAATCGCTGGAATCATTGCAATACAAAGCAGTTCTCTTCGAAAAGTTTGATAACAGCTTGAATCCGGCTCCTCCTGCCTGACCGGCGGTCACGACAAAAGAGATACCTGCTGCCACGCTCTCTCTGCTGATACTTATAATCTGATCCTCATAGTCCGGATAATACCCCCGAAATGCAACCCAGTTATCCAGAAAGATCACTATCTGTGGCAGCTCCGTCTGTCCGGATTCCCGATATGCACTATACGAACTTAACCCAAGCTGGGAAAAATACTTTTTTCGCACCTGCACAGTTTCCTGCATCATCTTCAGGAATCCTTTGAGACGTTGTTCATCTGTAGACGTAATAACTCCTCCAACATGATTCAATGTCTCAAAATTACGAAGAATCATAGATGCAAAATCCAGAATATACATCTGGACATCCTTTGGAGAATAACGCATTGCCAGCCCACAGATCATTGTCTGTAACAGATTCGTCTTTCCAGACTGCGCAGATCCCAATATATAGAAATTATTCTGCGAGATGTTCCACGTTTCCACATACTGCCGCTGTCTTGACGGATCATCCACCACGCCCACAGGAACAACAATATCGGTTCCCGTGTAAGAAAAGCCATCCAACGTAAATGGCAATTTCTCCGGTAAAGCAGGAAGGCAGATGTTCGGTAATCTGGATATTCCCTTTTTCTCACAAAATTCATTCACATAATTAACGATTGCTTTCAACTGCGTCTCGCCTGCATCGTCCTCGTTTGGCTTTTGCTCATATATCACAGATCTTTTTCCCGACAATGCAACACTTGTCAACGCAAACTTCTTCTGTGCAGATATCCCATCTGTTTTTGCAGTAACTCCGCTATATGCTGACTGGAACAACTGAAAAATCTCATTATTTCCCACCTGCAGATATGCCCTGCCCGGTTCCTTGATTTCTGCCGCCAATGGTGATTTCAATACTTCATTACTATCATTCTTGTTCTGCACTTTGAGACACAGTTTGAATTTCGAATTACTCCATATCTGATCACTTACTACGCCCGAAGGCTTCTGTGTTGCAAGAA
Source organism: Coprococcus hominis (ex Arizal et al. 2022) (assembly GCF_040094675.1). Classification (NCBI taxonomy): domain Bacteria; kingdom Bacillati; phylum Bacillota; class Clostridia; order Lachnospirales; family Lachnospiraceae; genus Coprococcus; species Coprococcus hominis (ex Arizal et al. 2022). Next base: position 11,760 of record NZ_JBBNHG010000040.1, read on the forward strand.
TCAGATGTACACCCAGACTTCGTCCGATTCGTGCAGCTGATATCAGTTCTTTCATAAATTCCGGCTGTTCACTCTTCAACTCGGCAAACTCATCTACAATCAAAATCAGATGTGGAAGAGGGATTTCTGCCTTTCCATCTTTATATGCCTTAATATAATCATCAATATGATTTACCTCTAATTTTGCAAAAAGCTCCTGCCGCTTGACAAGCTCTGCCTTGATTGATAACAGCGACCGCTCAATTTCATTACCATCTATATTGGTGATTGCACCATTCAGATGTGGCAGATCCTTAAACTGATTTACCATTCCTCCTCCCTTAAAATCGATGATGATAAACCCAACCTCATATGGATGAAACAAGGTCGCCATGGATAAAATATATGTCTGCAGGATCTCAGATTTTCCCGATCCGGTAGTTCCTGCTACCAACCCATGCGGTCCATGATACTTCTCATGCAGATCCAAATATACGATTTCATCCCCGCTCTTAACTCCAATCGGAGCCGCCATTGTCTTGTATATTTTCGAGTTTGACCAGCGGCTTTCCAGATCCAGATCATACGGACTCATAATATGTAACAGCTGAAATAATGTTATGTTTTTTGTCAGTGTATTTTCCAGATTCACCTCATCGACATACACACATGCCAGTTTCTTTGCCGCGATCTCCGCGCGTTCACGTGACACATATTCATATTCAAACGTCTGTATCTGATCCCCATTGTCCGTATCCTGAATATATCCTTTGTAGAAGTCTTCCTCCAGAAAGATCCTGCTTGTACACGCAGGATTCAGGAACTCCTCATACTCCTCAAAAAACACAAAATGAAAGCCGAGATCTTTTGCTTTCTCTATGTAACCGGACACCGGATGATTGCGAAGCATAGCTGACCGGAATACCAGCACAACATACTCCTGCATCTGTTCCGTCACTCCACCCATTGATTCTCGACGGGAAAGTTCAGAATACAGAAATTCCAACGTGCTTTTTGCACTTTCGCCATCATACATAAAATTGCGCAATTTATTTTGCTCATTGTAGGTGATTGGCAGCCATCTCGCCCATGAGAACAAGGGAACATCTACTTTATCCATAATCAAAAACAGCTTGATATCCTTATAAAAATGCGAAGCTGCAAATCCTATGATCAGATTTTTCTCCATCTGATACAACTTTGTCCGGCTTCCAATGAAACCAACCGCATTCGCGGTCTTCAGGTCGAGGCATACCGGCATCGCATCAATAAACTCATATTTATCATGCATGGTTTTCGGAAAATCCTTCAGCGTATCTTCCGTGTCCACATACTCTTCTTTTTTATAATCAACCGGACAGCACGACCGCACAACACCCTTTCCGAGACAGACCTTGAGAAAGTCTTCATCCTCGCGTTTTCTTTCAAAAAGCCGATTGTCAAAATTCTCAATAAACGTCATATAATTGTTCAGCGATGGATTCATATACTCTGCGACCGTTTTCTCCCGCTCCCGCAAATGTATAATCTCATCCTCCCGATTCGTCAGATATTCCAGATATATCTTTTTTCTTCGTTCTTCTTTTTCCTGTCTTTTATTTCGTTCCTTTACAAAATTCAAGACTGTAACAGTTGTACTCACTGACATTGTTGCCGCAAAATAGATGACATACATGCCTCCACCGCCCATCATTCCGCGGAGTCCAACCATCATCAACATATTTACCAGCATCGGCATAACAGACATCAAAAAGTTCTGCTGTTCCGACTCGTCCTTGTTGTTCGGCTCCAGCACTTCAATCGTCTGATCCGGCATCGAGAACTGCTGTCGGACATTTTTTATAAACTTCGGATATTCATAATGATTTTTCTGATACTGAACAATCTCCACTTTTCTCTTCGTTATAAGCTTTGCTTTTCTCGTTGTATATATCATTCCGTCACAGATACAGAACGAATATCCCTTGATCGACAAAAACTCTCCATCCCGCACATGACAGGTATTGGCGCGTGGCATAAATCCATTTACCTCAATACCAATTGTGTTCGAGACAAATTCCGCATCGTATCCATCGATTACTTTATACAGTTTTACACAATCTTCATGTGTGTAGGGATCATCGATTCGAATTGTGCACTCTACTTGTCCACCAATAGAAAATTCAGAAATATTTTTGCAGTCAATCTGAAGATCGTAATCATCACCGACTGCATCGAAACATGCGAGAAAATCAATGCTGAATACCTCCGTTCCGGTATAATCATAGCACAGAGATAAATGATCGCCTGTCTCCAGCTTTCTCACATATTCTTTCAGATTGAAATCTTTGGTCAGATATACGGTATCATTACAACTGATAATATATTCCCCATCTGCCTGCCGATCAATTCGAAAAATAAAGCCTGTCATAAAGCGATCTTTTCGAAACGCAATCTGACATGCTTTATCTGTTCCTATCGTAATACTTCCGGCAAATGAATCATCAAAATCCACTTCCTTATACATGTTATTTCCATATATCACTAATTTATGTTTCATTTGTACCCCCTGCTTTTATCTGTCAAAATGTATAATCGTACCATTGCGCAATCCGAACGATTCCAGCAACCGGTCTCCACGCAACAGCGTTCTTGGATCTTCCGTACACATATAACATTCCGCCACATTCGACATATCAATCCCAAGATTTAATCCTTTATTTAACCCATAGATCAATTCGTTGGCTGATATATCAAGCGGAATCTCCATATCCAGCCATGTATTTCTTTTTTTATGATGAAATTCCACAATCACTGTATTTTCCATATTCAACACTCCCCTTATTTGGAACATCTATTCCATGCACAATATAGTTCTGTCAAACAACTGTGAATTTTTCGTCATTTCCAGATCAAGCGGCGCATTATACTCTTCGATAAATTCACTGAACTCATATTTCTGCAGAAGCTGTGCGCCAGAGAGAAAATCCGGTTGATTATATTTGTAACGGTTACACAAAATCAAAATATTCCTGTCAAAATCCAGCATATTGGAAAGCAACGCTTCCAGCTTTCCTACCGCGATCTTATCCTGCGTTGTCAAGAGTACTTTCCAATCACAATTCTTCAGGAAAACCAGTTTGTCTGCCTCCAGCTCGGAAGATAACTCCACTACAATATAGTCATAGATATTTTTGTCTCGCAGATAATCTACAATCTGGGAATATACGGAAAACTTCATCTGATAAGAAACCGGAAGATTCTTGAATGACGGCAAAAAATCAAACCCTTCATTTTTGATTTCGTCCTGTATGATTTTTAATGCATTTTTTATATTGATGGAACACTGATAACAAAACGCGGTTCCAAGCACGCTTGCATCATCTATATAATATGTAAAATCCTGATATGGAACGGTACTGATATAGATTACACGTTTCCCTTTTTTCATCAGTTTATGCGCAAGCGTCAATGCAGTAATTGTCTTTCCCGTTCCCCCGGATGCTGAGAACACGCCAACTACCTTTGTCCCCTTTTCCGACTCCGCCTCTGTGATCAGCCCAGAATCGATCTTCTCCAGCATACGTTTTACACTGTAATACTTATATATGTAGGCAGGATTCTCTGCATCCATCTCTTCTTCTGTCAAATAGTAAATGCTTGTCTTCGAAAAAGCCTCTGGATGCGGTAACATAATCCCATAAGGAAGTATCAGAACGTCAATCTTCTTCGGTCGCTCCAGAAACGCTTCCAGACAGCCTGCATCTGTTATAAATTCAATGCTTGCCCGTTCCTCTGTAAGCTTTGCAAGCTTAAACTCAATCGTTGCCACGTATTCCTCGTCGAATGCCGCGAATACAATACTTTTCTTTATCATATCTGCCCCCTGTTATGACACTGTGATCTTAAATTCTACATCCGCCAAAACCAGACTGTCTCCATCTTTCAGGTAATATTTCTGATCTGGTTCCAACGTATAGCCGTTGACGCTCGTTCCATTTGTACTCTCCAAATCCTGAATCATATAACTGCCATTTTCCCTGACAATCCTACAATGATTTCGACTGACCTTCGTGGAATTTGCAATCGTTCCGTCTGCTTCCTTTGATTTTCCTATGAGGAATTCCGGCTTATCAACAATAAATATCAGATTTCCTTCGGATCCGTTATGTTCTAATAGTAACGTTTTTTCTGAATCTGTATTCTCCATCGCATGTTCAACTGCCTGAATTCCGAAGTCATAAGAGATAAGTGCATGCAATACCTCTGCATCTGTCTTCGTCTGATCCATTACCACATAATACAGTTCCGTCTGTCTGTCAGGCATATTTACAAAAATCTGATTGAAGATCATGAGCATTGTATTCCGAAATAAATAACTCCATGTGCATGCATCATGCAGATCACATTCATAATTAATAGGGAGAATGACTGCCTTGATTTCTTTATTTTTTCCGTCGTAATATAGCCGTTCAAACTTTATGTCTACAGCCTTCATCTCCAGGAAATCATTGTCATCCATTCTCTTTAACATCTGCAAAAAATGAATGCATGCTGTCACAAGTTCTGCGCTGCTGATTTCTCCCATCGCTTCCGTGAACCGACGGTATCCCTCTACACCATACAACAACTGTACTTTCTGATTATGTAGTACCTGTACCATCGGAATGTGATGTTCTTCCAATTTATTTACAACCTTCATCCCGAGCATAAATAACGCATCCTGCGCTTCAAATGTATACGCGAGATGATCTGCATAACAACTGACTATCATCTTTTTACTGTTTACCCCTTGTACTCAAATTCTTCTTCCGCCAGACGAATGATATTACCAGGATCCAGCTTCATATAACGCCCCGGCATAACTCGTATGTCGTTCACATATGTTCCATTTGTCGTATCCAGATCCTGAATATAATATCCATCTTCAAACTTCATAATACACGCGTGTTTTCGACTGATACTATGGCTGCGCGTAATACAGTAATCGACAGAATCTGCGGCGGATCCGATAATGTAACTGTTCTGGTTCACCACAAACGTCTCGCCTGTTTTATACCGGACGATCGTTGGGTATCGAACCGCTGTATCGTTGAGCGGCTGACCGTGCTCGTCCATATCTATACCTAACACACTTGTTTCTCCTATCTCCTCCGGTGAAGACTGACCTGCCTCCTGCAGGCTTCTGTTCAAAGGAAGATTCTCATGATTTGTTACAAATCCCGGCGTAATCCTTCCACTGATTTTCAACGCTTCCTTGGCCAATACCGCCTGATTCCCCTGTTCCTCTGATAATTTCTTACATCTTTTACACTGCACAGCCAACAAAATCGCCAACGTGACAACGGCGATAAAAAGTACGCCACATGCGATGGTTGCTATAATGATCACCGTCTTTACCGGCAATTCCGCTTTCTTCAGATTATCTATACTGTCCTGCAGCGTGACAGTCGCCGCATCTACCGCATCCTGTGTATAGTTATCAACCTCCTGCGCCTGTACCTTCTGGTACAACTCTGTCGCCTGATTATAAGCGTCTTCACATACCTTCCATGATTCAGGTGCATATTTATCTGCATCTAATCCCTCGTATGCCGCGATCACCTCTTCCAGTTTGGATGTGTCTACAACTATCTCCGGATTATACTGAATCCCAAGGACAGTCAGCACATCGATTACCTCGTCGATCTGAAGTGCATATGTCTCCTCCGGATTTCCCTTGTTTATCGTGCTTACAATACCAATTGCTTCCCCTTCTTCATTTAACAGGGGAAATCCTCTGGTTATCGGCTGGCTTGCGGTGTATCTGTAATAATGCGCATCATTGATTTCCGACCAGTCCTCAATCGTACAGTCTATCTGCTGCATATCCGCATCATATGCATGTACAACCTGTCCTTTCTTTGTCTTCGTACTATCCTCGCACAATCGAATCCCCATGCAGGATGCAATCTTTGTCGATGGCTGCAATATTGCAAAATTAAGTCCTTCACTGCTATTTACTATGGATAATTCCACAATCACATCATTTTTCAACACAAGCTCGATCACAGTATTCACCTTGTCAGGTGTCACCCCATGTGCCGCAGCCACCGCATTTTTCTCTTCTTCATTCAATATCACAGTATCGCAACAGGATATAAGATATGTACTTTCATCATCCCCTATAAAAAATGCATACCCGGTTTTAATCACATCCTTCGCGCCGCTATCCGCACAATACATCAGCCGAATTGATGCAATCCCCTTCTTCTCATCATACTTACCTGGTGCTTCTACATTCACGGCATCCGTGGCAGTTGCCTCTGCTCCCACGGGCTCTCCTTCCGGCATCTCCGCTGCCCGTACATTCCCCTGAAGCAACACGCAGACCAGAAGTATACTAATGAATGTGAAAATCGACCTTCTTCCTTTATATATGCTATGCTTTTTGTAATGTGTCATTTATGTTCTCCTTTTCATATCATTATCAGTCGAACCCTATTCCATCCTTATTGATACTCGATCGCCTGCTGTGTCTCTCCAGTATGCCGGTTCCAGATCACTCGCTTATCGACAGCTTCTTTCTCCTTTTTTTGTCCCAGATCATAGATAATATAATCATCACTGACAACGAGCGATTTTATCACCGTATCTGCCCCCGCATCAATCGTAATCAGTTCGCCTTCCTGCTTTTCATCCAGCGAATAATATTTTATGCAGATAGAATCATCCACCTTCTGTGCGTAGAACATGACTCTTTTGTAAACATTCAGGCAATACACACTTCCTGCAATACATACTTTTTCCTCCGCATCTTCATCATAGACACGTAAATCATGTAGATATACAAAATCACTGCCATATAACATATTGCTTTCAAAATAGACACCGATTGGTTCTTCCTTCTCCGTTCCGTAGATAACATTCTCAAAAAAGCAGATCAACTGATTTCTTCTGACCGCTTCATAAGAACATCGCACATTCACTAGATGCCGCATACGTCCAACCTCTATCGGCTGGCTCCAGTCCCATGTATCCATATCAAGATAATAGTATTCTGTCTGTTTTTGAAGCACCAGATAATGATCCCGGATACCAAATATCACGTAACTGCCATATCCACCCACATTCTCATAGATCACCTGTGCCTCAGTGCCTTCTTTATTGATGCGGTAAATCCGGTTTTCAATCTGGATATAGAAATATCCCTCATAATAGTACAGTTTGGAACCGATACCATAATAGATCGCATCTCCTTCATCAAATGTATAAAATTCCTCATATGTACCATCCGGAGACAACCGGTAAATCACATTGTTTCCGCACTTCTCCAGCTCATCTACCTTGTCATAGTTTCCAAGCTTCACCCGGCTCTTATAGAAATACACATAACCGTCTACAACCAGCGCGTCGTTGGCATAATTACCGCTTTGCTGGTCAATCCCTGGATCAACCTCTGAAAATGGATTCTCAAAAAACCGGTTCTTCGCCTTTGGTTCCGAACGCTTCTTATCATACACCCTGCTACCGACGACAATTACGCAGGCGAGGAGTATCACTGCAAATAAAACTATCTTTTCTTTCCGAATTAGAGACATTTTGTCCTCCCTTCGACATTATTCATCCACGGTCACCCACATTGCAGACCTCACGCCGTTATAAGAATCCGGATAGTCCTGATCCCATTTTCCCTCGTATCCAATCACCAAAATGTTGTAATCCTTCATACCCGTTGACCGCAGCATCCACGGTAACCGCTCCGTACCATCAGCCAGATGCCGGGAATATGGATACATCGCCGGAAGCTCCTCGATTACAATATCTGTAAATATCGCCTTCCGCTTCTGTAATACTGCTCTCGATGGTCTTCGCCCAAGGACAGATGCATCCGTTAAGCGATTTCCATAATATTGCTCTGCTTCCTTCCAGCTCAGCAGGAATATCTTATCCTTTGTATCCGGTCTGCTCTCCCGTACCTGTACATCCACGGATGGATCCACATGCGCAGCAAACCCCACCGTAGACGGATTCTCCAACGTTGTCTCCCGGATACTTGCCTGTTCCGTCTCGTCAAACGCCTCTGCATAAAACTCCTGATTCAACCACGACCGTATCTGCGAATCCTCCCATATTACACATTTATGATTATCCGAAAATCTCTGATAGGCAATCACATCATGCGATATAAGCAACACTGCATCCCCATCTTTATCCAGCACATCCCAGCAGATTGGATCCTCTGTCTCTGCATCTCCGTCCTGTTCGTAGGTTCCCATCTGCACGATATCTCCAATTTCTGCATCTTTAAGCGCTACCGTTTCCAATGCTTCTGTCGTGGCAGGTTCATTTGTAGTCATTTCTGCGGTAGTCGCTTCTGTCGTCTCTATCTGGTTTTTTCCACAGCCACACAACAAAACTACAACAATACCAATTATGACCATATATTTCTTTATTTTAATCATTTAATTTCGCTCCTGCATACGCCTCTATTCTATATTACTTTCTCCAATAGCTCTTTTGTTCTTAAAGACTAACGAGAAAAATGTGCGCCATCCGTTCCCGCTGCATTTTCTTCCTCGATACGTAAATGATAATCTTCATTTACACTATAAGGATCATTTAATAACTGCGGAATTGTTATTTCTGTATCAAACATATCATTGTAGTCATTAATAATCTGTATTGTTTGTATACCTGCATCCGCATATAAATATTCCCCAGAAATATTGTTGGTTTGGTAATTTGTAATTGAAACAGCACAATCAAAGTAAGAATATAAATTTGTTTTCATTAATTCATCCGCAGCAGCCTCCAACGCTGTTGCATCCTCTACTCCCTGGTAATAATCTTCCATGGCTCCTATACCATCACTTATTAAATTCCCAACAACCGGAATATTTCCTCCAAACGCTTCCTCTATTCCTGCATCTATACCTTCTCCAGCTACATCTAAAAGAAAACCAAACATATGTTCAGCTATAAAAGTCTGTTGAGCTTCTGGACTTGAAAATCCTACAGAAGTAAAATTCGGCGCAAAATGATTATGCAAATCAACCATTACATGATCTGTTACAATTGCTGCCGAAGTTACCCCTGATCGACTTTGTCCAACAGTTATCTGAGATGTATGCAATGAATTCAAAGTACCTAGCATTGGGGTTATATACTCTTCTTTAAAATTAATTATATATGTCTTATTATTTCCCCCCTCGCAAGTAATATTCAAATATGGTCGATCCTCTCCATAAGAATTTCTAAACTCATGAACATTATAAATTGCCTGTGCAATTGCTTCCTTTTGTACTAATTGGTATCGATTTTCTACAATATTTTGATCCACTAATGCATCTTGTTGAAGAACATTTACCAATTGAGCATTGTATGTCGAAATCAAACTTAAGCCCTGCATAAATCCATTCCATTTATCATCATCTATAGACCACTCATAGTAATCTTTTTTTATATTTCCAACCATTGGACCTCCTATGTGTTCTTGCCCCCATGTATAATTGCATGTGTCAGACAATGTCATCATATCGCAAAACAAGGTCTCCATATCTTTTTCATTCATCATTGTATATGCCATTGCAATTACTATATATTCTGCATTTGTTATTTCACTTGCATCTTTTGCTAATATTTTTTCAATAGCAGCCATGTCATAGACAGGTTTCCCATCCACATAAATAAACACAGTAGCAAACGCCTGTTCATAATATGCTTTTGAATTAGCTGCTTGTTCAGTGAATCCTATCGCTTCTACAATGCCAGCATAGCTTAAATCATTCCCAAATATGCTACCTTCCAATGCAACTGCACTTCCATATCTACCCAAATTATAATTAATTTCACTTACGGAATTTCCCAATGATGAAAGACTGAGCAAATCTCTTGCCCGTTGCATATTATTTTTCAATATATTTAAATCATCTTGTATTGTTTCTTCCCCTGCAAAATTTGAATCAAAGCATCTAACTTTCTCAAATACACGCCTTGTTCGACAGCCAGTCGTTTCATAATAATAATTATTTGTTGTAATTATATCTTGATATGTTTCATGGCATACCTCGACATTTGAAAGCATTAAACCACTTGATAATTGATTAAATTTACAATTATTATTTTCCAAAGCAAGCGATTCTATTAGTTCAACATATTTTTGTTCCTTTTCTGTTGTATAATCTCGATCCACCTTATTTTCCCTCCGAAAGCATATCAGAAATTTGAATGTCTCCATCTTGATATATTTTTTTTGCAATATTCAACATTTTTACGGAATCTTCAATTATCCCATGTACTATGTTCTGTATATCTTTTAAGATATACACTTCATCCATCAGTATGTTCACATAATCACTTTGACTATATGATATTTCCGTTCCTAACCGTCCCGCTGCAATATGCACATATGTATCATCTAACATCGCATTTAATCGTTTTATTTCTGTATCTATTACTGAATAATTAACTACTATAGCCATTCATTATCTCCTCTTTTTTTATATTTCAGAATATAAATCTCCATCAACAACCTCTAATTTTTCTAAAAAATTAATTATTCTATTCTCACATTCCGTCGACCAACTTGGTAACTCACTTGACAATGTTTGTAGAACAGATATGTATAACTCAAGATTATTATGAAAATCCCCTTCAGACACGCCGCTCATACATACATTGGTCAATGCCTCTATAAGCGTCTGTATTCTGCTGTCGATTTGTGTTGTCAAATCCATAATATTATTACTTAATGTTTCCATTTCTTCATCTCTTATTTTCATCTCTATCATATCCAGATTCTCCCTATCTTAATTTATTTAATTGTGCCCGGTTTTCCTCAAGTTGTTGTTGAACTCGATATATTTCTTCTCCTATTGTTCTCAACGCTTCATCATAGCACATACATAATTTTCTATAATTTTCTCCTGTTACATATTCCATTAATAATTCCGATACTTTTTTAATTGTCTGGTTATTCTTTTCTGCCTGCATCTCCTCTATTATTTTTCGCTTCCTAGCATAACAATGCACGGCATCTGTCTTTTCAATCTGCTTTATTCTATACTCCTGTTGTAACAAATCCAGCCGATCTTCTAATCCTGATATATTCTTTTTCAAATCAGCTTTCTTTTGTTTCTTCCCTGCTTCTTCATCTGCCTTATTTCTCGTATCTCTCGTCTGAACTTGCATTCCCATAACCAATACCTTACTCCTTAGCTTTTATCATTATAAAACAGCCCTTAAACCTCATCTTTATCAGACACCATTTAAGGGCTGTTTTACACTAACTAAAATAACATATCTGCAATATTTGCATCTGCTTCCGCAAAGTTTTGACATATCTGTGAAAGCTGCGTATAGAACTGATTAATCAGATCTGACAAGCTCTCAATATCCGGTCCAAGCATATTTTTGAATTCCTCTACGTACGCAGTCGCAGACTCTGCCTCCATGTAACCATTGCTGACAAGAGAACTTACTGTTGTTGTCATATCTGAATACAAATCCTCAATATTTCCTTCGTAGCCCTTCATATCTCCAATTAATCCTTCAACGGCTGCATAGTCTACTCTTAATCTATCACCCATTTATTTATCCTCCCTGTACTAACTTAACTGTGTTTTCATATCATCATCCAAATTCTCGAACTGCTGACATACACTTTCTAATTGCTGTGAAAAATCTCCCAAATTCACGTTCAGCTTTGAATAAATTGTTTTAACAATTTTCTCATATTTATCCATATATGCCTGCAATGCCTGTCCTTCCATTACGGATGGAAGAGTCTCTACCGTATTACTCAATTTGTCAAGCAGATTCTCCATTTCTCCCTTCTGTGTTTCAAGCTTTGCAATTACTTCGGATCGGATTTCCCCATAACGCACGTCTAAAGCCATTTTTTAATACCTCCTAATTAATCTTCCACATACACAAGCTTTGTAAGTACTTACATATGCGTATTCATCTTGTTACACTGCGCAGTGCAATATTTAAAGCAACTTCATTTGTCGCTTCAAACCTTATTAATAATAATCTCCATTATTTTTACAGCTCAATGTTATTTTCTTTGCCTGTACCAATATTGGAGTATAATGCTTATCCTTTAATGTAAAACTCAAAACAGTTTTTGGATCAGTTCCTGCATAATTTTGTTGTGATATATTGCTTACCTCTATGTGAGAATCAATTTTCGAAATTGAATACGAAGAACTTGAAATACGCGCTCTCCCATCAGAATGTCCATAAGAAAAATTTGCATAGACATATATAATTAAACAGTCCTCCCCATTTACTTCATATGTATATTTTTTTGTAGCTTTTCTTGCCGACACAGAACGCGTATTCTCTGATATTTCATCATTTGTAATTACATATATTCTTTCTGTTACACCTCCTTCCAACTTATTTTCTGCAATCAATAATTCTCCAACACTTGTCTGTGCCTGTATTTTATTATCTTCAAATCCAGGCATTACCATTAACATCAAAATACCAAAAACAAAGTACAACCATTTTCTTTTTTTAATCATCTTAGCACCTCACACATAATAAATGAACTCTTCCGAGTTTTTCCATAGCCTGATTTTAGTATATCGCTACATGCCCAATTATCAAGATGTCTTGCACAAATGGTCGAAATATTAACACTTTTGGTCAAAAAAAGTCCAACATGCATAATTTAAAGATACTTATACGGAACTCATGTGTACTTTTGCATATTAGAATATATTTCTGCTACAATACGATGAAAAAGGAGTTTTCTATGAAATCTACAAATGATACAAGTCTGATTCAGGCCTATTTAGACTATTGCAAATACAACAAGCGTTTAGATGAAAAAACACTTAAAGCCTATGCCATTGATCTCCGACACTTCTATATGGCATTGCCGGATCAGCCACTCATTTCCCGTACACCACAGACAATTGAATCCTATATTTCTTCTTTACATACATTATACAAGCCTCGAACCGTCAAACGGAAAATCGCTTCTATAAAAGCCTTCTATCATCATTTAGAATACCGTGATATCATCGCAATCACACCATTCACCAAGCTACAGACCCGTTTCCGCGAACCACTGATTCTGCCGAAAACGATTCCCCTCCTCACAATCGAACAGCTTCTCGCCGAAATATACACGCAGCACTCAAACGCAAAAACCCCCTATCGGCAAGTGCATACACTGCGTGACGCCGCAATCATTGAATTGCTTTTCATGACCGGAATCCGGATATCCGAGCTTTGTTCTCTGCGCAATCATAGCATTAACCTGCACACCGGAACAATACTGATCTATGGAAAAGGAGATAAGGAGCGTCGTCTACAAATCACAAACGCAAACGTCCTATCCATATTAATAAAATACAAATCCAGTATGCCTTTCTGCCCGGACCCATATGCTCCATTCTTTGTGAACCAGAATGGTACTGCCGTATCTGACCAGTCAATCCGCCGTATGATCCGTAAATATTGCAAGCTTGCAAACATCAACCTGCATATCACTCCGCATATGTTCCGACATACGTTTGCAACCAGCCTCTTAGATGCTGATGTCGATATCCGGTATATTCAGGAAATGTTGGGACACAGCTCTATCACAACGACAGAAATCTACACACATGTCTCCACGGCAAAACAGACAGATATTCTCACAAATAAACATCCACGGAAAGATTTTCGATTGGTTTGATGGTGCGGGGAAAGCAATCGATAATTTTTAGTTATCCGTCAGTTATATGGAAAAATTATTTACGAAGTTTTTGTAAATATTGACTAAGTAGCAGAGGAGAATAAAAATGAATTCACTATTAAAAGATTATATAAAATTGTATAATGAGATGAAGAATAACAATACGAACTGTATTCCATTGTGTGCCGCTGAAACATATATATCAGAATTTGTAAAACAACCTTTAAATTCAGAATTTGAAGGTAAATACTATTTTTTTGAAAGTAATAAAATTGAGGAGTTGAAATCTCTTGTTACTTCAGCGTGCAACCAATTATTCCATTCTAAATATGCAAATGCAGAAAGTTTAAGTGGAATTAACTGCTTTACCGTATGCGCTATGTCTCTTTTATCATCAGGAGAAAAAGTTCTTTTATCTACGCCTGAACAAGGCGGGCATGCTTCTATGCCAATTATATTAGATACTTTAAATATTTCATATGACCCAATTCCATATGATTTTGAAAAATATCAAGTTGATTATATCAATTTAAATAAAATGTGTGAGACTGGAGATTATTCGTTTATTATCTTTTGTCAATCTGATTTGATTAATGTTCCTGATTTAAGCCAAATTCATATACCAAGTAATATGGGAATAATCTATGATGCAACCCAAACACTAGGTTTAATTGGTGGTAAATGTATACCTAATCCATTAGAGTATTCAAATGTCGTTTTATTAGGTGGAACACATAAAACCTTGCCCGCAGTGGCTTGTGGTTTGATTATGACAAATACAGATATATATATAGAAAAGCTAAGTGCTAATATAACTCCAAACTTCCTTAGGGATATTCAACCAAACCATATAGCCTGCTTATTATTATCTCTTATTGAGCAAATTGAATATGGAGAACCTTATCAAGGCACTACAATACAACTTGCCAATTTGCTAGGTCAAAAATTAGAACAACGCGGGTTTAAAATTGCAAAAATTGATAAAAATATTTATACAAAAACACATCAATTATTTTTATTAATGGAAAGAAAGGATGCTGATTTTTTCTATAATCAAGCATTAAATTATAATATATCATTAAACAAAAAACATAAATTATTATTTCATAATGACGGCATACGACTAGGAACCCAACATATAGCTCGTTTCAATTGGCATGAACAGGACATTGAAAATCTGGCAAATCTTTTGTTTCAAATAAAGAATAATGGCTCTTTTGAAAATATAAATAACATTAGAAAGCAACTGATCCAAAAGAAAATACCACATTTTACTTATAATGAAATAATTATAGAATAGTCATAATTCGATGTTCAAAGCAATAGGTTATTTGGTCTTTATTTGGATCGTCTAGTTCAATACAATTTATACGTTGAATAAGCAACATTCCATACTTATTTTTATTATTACATAGCTTGTATATTTGTTCTTTTGATAAATGGTTGTCTGTTTTAAATATAGTTATTTTTTTAATTGAAGCTAAATAATATTTCATTATATTAACTTGAATTTTTATATTATCATCATCAGTTATTGTCAAACATCTATTATAATCTAAAAGAGTAGCTTTATATTTTTGAAAAAGTCTATTTATTTCAGCTCTAATGAAATATGCATTAGCTAATAATCTGTTATTTTCTTTTTTATATTTTAAAATGACAGAGTTTATTGGTTCAAGGATATTTTTTCTTGTATATTTCTTTTTATAAAATAAATAAATAGATTCATTTCGCATTATTTTATAGATATCTTTAGGATTCATTTCTAATTTGCTGTCTTTGCATTTTTCAAATACATGAATAAATGCTGATAAACTATCTAATTTACAATTAGGAACTATCAAGTCATCAACAAAATATTTCGCCACTAATATACCTAAAGAATCTGTTAACCCACAAATATTAGATGATTCTATTGATTGTAATATATTAAGAGCTTCATTGCATTTCCATAAATGTTTATTAAAATGGGCTTCTAATATTTCCATCCTGTTTTCAATATTATAAACCTTCATTTCAGGTTTTTTTAGGATATTTAGAATAGCGAGAGCATTTTCATAATTATTTAATAAATGTTCACAATCCGATTTCATAATATTAAATTTAAAATATAAATCATTGTTATTTAATAATTCTTTCTCATATTGAGATTGAAAAATATCCAAAAAATTTTGAGCATCAACGTATTTACCTGAAAACAATGCAAGTTGAATAGTATTCAATGTTTTATCGTAGTTAGTTTGCAATTTAAGCGCAAGTTGTTTTATCCATAATACATATTCTTGACGTTCCAATAAGAAATGAATTTTTCCAATATTACCATATGTAACTTCATACAAGGTTTCTATTTCTTTTTTGCTTAATATTTCAATATTATTATAGTTCCTATTTATATTTTTTTGAAGTTTTGGCACATTGTCTATTTCAAAACTAGATATATAATATATTTCTCCTTTAGTATCCACTATACTTGCAGTAATAAATATTAATGAAAAATTATATGCTTCCTGTTTTGAAAAGATATAATCAACTTTTTTGATATGATCAATTATAATTAATGTTTTGTTAGTTACGATATTATTTTCAAAAAAGTAATTGATATCTGAATCCGATTTTTGCTTCATATCTATATAATATATTCTTTTAAATAGTTTTTTTAAACTATGATGATGTATAAAATCTACATCATTCGGATGATTTATGCAGTCAATTAATTTTAGTGCAAGCCAACTTTTCCCACATTGACGTTCATTTCCAGTTAGTTGTATTATTTTATGATTATGTAGTAAAGATATCAAGTTTTGTAAATCAGTTTGTCTATCCGTAAAAGTATTTTCGGACAAACGATTTTTTAAACTATTATTTTCCTTGTATCGTTCGTATATGATAGGAATAGATGTATATACATATGGGATAATAATCAATAAAACACCACCAATTATTCCCCATACATTATTATTTTCAAATGAATTGAGGATGGATAAAATAATAAGCACTATTCCTAAAATCATTGGTAAGTATACATAGAATTTGTCTTTTTTCATACGTCGTTCCTCGTTTATATATTAACTTCGTAAATAATTTTTCCATATAACTGACGGATAACTAAAAATTGTCGATCGCTTTTTTGTTGCTAATATAGATGAATCCTGCTTGCCACTCACGCAAATTTTAATCATCCTATCCCATGCATAATTAAATATTTCTTGATTTTAGTATATCGTTACATGCTCAATAATCAAGATATCTTGCACAAATGGTCGAAATTTTAACACTTTCGGTCAGGCAATGCGATTTTTGAACGGAATATGTGTGTATTCTTATCGAAATCATAGATATATACCCCCTCATGTCTGCGCACGATTTTCTCTATGCTCTGCATGCCAATTCCATGCTCCTCTTTATTTTTTGAGGTGATGAGTTTTCCTGCCTTATCCTTCTTTATTTCCCCAAGATACGAATTTTTTTCTTCTATAACCGTCATGCCGGAATGCTCGTTCACATCCACACGTAATTCGATAAATCCCTGATTACCAGCCGCTTCATACGCATTTTCCAACAGATTTCCGAATAGCACTGTCATCTCCGTGTCATTCAGATCAGATAGCACAGCTTCCCGAATATCAACCGCCAATGATATTCCTGCCTTATCACATACACTCTGATAATATTGCAGGATCACGTTTAACACGGCCCGATTACAAAACCTTTTCTTCGTAAGCTTCGCATCCACGCAATCCTGCAAAAGCTTCTTCGCTTCCTCAATGTCTTCATGTTCCAATAAACTCTGTACCGTGTATAGAAAATGCCTTGTATCATGAATCACCGCATGACATGCCTGATTCTCTTCACGAACCATCAGAACTTCCTGCAATCGAACCTGTTCCTGTTTTACCCTCTGTTCCTTCTTGTATACATAATTATAGATGCATAGCAGACCTATAATTATCAGGACAAGCACAATTACAATCACACGTGTCCATACATAAGGCAGCGCTTGCTCCATATTATTTATAAAAATAAGAAATCCGATCAGAAAAAAGATGACGATTCCCTGCATGAAAAATAGAATTTCAGATGCCTTTCTTTTCATAGCTTTCCCTTATCCCCTTCGCAGATATTCTTCATATTTCTTACAAAACTCCAGATACATACGCCTGGATATATGTGCCCTATACTTTCCTTTCGCCAGAATTATTTCATTCTTTGTAAACCGGCTCACATAATCCAGATTTACCAGAAAACTCGTATGAGATTTGCAAAATCTTACCTGATTCAGTTTTTGCTCCCAATCCTCCAGCTTTCCCTTCACTTCATACCTGGCATCCTTTGTGCATACGTACACACAACGCCTTTGATTCTCAATCATAACAATGTCTGCTTCCCGACAGACAATCGTCTCTCCATTCTGCATAATTGTGATTTTGGGATTCGTATTCCGATACGCCACCAACGCATCTCTCAGATTCCGCTCGATTCGATCCGGCAAAGATGCTTTTTCGATATACCGAAACACCTGAAAGTCCATCGCATCATCCAGATACTGTTCCGTAAATGATACAATGAAGATCAGTGCATATGGATTTTCCTCTTTGATCCTCCGTCCGACCTCAATTCCACTTTTCCCCGGCATTTCCACATCCAGAAATACGATATCTGCCATCTCCGGTTCTTCCAGAAGCTTCTCCCCATCTGTAAATGTCTTTATTCCTGCCTCTATATTATTTTGCCGAAAAAAGCGATCAACTATTTCACTCAGATATTCTAAATAACTGCTATCATCGTCACATAAAAATATATGTATCATCTATAAAATCTCTTCCCTCTCAATTACTATAATGTCCTCTGATTCCCTCGCTTCCTGATCCATATTATGAACAAGTGAGAAAAAGAACAGCCACACGATGGCTGTCAGGATAGAAAAAATACTCACCAAATTAAAGATTCTACGTTTCAACAGATATTGCCCCCTTATACCAACCACGTTTCTTTTATATCATACTAAATTTCAGATTGTATATCAATCATACAATCGATTCTTTACGAATCTTAATTTCCAGAATACTTCTGAAACGCTCGCTGTTTTCATCCGACAGTTCGGACTGACTAAAAATATGTTTGTATAAATATGGGACTTGCCCATTTTTCCGTAAGTTGTTCTCCTTTGCTCATCGATCACTTCTTTAGGTGGTATTCTATCTACAGACAATTTACTTTAATTATTTCATTCCGCAATTATTACATGTCCACGTTGTTCAGTTGCATACGCAGGTTCTGTTTATAAACGTTCGCGTATCG
>NZ_JBBNHG010000041.1:0-131982 GCF_040094675.1 Coprococcus hominis (ex Arizal et al. 2022)
GATTTGTATCAAATCCTTGAAAATATCTTAAAGAAATTTTCAGGGTTAACATGTTATTAATTTGTCAAAGGTTCGTTTTGATCTAGGCTAGGTAAATCAAACGGAGAAGGAGGGATTTGAACCCTCGCGCCGCTATTAACGACCTACTCCCTTTCCAGGGGAGCCCCTTCAGCCGCTTGGGTACTTCTCCACAAGCGCCTAAATCGACGGGATACGTTCGACCTGTCGAATGTATCGAACGGAGAGGGTGGGATTCGAACCCACGCGCCCTTGCGGACAAACGGTTTTCAAGACCGCCTCGTTATGACCACTTCGATACCTCTCCATATTTTAATTTTTTTCAATTAAAAATCGCTGTTTGTATCAGCGACTTTGTTATCTTATCAAAAAGTCCTATACTTGTCAACAGATTTTTTAAAATTTTTTCAAAGTTTTTTCGACAAAGATTTCTGCGATTGCCAGATCCTCCGGTGTGGTGATTTTGATGTTTTCATACGCACCTTCTACCACCTTGCAGCGCACCCCTGCATATTGTTCTACAAGCATCGTATCATCCGTTATATTGTGGGTGTCTCCATTTCTTTTTGCCTCGTACATTGTCTCATAAGCCCGACGAAGCAATGGTACCTGAAATGTCTGCGGTGTCTGAATCTGGTATACAAATTTTCGTTCCGGCGTCTCTACCCCATAATGATCTGTATCCACAATCTTGATCGTATCCTTTGCAGGAACGCCGACCGTACAGGCTCCGCATTCTCTTGCACACGCAATTGAAGCCGATATCATTTCTGCTGTCACGAACGGACGCGCACCATCATGGATCAGCACAATATCGTTTTCTCCCTCTGCTCCAATCGCAGATAATCCCTGATAAACGGAATCATAGCGTTCTTTTCCACCGATACAGATATCCCGAACCTTTGCAAACTGATACCGTTCCGCCAGTTCTTTCTGGCAATGTTCTACAAATTCTTCCTTTGTCACAAGCACTATCGAATCTACTTCGGGATGCTCATCAAAAGCCCGCAACGAATAATACAGCACTTCATGCCCTGCGACTTCCAGAAATTGCTTTGCCTTTTCACTTTTCATACGGCTGCCAACGCCTGCCGCAAGTACGATTGCTGTTACCATTATCTGCGTTCCCCAATCTTTAAGTTCGGTATTGCATTCAGATCCAGTCCATCCCGGATGCCCGCCATATAATTATGATAGCCCGCCACACCGATCATCGCTGCATTATCTGTACAAAAGATTGGCGATGGATAGTAAAACTGCAAGCCCTGTTCAGATGCCACACGCTGCATATTCTCCCGAAGGGAGCTGTTCGATGCCACGCCTCCGGCTAACGCCAGCTTCTTACAGCCATATGCTTTTGCCGCGCGCACCGAATTGTCGGTCAGAACATCCACAACCGCTTGTTGAAACGAAGCAGCCACATCTGCCCGGTTGATCTCCTGATGTTTCATCTCACAGCCGTTCAGGTAATTCAGCACTGCGGATTTCAAGCCACTGAAAGAAAAATCATACGGTGCATCTTCCATAAATGCACGTGGGAAATGAATTGCCTCTTTATTGCCCTCTTTGGCAAGCTTGTCAATCTTCGGTCCGCCCGGATATCCAAGTCCGATTGCACGTGCGACCTTGTCAAATGCCTCGCCCGCTGCATCATCTCTTGTCCGTCCTACAATCTCAAACGTCGTATAGTCCTTCACATAGACCAGATGGGAATGTCCACCGGAAGCTACCATGCACATAAATGGAGGTTCCAGATCCGGATGCTCAATATAATTCGCCGCAATGTGTCCCTCGATATGATGCACACCAACCAGCGGTTTCTTCTTTGCATAAGCAACCGCCTTTGCCGCACTCACACCAACCAGAAGTGCACCTACCAGTCCTGGTCCATACGTCACTGCCACGGCATCGATATCGTCCCATGTCACATGTGCTTCCTCAATTGCCGCACGAATCACCTGATTGACTTTCTCCACATGCTTCCGCGATGCAATCTCCGGCACTACGCCGCCATACAGCTTGTGAAGTTCAATCTGTGAATAGATAATATTTGATTTTACTTCTCTTCCATCGACAACAATCGCTGCTGCCGTCTCATCGCAGGATGATTCAATTGAAAGTATCGTTGTACTCATAATGTTTCCTCTTTTTCTTGTTGCATCGCTTTCATGCAACCTTTCTTATTCTATCTGGTTATGCAGTTATCTCACGCATACCACTTTCGTTTCTTACTCTGCCGCCTGCGTCGTCGCAGAACCGCTCGGTAACTGGGATTCTGTCCAGCCATAGATCTTCCACTGGTCATTTTCCTTTACCATCGCATACTGACGGTAAAAATAACCTAGATTGTCGCCGGTGTTGATCGTAATACACACTTCCAGCGACGCCATATCTTTTCCATCTTTTGTGAAATACTGCACCTGACTTGCTTCTGGAAGTTCACACATCTTGTATGTATATCCCTGTTCCTTTACTGCCTCGATGTCCTTCTGCAGATTCGCCAGACTGTCACTCTCCGGATTCGCCACGAGCAGATCCATACAATATAACTGCCGCACCTTTTTATTCATGGCATCCAGTTCATCGTCTGCCAGTTTCTGTCCATAAAACGCCTTAAAATAGCGGTTATGCAGCTTCGCCACATCCCGCGGTGTCTTCGGATATTCCGCCGCCATATCATACTCCATCAATGCTTCCACTTCGGTCTTTTGCGACGTGCTTCGCTGAATCGAAGAACGGTTACTCAGATGATTGAAGTACCACAGCACCAGCACGACAAGTAACACCGCTATGATAATGCCTTTGATTGTCACTTCTTTTTTCTTATTTTTTGCCATACAGCATCAATCCTCTTCAAAATTCAAAACCTTTTCTGTGCGATCCTTCGCGATATATCCCTGTGGAAATATCGACTGTACCATCGCCTCGAATTCCTTCGGACGATTCGTCGCCGGACTGTAATGTGTCAGCCACATTTCATGTACCTGTGCTTCCTTCGCAAGCTCCGCAGCCTCCCGCATCATCATGTGCTTATGCTCCTTTGCCTTTGAAAGCTTCTCCTCCTCGCCATACATGCCCTCGCAGATAAATAAGTCCGCATCTTTCGCGCACTCCGCGATTGCATCTACCGGGCGGGTATCAGTACAATACGTGACTTTCAAACCCTTCCGTGGGCTTCCCATAACCATATCGCTTGTATAGACATTTCCTTCATAATCAACTGTCTCGCCTTTTTGCAGCAGACTCCAATACTGTACCGGAAGTCCTAACGCCCTAGCACGTGCAGCATCGAATTTGCCGGCGCGATCAAGCTCGATATTATACCCATAACAGGTCACACGATGATTCACACGGAATGCCTGAATCCGCAAACCGCAGATCTCAATGACTTCCTCCGGCTGCTCCAGCTCAATGAATTTGATTTCAAACGGAAGCTCCGGTGCAATGATCCGAAGTGAATTGACCACGTGCTCCAGTCCCCTCGGTCCGATCATTGTCAAGGGCTCTGTCCGCTCGGCATTTCCCATCGTCAGAAGCATGCCCGGAAGTCCACTGATATGATCCGCATGGAAATGTGTGATGCAGATCACATCGATCGGCTTGAAGCTCCAGCCCTGCAAACGTATTTGATTTTGTGTACCCTCGCCGCAATCGATCAGGATACTGCTTCCATTGTACCGCACCATCAGTGAGGTCAACGCTCTGTACGGAAGCGGCAGCATACCGCCCGTTCCAAGCAAACATAACTCTAACATTCTATTCTCCGTTTTCTGTAAATGCTATCTCATAGATATCTGCATCCTCGTCTGGATGCTTATAATAATTCTTCCGGCAGGCAAGGAGATGATATCCATTTTTCTCATACAAATGCTTTGCCGCACCATTTCCATGCCGTACTTCCAGCAAACCGCGCACAGCATCTATCCGTGCAAATGCAAGATAAGCATCCATCAGTAGCTGTCCAATCCCATCTTTCCGGCATTCCGGGTTGACCGCAATACGCAGCAATTCCGTCTCGTCACCAAGTACATTTGCAAGCAGATACCCACAAGGTATACCTGCGTCATCCTCTGCAAGCCATAAATGATTGTAGCTTTGCGCAAGGGAATCTGCCACCATCGCTTCTGTCCATGCATCGTCAAATGAGTCTTGTTCCATCTGCGCTACGCGCTGTGCATATGCATTCGACGTTCCCGCCGCCAGCACACACGAGTTCTGATTCTCATCGACTGCTTGTTCTGTAATTTCACAGTTATAATAAACAATCTTCAACTTCTACGCCTGTCCTTCTGCCGCAAGCTTTTCCTCGCGTTCCCGCTCTGCCTGCGATTTGCGCAGATAAATCGGAATCAGATCATCTGCAGGTTCCTGTTTTCCCTGCTTGAAATACTCTGCGCCAAGACTTGCAACCGCTGACGCACGCTGACGGTTCAGGTGTGCCGGTGCGAATGCATATGGTACCTGCATGCATTCTGCAAGTACAGACGCGTAAACCGGACAGCCATCTCCAAGGAAGATCACTTCGCGTCCCATCGCATTTAACTTCTCCGCAAGCGCCCGGATATCCATTGCGGATTGATCCAGAAGTACCTGCATGCCATCCTTCGTAAATTCATAAATGCCTGTATAAACCTGACTTCTTCTCGCATCCATGATCGGGCAGATCAGCTTATCGCTGCCCCACAGATTATACGCAAGCCCGTGACAGGTTGGTACCGAGATAACCGGCTTCTCAAGTGCAAGCCCTAGTCCCTTCACCGTCGCCGCACCGATCCGGAGTCCTGTGAAAGAACCCGGTCCCGCTGCAACTGCAATCGCATCAATCGTATTCAAATCTAACTCTGTCATCTTCACGATCTCATCCAACATCGGAAGCAATGTCTGCGAATGTGTCTTTTTATAATTTACTGAATATTCCGCTACCAGCAGGTCATCCTCGACAAGTGCCACACTTGCCACCATGCCGGAGCTGTCAACACCTAAGATTCTCATCTTGTTATCTCCTCAACTAAAACTGTTCGATAGTCGAACCCTTTTTCGACGTCTTTTTTTATCGTCACTTTCTTATATTGCGGCGGCAATATATCGTAAATCAGTTCCGCCCACTCGATCAGGCAGACACCATCACCGTCAATTGCTTCATAATAGCCGATCTCATCCATCTCATCGTCACTGCCAATCCGGTAGACATCGAAATGATAAAACGGCATACGCCCTTCGTCATATTCCTTTAATATCGTAAATGTCGGGCTGCTGATTGGCTCCTTCACGCCAAGTCCTGCACCAAAGCCCTGTGAGAATACAGTCTTGCCGCATCCAAGATCACCATACAGACAATACACCTCGCCCGGCTTTGCCTGTGCCGCAAGCTCTTTGCCGATTGCAAAGGTTTCTTCTGCGCTGAAACTTTCTCTTTTATATACCTTTTCCACTTTGATACCTCTTCAAACTTCTGCTGACTCTTGGCTTGTATCCTGCTGTGAAATTCACAACTGATGCCAGAATCTTACCCTTATCGTCGCCCAACTGATCGAGCGGAATCACAAATGCATGCATCCGGTTTGTATAAACCGCAAGCATATATTTCGTCATAAGCAGGCGGTACACGCCTTTCCATTCCAGATCCATATGTTCTTCGCCCTGCGACACACCGATTCCATCATCGCCAAATGTATAGACAAGCGGTTGCTTATACGAAGGGCTTGTCTTCAACTGCTTAAATGTCTTGAATGCAAGTGAGAGTGGATTGATCACGGTAAACATCAACGCCACGATAATGAAAATCGCTTTCTGTCTGCCCGATGTCGTGTTCCAGCCGATCACAAGCATCACAATCGCGCCAAAGCTCAGCACCAATCCTAAAATTCCACTCATACTTCGATAGTTTGTATTCATTACATAACTGAACAATGCCGGAAATGTCATATTTACACTTTTTGTCTTTGCTTCTGTCATAATTTCCTCCGGTCAGATCTTTATAATTCAAATTCAATCTTCTTGTGCTTATTCTCGTACTCGGTGTATTTGACACCCGCCATCTCAAACATCTTCTTCGATGCCATCGTGCTGTCCGAATCTGCATATTTATCGGACATATAGATCACTTCTTTGATTCCCGACTGGATGATTGCCTTCGCGCATTCATTGCACGGGAACAAGGTTACATAGCAGCGGGAACCGCGCAACGTACCGCCACCACGGTAATTCAAAATCGCATTTAACTCCGCATGGCAGACAAAGAAATATTTGCTCGCCATTCCTTCGCCTTCCCGGTCCCACGGCATCTCATCGTCGTTGCAACCGGACGGCATACCATTATAGCCTACGGTTAAGATTCGATTATCCTGATCCACGATACACGCGCCTACCTGTGTATTCGGATCTTTGCTGCGGTTCGCAGACATAATCGCAATCCCCATAAAATACTGATCCCATGTAATATAATCACTACGTTTCATAAACCGCACCTCACTTTACGAGCACATAAGAAAACAGCTGCATCACCGCATGGCAATGCAACTGTATTCTAACACATTTATTTTTGTTTGTCACTTTATTATAATGCAGTGCGGATGCGCATGATCATATCAACCTGCTTGCTCTTCTCCTCAAATGCACCCTCGGTCAGTTTGTCTGTCAGGAATGCATATTCCCCGCTCACATCTGCAAGTGTCACATACTCAACCTCACCGAAGACCTTCTCGATCGTCTCCTTGGATGTTGTGTCTGCCACGCGGACGAAGAACCGGCATGCGAAGTTTGCTCTGTCGCCAAGCTCCACCTTATCCTGCTCCCAGATTGTCATGATATTTGTACCCTGATGCTTCACGGCATCAACGACATCGGCTACAACTGCACTTGCAGTTGGAAGCTTACCGGCGCCCTTGCCATAGAACATTGTATCGCCAAGCATATTTCCATTCACGAAAATACCGTTGAATACGCCATTGACATGTCCGAGCGGATGATCGCTGTCGATCATAAACGGTGCAACCATCGAATAAATCTTGCCGTCATCTTCCCATTTGCTTGTACCAAGCAGCTTGATGCTTGCATGCAGCGCCTTTGCATACTCGATGTCTGTCTTTGTAATCTTCGTAATACCCTCTGTATAGATATCCCGATAATCCACCTGCTTGCCTAATGCAAGGGATGTCAGAATTGCAATCTTACGGCAGGCGTCATAGCCTTCCACGTCGGCTTCCGGATTACGCTCTGCATAGCCCTTCTCCTGTGCACGCTTCAGCACTTCCTCGAAAGACTTGCCCTCGTCTGTCATCTTCGACAGAATATAGTTTGTTGTACCATTTAAAATACCAGTAATCTCTGTGATCTCATCTGCAGTCAGAGACTGGTTCAACGGACGAATGATTGGAATACCACCGCCAACGCTTGCCTCAAACAGGAAGTTTACATTGTTTGCCTTTGCGATTGCCAGAAGCTCTGCACCGTGTGCTGCAACCAACTCTTTGTTGGAGGTACAAACACTCTTACCTGCCTCTAATGCCTGCTTCGTGAAATCATACGCCGGCTTAATGCCTCCCATTACTTCTACGATAATCTTCACTTCCGGATCGTTTACAATCACGCTGTAATCATGTACAAGCACCTTCTCGACCGGATCTCCGGGGAAATCTCTCAAGTCAAGAACGTACTTGATATTTACCTCCTGTCCGGCACGCTTATTAATACTTGCGTGATTCTTGTTGATTACCTCTACAACTCCGGAACCTACCGTACCGTAGCCAAGCACTGCAATGTTAATCATTTTCCGCTCATCTCCTTTTCTAATGCGTCTTCAATCTGTCCGAATTCGTGATCGGACATCAATGTGTCAACCGCGATACTGATCACGATTTCCTCCTGATTGGATTCCGGCAGCGTCAGTTTTACAACATCCTCTAAATATCCGGTCTCCTCTGTATGTACAACCATCGGAATCTGTTTAATGTCCTCTTCCTCTACATTTACAATTCCGAGCACGGTGTCCACCTCAATCGCAAGCTTCATACCGTGTGTCTCCGTGATCAAAAGCTGCGTGTCTGCTGCCTCCTCCGGCATTCCAAACAGTCGTTTCAGACTGAACACCGGAATCACTTCATTCCTCAGATGAATAATTCCCTTGATGCATGCAGGTCCCATCGGCACGGGTACCACATGATACACATACTCTATGCCATTGATCTTCGTCAGCTTCATGCTGTATTTCTGATCATTTAAGCGAAACACAATGTACTTCGTCACTGCCATGCACATTCCTCCTTATTTCGTAGGACGGATTATTCCGTCTCTTCCTTCGTGTTAATCCATTTCAAATACGCACTGATAAATCCATCAATGCCGCCATCTAATACCGCCTGTGCGTTGCTGCACTCAAAGCCGGTTCGCGCATCCTTCACCATCGTGTACGGCTGCAGAACATAATTTCGAATCTGACTTCCCCAGCCATTGTCAGTCACTTCTCCACGAATGCCCGCGAGCTTGGCTTTGTTTTCTTCTTCTTTCATCATAAAGAGCTTCGCTGTCAGCATCTTCATCGCGGTATCCTTGTTGCTGTGCTGGGATCGCTCATTCTGACATTGTACCACAATTCCAGTCGGGATATGCGTGATACGGATTGCAGAACTTGTCTTGTTGATATGCTGTCCACCGGCACCGCTTGAACGATACGTATCGATTCGCAGATCTTCTGGATTGATCTCTACATGGATGCTATCATCCAGTTCCGGCATCACATCGACCGCCGCAAAGCTGGTCTGCCGTTTGCCTGCCGCATTAAATGGCGAAATACGAACCAGACGGTGCACACCTTTCTCGGATTTCAGATATCCATACGCATGCAACCCATTTACCTGAAATGTTACGGATTTGATACCCGCTTCCTCACCATCCAGATAGTCGAGAACTTCTACCGAGAAACCTTTCTTCTCCGCAAACCGCGTATACATACGATATAACATCTGTGCCCAATCGCACGCTTCCGTGCCACCAACACCCGCGTGAATCGTCACGATCGCGTTATTCGCATCATATTCTTCTGAAAGTAACGTATCAATACGGAACTCTTCGAATTTCTCTTCAAACGACGCAAGCTCATTTCCAATCTCTTCGACAAGGCTCGCATCATTTTCTTCTTCTGCCATCTCAATCAAAGTCCCAATATCTTCATACTGGTTCGAAAGCGTTTCAAATTCCTCGATCGTATCTTTCAGATTCTTTAATTCCTTCATTACCTGCTGACTATGTTCTACATCATCCCAGAACCCCGGCTGTTCCAGCATCGGCTCTAACTGCCTAATGCGTAACTGTTTGCCAGCGATGTCAAAGTGAATCCCTCACTTCCGCAAGTGGAGTTTTATATTCATTCAGAGTAAAGCGAAACTGATCTAACTCTATCACTTCCGTCACCACCTCTCAAAATTAATCAAATTATAAGTTTCTGCCGCAGCACATCTTGTATTTCTTGCCGCTGCCGCAAGGACATGGATCGTTACGGCCAATCTTTGCGCTCTCGCGGCGGACTGGTCCTTTCTTTACGGAATCATCCTTGTTCGTTCCGGTTACCTTCGCAACCTCTTCACGTTCTACCTTCTGCTCGATCTTCACATGGAGCAGCATACGAACCGTATCCTCACGGATGGATGCTGTCATCTCATTGAACATATCGAAACCAGCAAACTTGTACTCAACAACCGGGTCCTTGCTGCCGTATGCCTGCAGGGTAATACCCTGACGAAGCTGTGTCATGTCGTCCAAATGCGCCATCCATTTCTTATCGATGACCTTCAGCAGTACGACACGCTCGATCTCACGGAAATGCTCTGGCTCTGGGAACTCCGCTTCCTTCGCTTCGTATACCTTAGCCGCTTCTTCCTTGATTCTCTGCTTAAACTTATCCAGCTTGCCGGACTTCTTTTCTTCCTCTGTCAGCTCGATTGGCTCCATCGGAATAATCGGAATCAAAAGCTGGTTCAGCTCGCCAATCTGCCACTCACTTGGAGCAAGATCAGCGGAACACGTCTTATCAATATAACTCTCAACCGTATCCTGAATAAACTTGAAGATAACATCACGCATATTCTCGCCATCCAGTACACGGCGACGCTCTGCGTAGATAACTTCACGCTGGTCATTGTTGACCTGATCGTATTCCATCAGATTCTTACGGATTGCAAAGTTGTTACTCTCAATCTTCATCTGCGCTTTCTCTACGAACTTGGAGATTGTCTTATGCTGGATCTCCTCGCCCTCTGGAATCTTCAATGCATCGTAAACTGCCTTTACCTTCTCGGAACCGAACAGACGCATCAGATCGTCGTCCAGAGACAGATAGAACTTGGATTCACCCGGATCGCCCTGACGTCCGGCACGACCACGCAGCTGGTTATCAATTCGACGGGACTCATGACGCTCTGTACCAATGATCTTCAGACCACCGAGTTCTGCCACGCCCTCGCCAAGCTTGATATCGGTACCACGACCAGCCATGTTGGTTGCGATCGTAACTGCACCACGCTGTCCGGCATCGGCAACGATCTCAGCCTCTAACTCATGGAACTTCGCATTCAATACCTTGTGCTGGATGCCGCGCTTTGTGAGCATACGACTCAGTTCCTCGGATGCATCAATCGTGATTGTACCAACCAGTACCGGCTGTCCCTTATCATGCGCTTCCACAACCGCCTGTACGATTGCATTCAGTTTTTCTTTCTTTGTCTTAAAAATAGAATCGTGATGATCAATACGCTGTACCGGCAGGTTTGTCGGAACAACGACAACGTCCATGCCGTAGATCTCACGGAACTCTTCTTCCTCTGTCAAAGCAGTACCTGTCATACCTGCCTTCTTCTTATATTTGTTGAAGAAGTTCTGGAAAGTAATCGTTGCCAGTGTACGACTCTCTCGTTTTACCTTTACGTTTTCCTTTGCCTCAATCGCCTGATGCAGACCGTCTGAGAAGCGACGTCCCGGCATGATACGTCCGGTAAACTCATCGACGATCAAAACCTCGTCATCCTTAACAACGTAATCTTTATCACGGAACATGAGCGCATGTGCACGCAATGCCATGATCATGTTGTGCTGGATATCAATATTATCTGCATCTGAGAAGTTGTCGATATGGAAGAACTGCTCAACTTCCTTGACACCCTGTGCAGTCAGTACAACCTGCTTGTCCTTCTCATCAACTAAGTAATCTCCATCTTCCTCGATCTCTGTACCCATGATGGCATCGAGCTTACTGATTTCCATCGAAGCAGTACCACGCTTCATACGGCGTGCGAGATAATCGCACATCTTGTACAGATCGGTAGACTTTCCACTCTGACCGGAAATAATCAATGGGGTACGTGCCTCATCAATCAATACGGAATCGACCTCATCGACGATCGCATAATGCAGATCACGCTGTACGAGCTGTTCCTTGTAGATTACCATGTTGTCACGCAGGTAATCGAAACCAAGCTCGTTATTTGTAACATATGTAATGTCGCAGTTATAAGCGGCACGTCTTGCATCGTTTTTATCACTGTTTAAGATCACACCTACCGTCAGTCCGAGGAATTCGTGTACCTGTCCCATCCACTCAGCATCACGCTTTGCCAGATAGTCGTTGACAGTTACGATATGAACACCCTTTCCTTCGAGTGCATTCAAATATGCAGGAAGCGTAGAAACCAATGTCTTACCTTCACCAGTACGCATCTCCGGGATACGTCCCTGATGCAGCAGGATACCACCGATCAGCTGCACGCGGTAATGTTTCATATGAAGAACACGGTCTGCTGCCTCACGGACAACAGCAAATGCTTCTGGAAGCAGATCATCCAGTGTCTCGCCCTTTTCAAGACGTTCCTTGAACTCTGGTGTCTTTGCCTTCAGCTCTTCATCACTTAACGCCTGCATGGTTGAATCCAGCGCTTCAATCTTATCTACAATCGGATATATTTTCTTTAGCTCTTTATCGCTATGTGTTCCAAACACTTTTTCAAATAAGCTCATTTCTTACCTCCCTGAGCGTAACTCATTCTAATACCACAACTTGTAATATAACATTAAATGGTAGGTAACGCAAGAAGTTTCCATGTCAGAAATACTATTCCCATATAGAAAATATCCTATAATAACAAATATCCCGGAGACCTTCGTCTCCGGGATACCGTTTTTTCATAACCCTCTATACATAACTGAAACTGTTAAAATTCTGGCTCGATCAATCCGAATGTATTGCCTCTACGCTTGTAGACTACATTTACCTTGTCTGTCTCTGCGTTACGGAATACGAAGAAATTATGTCCAAGCAGATCCATCTGGATGCATGCATCCTCCGGATACATAGGTTCTAACACAACCTTCTTGCTACGGATAATCTGGACATCCTCATCCTCAAGTCCTTCTACATCGAAGAAATCGTTGTTGATATAACCGGAATTCTGTTCCTTGTCCAAAATACGCTTCTTATGGCGTGTTACCTGACGTTCGATAATCTCCACAACCAAATCGATGGATACATACATATTATCGCTCGCCTGTTCTGCACGAATCGTATGTCCCTTCATCGGGATCGTAACCTCAATCTTCTGACGGTCCTTATCTACCGAAAGTGTAACCTGTGCTGCTGTGTCTTCACCGAAGAACTTCTCGATTCTCTCAAGCTTCTCGTAAATCGCCTGCTTCAGTGCGTCTGTAACCTCAATGTTCTTTCCACTTATGATGTAATTCATATGCCCCAGCTCCTTTACGTCGAACTATAGAAAATAAAAAATGTGCGTGAAGCACATGTACTTTCTATGTTTAGTATTATAGCACACCCAACCCCTGTTTGGGAAGTGATTTTTCGTCAAAATATACAAAAATTCACATTTTTTTGATAACGGAAAAGGGCACCCTCGATTCTTACCGAAAATGCCCTTTCAAACACATTATAGAAAGTATTACTAATTTCCTAATTTACAATTCTGCAAGCCTTAAATGGTGTACTGTAATTTACATTTGAGATCTTGATTCCTGTACGGCTGCTGCTTGCATGTACGATCTGTCCATTTCCAATATAGATACCTACGTGCTCGCAGGAACCTGTACCGTGATCGTAGAATACCAGATCACCAGGTGCCAATGCTGCAAGGCTGACTGCTGTACCTGCATTACTCTGTGGTGTACATGTACGAGGAAGTGAATATCCAAAGTTCTTATATACACTCTGTACGAATCCGGAACAATCCGCTCCGTTTGTCAAGCTTGTACCGCCCCATACATATGGGTTTCCAACGAACTGACATGCAAAGTTTGCAATCTGCTGTCCAAGATCTGAGGTTGGAGCTTCTGTCACTGGTGCTTCTGTTGTAGGAGCCTCTGTCGTAGGAGCTTCCGTTGTTGGTGCTTCCGTTGTCGTTGTATCCTGTGCCGGTGCACTTACTGCCTTTGCTGTTGGCATATTATAAGAAATAGTTATGTACTCATTCTTTACATATCCTGTCACAGTGTCAAGCTGGATCTTTGTCCATGCATCTCCTGTCTCTACGATCGGATAAGATTCTCCCTGTGCCAGAAGTGTGATGCTCTCGCTGTCTGTGCTTGCTGCACTACGAAGCTTCAATGCCGCTGTATTTACAACTGCAACCTTCGAGAGATTTGCGCTTGCATAGCTTGCTGCATCCCCTTCAAATGCTAACAAATCATTTCTGATATATCCATCTACATTTCCTGATGTGATATGGGACCATGTATCACCTTTTTCTACGATGTTTACAAGTCCGCCTGCATCAATCGTTCCAACCTTTGCTGCATTCACATCACCAGACTGACGAATATTTACGGAACCAGATGCTGTGACGATTGCCTTTCCTGTGAAATCCATAACCGGTGATGCTGCCGCCTCAGATGCTTCCTGTACAGGTGCTTCTGTCGTTGGCTCTTCCGTTGCCGGTGCCTCCGTTGTTTCCTCGGAAGGAACTTCTGCGATTTCTCCTGTTACCTTTGCAATCTCCTGAATCTCGCCTGTTGCTACTGCGTCGGTTGCTGTTGCCTCTGCAACAACTGCAGCCGGTGCTGTTGCATCCTCCGGAGTGGCGTCTGCTGTAAATACGTCTCCTCCATTTTCTTCAATATAGTGATCTACGATCGATGTAATACTGACGTTAGCATCGGTATATACAAACTCATCTGCCAACGCGGTATATGTGTATGTACCCATGGACGAAGCGAAAATGCAACCTGCCGCCGCTACCGCCAACCACTTTACGGATGGTCTTTTCATGTTCTTACCTCCAATTTGTTACAAATATGTTACAACTTATTACATTGCCCATTATAGCAACCTGTAATATTATTGTCAACCAGTTTTTGGATGTTTTTTCAAAAGTTCACAAATTCTTCGCATTTTCGCTACGTTTTTGAGTATTTTTCGATTTCATTTTCTGTAAACCTATTCTTTTTAATGGTTCACATAAAATTGTTACATTTTGTAACATTTCGAAATATTTGATACACGATATTGATGTTTTGACTTTAGAAATACAATATATAGAAAACGGCGCAGGATATCCTGCGCCATTTCTTATATACTTGTCACCAATATTGTTCTACGAGCTTCTGTGCTTCCTCCTCGGTTTTGTCATAGGATTCTATCAATTCCTGAACCGCCTGTTCCTTTGTGGGGCACAGCTTCTTTAGCAGTTTAAACATTGCTTTAACACTTTCTTCCAGTTCTTCCTCAGCCTTCTTCGTCTTTGCCCGCTCTTCCTGTATGTTCATTGGCTCCATATTCTCAAACCAGTTTCCCATGCTCTCGCCTCCGATCATTTTTCTCAAACAATCTGTCGCCTCAGAAACCGATACCTGCATCTTCATAAATAACGCCCACAGCGAATTTACAATGATCTGCACGATATTCTCCGATGCCCGCTCCATGATCTCGCGGATCTCATCCTGATTGGATCTGAGAAAATCTGTAAAATCCTGCGGTGTCTGGATGCGGTTTATCATCATCAAAAGCGACATTTCATCCTCATGAATCAGCAGCTCTTCGTTTGTATACTGGTGAACATTCACAAGCCGGTATGTAAAATCCGGTATATATGATGCAAAGATCTCATTCATAAACACCCGTTCTTTTACGTGCATAGCTGCTGTCCATTTTCCCGTGCCCTCATAATACACAATCGGGAACACCGGCGGATACCGGAACCCCTTCGTCTTAGAAATCCCCGGATGCGCTTTCTCCATCGTCTTTGCATAATCATCCCAGATACATACCGTGTAGCGAAGTAACTGCATACACACATTATAATCGACATCACTTTTATGTTCAATAAGGGAAACCATATAAAGCGGCATATCTTTCCGCATTTCTGGCAAATGGATCTTCTTCACGGTGTCCGTCTCAAATTCGATTCCCAAGTATGCCTGATACTTGTCCGTCACATCCTCGATATCCTCCGGCTGAACATTCTTTAAGATATCCAGATCTGCATAGTCGCGCAGAAACTGTGCACAAAGTACATGATTGCTGAATACCTGCCGGTTGTTGACATCCTTGACCTGTCCAATACGGATGTTTAATTTCTTTTCTTCTCCCATACGCTCCTCCTTTTTTGCAAGCAAAAAACTCCTGTTTTTCTCATTCATTCTGTTTTTACCAAACTATAAATAACGGGGAATTTCATAGATGAAATGAATATATAAAAGAGTATTTCCGACTGTTACCGAACTACGCCAGAACAACGATTCTCGACAACACATCCACCATAGCATAAGTTTTATAGAAATGTAAAGCGTAAGTTTGGAACATTTAGAAAAAGTGAGGAAATATGCGGGGTTGAGGGCAAAAAATATTTTGTTGATACTACCGGTAATAAAAAAACGGAATAGTCCTCGTTCGGTTCCCGTTTACGCGACATCAGCGACTCCTCCTGCAAGGTTCCATCAGGCTGTACAACATATCGGCAGTAATCCTCAAAGGTACTTTCATCCTGCATGCCATTGCACAAGTAAAGCGACGATTCGCCGTCCACCTGAAACAACGAATATACATTTCCTCCAGCAACCTGTGTCTCCCAATGATCTGCATAATAGATCTGCTTCGCAGCACCATTTTCGACCGTGAATATATTCAATGCATCATATTCCACATACTCTTCGGAATACGGTGATTTTTCTACAAATAGCAATTCCGGTACACCATCTCCGGTTACATCTGACACGATCATCTTCCTCCACCAGCTATCCAATTGCTGCCTGTATCTTTCTCTTTCCAGATGCAATCAGACTCTCGGCTGTCTGTTCGGTGCAGCCAACCGACTGTGCCTGCGCAATATCCCCCATAAGAGCGACCGCCTTACTGAGCTGCTTTACTACCATATATTCACATAAAATAAGCGATTGTATCCACTTGTGATACAACCGCTTACATGATATCTCATTTCAGAAAAAAGAGCAATCAATGTTACTTATTCTCCACCAGATTCTTCGACATACATGTCAGGAAGAATAACACAGAGACTGCCGCAAATGCAGCTCCTACAAAACCAATATGCGAGATTTGTCCCTTGTCACACACAATTCCACCAAGGAAGCTGCCTGCGCCGATACCGAAATTAAAGATACCGGAAAAAATCGACATTGCAACCGACGAGGACTGTTCATCCGTACAGCGGATCGTCTCTGACTGGAATGATACATTAAATACAAGTACTGTAATGCCCCATAAAGCACAAAGCGCCATTATAAATCCCGGCTGTCCTGCTGCAGGAAGCAGCAATAACAGTTCAACTGCCAACGAAATCATCACCGTACGTAAAAATCCATGCCGGTATTTGTCATAGAATTTCGAGAACAGAAAACTGCCGAGCAATCCTGCTGCACCAAACACAAACAATGTAATGGTGACTGTACTATTTCCCATGTGTGCGACCTGCTGCAGGAACGGATCGATATAACTATAGCTCGTATAATAGCCCACTACAAACAAAAATGTCTGAATATAGATGCAGACAAGTGCACGATTCTTAAATAGTTCTGGCAGCTGCTTCACACGGAACGGCTCGCCACACTCCATCTTCGGGAACAGGAATGCCATATATGTCAAAACAACGAATGTGATGATTGCCACGATCAAAAAGGCGATTCTCCATCCTGCATAATGTCCAATCATTTTTCCAAGCGGAAGTCCTGCAATCGTCGCAACCGAAGTACCTGTCACGACCATGCTGAGTGCTTTGGACTGATGTTCTTCCGATGCCATACGCACTGCAATCGGAGACGCAATCGACCAGAAAATCGCATGTGCACAGGCTACACCGATTCGGGACGCCATCAGCATGCCGTAGCTGTTTGACAACACGGTCAACACCTGACAGATTCCGAACAATGCAACTGTTCCCATAAATAACTTCTTATAATCAATCTTGCTCACGAGCAGCATGAGCGGCAGGGAAAGCAACATAACGATCCACGAATATACCGTGATCAACATGCCCGCCTTCGCCTCAGAAATTGAAAAGCTCTTTGCAATATCAGTCAGCAGACCGATTGGCATAAACTCGGATGTGTTAAAAATAAATGCTGAGACAGTCATTCCGATCAATGGAAGCCTCTCTTTGGACGTCATCTTCGTCTTCATCTTATACCTCTTATCTTAAATAAAATTCAACAAAACTAAGATGCATTGTACGCGATAGCTATATGAAAAACAAGACGTGGAATTATCATATTTTACATTTATTTGACGTTGATTCAAAAGAAAAAGTCCTGCACGCAAAATGCAGGACTTATCATATCATTTATAAACGGATATCAATGTTTGCACCGATGTTTGGATTCACAGACTGTTCCATCATCTGTGTAATCATCGCACCATTTGTCTCCACCGCATCCAGTGATTTTTTAAGCATCGCCATATCAATGGCATTCATACTTCCGGTATCACTGACTGCCAGCGTCAGATTTGAATTTCCGATTGCTGCTATATTCATATATATACCCTCCAATTTTGTCCAACCCAGACGTTCCAATATTGTTTATATCATAACGCTTTTTCTATAAAAAAGCAAACGCTTCTGTCATATTTTGTATGTTTTTAGCATGTTCTTTACCGAGTTTTCCATCAGCATCGAAAAAAGATTGACATTCAAATCACGCCGTATTTATAATGTACAGTCGTGTGAAAGGAGCTCCTTTATGGATGTTTTAATAGTAGAAGATGATCAGGAACAGTTAGATGGCATCGAATCCATCCTGCTCGAAAAATACGATCATATGAATTGCATAAAGGCAACCAATTACCAGCAGGCAACCCAATTGATGCACGCAAATAAAATCCAACTATTCCTATTGGATATCTCTCTTGGAGATGATGCTTCCGAGCAGGATGGCATCGCACTTGGAACACAGATTCGTTCCATGCAACGGTATGCAAAAACACCAATCCTGTATCTGACTGCATATTCCATGGATGCGCCACGTGCAATACATGCAACGAATTGTTATGATTTTCTGGTAAAGCCCTATAAGAAAGAAGATTTGTTATATACCATCGACAAGCTGATCCACAATCGTTTTCTGGACGTTACGCCCATAGAACTACGCGATGTCAATGGTATTTATTTTCGCGTTCTTCCAGAAAAGATCCTGTATATCGAAGCGGCTGGCAAGAACCTGACGATCTATGAGGAAAGCAATGTGATCAACACAAGCGGTATCCGTCTGAAAGAACTGATTGCACAGCTTCCGCCGAATTTCATCCAAAGTCATCGAAGCTTTATTGTAAACAGTGATTATGTGAACTCTTACGATCCGACCAACGCGCTTCTCTATCTGGGGAATCACAATATCTCGACCCCCGTCGGACGTAAATATAAAGATTATGTCAAAAAGATAATTAGCAGGGACTGAAAATATTTTACCAAAGCACTTTCAGTCCCTGCTAGTTATTTCCCACGTCTGAAATCAAGCACCGCCTGATAACGGATATCCTGAACTAACCGTTCCTTCTGTTCGTCTGTCATAAGATTCATCACTGCATCTTTTTCCTGATCCGTAAAGCCCTTAAATGCGCTGGTTCGTTCTTTTCGCGTCATAGAGCGAAACTCCGTCGGATAATGGAGCAAGCCATTCATTCGTGCTTCATAATTCCGCGTACATTCCATAAATAGCTTTTCCGCCTCCTCCGACATCGACGGCGACGCATCCATATCCTTATAATTCAAATAGTTTTCTCTCATCACTACAACTCCTACCTCCACAATCTGTAAAATCAAAATCCATGCAATAAATGTGGAACAAGCAGGGTAGATCACCGAACAGATACTCAATACGCCTAGTCCGATCAAGCCTTTTTGTTGAATCTTCTTTTTTCGTTCTCCCTTGTAAACCGGTCGATTTGGCGATGGTAATGGTGCGATCGTCGCCATCAGATACATCGTAAACAGCAACAATCCCGCTACGACCGGATATGGAAATATGACATGTACACCGCCCGCCACTGCGATCACGTACACACTGACCGAAGCAACTGTACACCCGATGTTTGTTTTCATATGGATACCGCCCAGAAACCGGCGAACCAGATTGACCGTCACAAAGCAAAACAAAAATTCCCGGAAAAATCCAGATACTGAAAAGATAACAAATAGAACAAGATCTTTTTGCAAATCTCCCACAATTGATTCCACTGCATAGCATACTTTTGCACACTGCACATCTGCCACATCATAGTCACGTCCCACGAGATACCGTGTCACATGCTCCCCTATCCTATGATTGATACTCATAATTCATCCCCTGTCTTATGTTCTCCATGTGCTTTTTAACAAATGGGATATCCGCCAAAAGTCCGCACAACGGATACCCCCAAGTGTTTTGGTTGATGTACTAGTTCTCAGATTCTGATTCCATCTCGACTCTCATACAATCAGGAAGCTCCGGCTCTCCCCACAAGTTCTTGCATCCTGTAAGAGTCAGGATTACATCTGTCAAATCCTCCAACTGTGCAGCAACTGCTTTCTTCATATCCTTCATCACACATCTCCTCCTTCTGAAAGAATATTCTTCGAAATTCATCCCCAAATGAATTCCTATATTATTCTTAACATGATTAAAATAAATGCGCAATAGATTTGGAACGAACGACATTTCGTGGGGAATAGACAACATCCTTCTACACAATTATATACTTTTCAACCAGATAAACTTTATTACAAACAGCAATTGACATATTATTTAAATAATACCTATAATGTAATATAGAATAAAGGGGATATTTTACTATATGAAAACTTTTGCAATTTCAAGCAGCACATATATTATTGAGGCAGCAACCGAATTACTTTTGATCAGTTCCTTAATTGGAAAGAAGAAAAAAGACTTACTTTCACCATTTTTACCTCTTATTTTTATATGTGGAATAATAAATAATGCTCTATTCATTTTTATTCCAAACGTACTTGGTTGGTTTCTAGCTTTTCCTATATCATTAATTACATATAGCATAATTTTGCGCATCAGAGTATCTGCATGCATTTTCCCATTTCTCCTAAGTTTTGCTACATGTGGACTAATTGAAGCCATTACTGTGATTATTTTTCCATTTGCAATATTTACATTATCAGATGTTTCAACCCAGTTAGTTGGTAATTGCGTTATTTTTATAATATCAATATTTATTTCCCTCTTACCTCTTAACAAACTATACCTTTTTGCAAATAAGGGAAAATTAATATTTAAACTTATTCTTTCTTATGTATCATTATTATACATAGTAACCGTAGCTCTTACAAAAATTGATTCTATCGATGCCATTGCAGTCTTACCAATGACTGTAACCTTCATGGTAATTCTGCTACTTGCTGACATCATGGTATTAAACCAGCAACGCACAATTACAATTCAGCAACAGGATATCAAAGATTACCAGACCTATGAACCGATGGCACACGATCTGATCTCTGACATCTTAGGTAAACAGCATGATTTCAACAATCAGATGAATGCGATCCGCATGCTGCCATATACTTACAAAGACTATGATTCGTTAAGTGACGCGATCGCGAATTATTCAACATTTCTGGAAGAGGAGTTCAATGAATCTGAGCTTTTGAAGATCAATCTTCCGGTTGTTGCTGGATTTGTATTTAGTAAGATCAAAGAAGCGGAGCAAAAGGGCAGGCTGATCTCGGTCAAGATCAAGAACCGTTCCCTGATCACGCCGGTTCCAGAGTACGATCTGATCCGCATCTTGGGTATTCTAATTGACAATGCGATTGAAGCGACAGAACCCGGACATACATTCTCGCTGATTCTTGACAGCAAAAACGAACACATCCGAATTCAGACAAAGAACGAAGGAGGGGAGATTTCTTCAGAGCTGCGCAAGAAAATGTTTGTCCGTGGCTATTCTACCAAAACGTCCGCAGAAGTACGCACCTCCCGCGGACAAGGTCTGCCGAATCTGAAAGAATTGGTCGATCATTACAACGGTAAAATCTATCTGGATAACGAGACATTCCATGAACATACATGGATCTGTTTCACCGTCGAATTATAATTTGCAGATGGCGCGTGCAATCGCTGCCGCAACCGCCTGCTGATATTGTGGATTCTGCAAGTTCTCGCATTCTGTCGGATTGCTCAGGAATCCACACTCTACGATTACGCCCGGGCATTGACTGTTTTTCAGGATATACAGATCATTGCCCGTCTTAATCTCCCGTTCCTTCGGTGGCTGCAAATCGACGATCAACTGCGCCTGTATCGCTTCCGCCAGTTTCTTCGACATTTCCGATGAACCATAATAAAATACCTGCGGTCCGCTAATCTCTGCCTCTGGGTAGCTGTTCTGGTGGATACTGATCATATAGTCCGCGCCGGACGCATTGATCAGGCTCACCCGGTTATGCATATCAGATACTTTCTTGTTCGTCGCACCATTCGTTGCCAGACACACATCCCCCTCGCGTGTCAGGATTACCTTCACCCCCCGCGCCCGTAACTGTGCTTTCAGACATAGGGCAATCTGCAAATTCACATCTTTTTCTTTTACATTATCCACACCTATTTTTCCCGGATCATTGCCGCCATGTCCGACATCAATCACAACCGTCAAATCCCGTTTCATCCCCGCTTTGTTACAATACATCACACAATTCAGGATCAATAGCACCAAAAATACGGTAAATCCAAACAACAATCTGACTTTTTTCCGATCAAAAAACCGCATATGCAAAACTCCGGTCTCCCTTAGTCTATACATATGCGGTAATCTTCTTATTATGCTTTATTCTTCTGTCTCAGCTTCCGGCTTCGCGATTGCAATCCCAAGCTCTTCGAGCTGCTTTGCATCAACGGTATTCGGTGCCTCACTCATCAGGCAAGAAGCATCCTTTACCTTCGGGAATGCGATAACATCACGAATAGAATCTTCCTGTGCCATCAGCATAACGAGACGGTCAAGTCCGTATGCAAGTCCTGCATGTGGTGGTACTCCATATTTGAACGCATTTAACAGGAAACCAAACTGGTCGTATGCACGCTCCATTGTGAATCCAAGTGCCTTGAACATCATTTCCTGAATGTCATCCTGGTGGATACGCACGGAACCACCACCGATTTCTGTACCATTTAATACGATATCGTATGCCTTTGCACGTACTCTGCCCGGATCAGACTCGATATACTGCAGATCCTCTTCCATCGGCATCGTAAATGGATGGTGCATTGCCTGATATCTGCCAAGCTCCTCGCTCCACTCAAGCAGTGGGAACTCTGTGATCCATACGAAACGGTATTCATCCTTCTTCAGAAGGCCAAGCTGATTTGCGATTTCCAGACGAAGTGCGCCAAGTACATCATAGACAAGCTTGCTCTTATCTGCTGCAAAGAGCAGTAAATCGCCCGGCTTACCATTCATCTTCTCAACAAGTGCCTGCATCTCCTCGTCCTTCATGAACTTTGCAAACGAAGACTTCATTGTTCCATCTTCATGGATTGCAATATAGGCAAGTCCCTTTGCGCCATAACCCTTGGCAAAGTCAACGAGTGCATCAATCTTCTTTCTTGGCATTGCACCCTGACCCTCAGCATTGATACCGCGCACACTTCCGCCGGCTTCAATCGCATTCTTGAATACGACAAATTCACAATCCTTCACAACGTCTGTCACATCACAAAGCTCCATACCAAAACGGAGATCCGGCTTATCGGAACCGAAACGCTCCATCGCCTCTTTGTATGTCATACGCTGAATCGGAAGCTGTACATCGACACCAATGACTTCCTTAAACAGCTTTGCAAGCAGACGCTCATTGACATCGATGACATCATCGACATCTACGAAAGAAAGCTCCATATCGATCTGTGTAAATTCCGGCTGTCTGTCGGCACGCAGATCCTCATCACGATAGCAGCGTGCGATCTGGAAATAACGGTCGTAGCCGGAGCACATCAGAAGCTGCTTGTAAATCTGTGGTGACTGTGGCAATGCATAGAACTCACCCGGATGTATGCGGCTTGGTACAAGGTAATCACGCGCGCCTTCCGGAGTGGACTTACAAAGTGTCGGTGTCTCGATCTCGATAAAGCCTTCGTCTGCCATGAAGGAACGAACCAGTGTTGTCACCTTGCTGCGCATCATGATATTCTTCTGTAAGTCCGGACGACGAAGATCCAGATAACGGTATTTCAGGCGAAGATCTTCCTTCGTCTTGCTGTTCTCCTCGATTGGGAATGGTGGTGTATCTGCTTCTGCAAGGATACGGATATCCTTCGCGATGACTTCGATATCACCGGTTGCAAGATTCTCATTGACTGCGCCGCCACGCTTTGCAACCTCACCGGTAATTGCAACGACAAACTCGGAACGAAGCTTCTCCGCCTTTGCGAAGCTCTCCTCACCACAGTTTGCTTCTTCGAAGATTACCTGCAGAATCCCGCTTCGATCACGCAGATCGACGAAGATAATTCCGCCTTTGTTCCGGCTCTTCTGCACCCATCCCATCACGGTGACGGTATTCCCAATCATC
This sequence comes from Coprococcus hominis (ex Arizal et al. 2022), assembly GCF_040094675.1. Lineage (NCBI taxonomy): Bacteria > Bacillati > Bacillota > Clostridia > Lachnospirales > Lachnospiraceae > Coprococcus > Coprococcus hominis (ex Arizal et al. 2022). Next base: position 24,033 of record NZ_JBBNHG010000041.1, read on the forward strand.
GTATTATTTACTTCTGTACATCTGTGACTTCTGTGAAGTCCCTGCATTGACTCTGCCATTTTCATAGCCTCCTGTGTCTAAGTTAATTTATAAATACCCGCTCCCGTCTCTGTCGTTCTGAGTTCGCGATTATCTACATCAGCTACGGAGCGTTTTCATATCATAAATAATGGTTACCCCTCAAAGGAATCCGCATAGAACTCTTCGAACTGTGTATAGCCCTCTGTAATCATCTGATCCTTCTGGAACTTCTTGTTCTTCTTCATGATTGCGATATTCACGATCTGCCCCTCGGCTCTTGCCTGTTTTGCCTGCTCTAAGATCTTAAGCAGCTTGTCGCTTGGCATCTTTTTATCGATTAGGTATGCGGTCTTGTTCTTGCTTCCCGGTATCTCAAAATCGCGCTCGAGAAGCAGCATGATGATTCGCTCAAAACCGATGGAGAATCCACATGCCGGTGTTGGCTGACCGGTGAATTTGCCGATCATCTCATCGTAACGTCCGCCGCCGCCGACCGATCCGCCATACTCATCCATCGAAATCTCGAAGATTGGACCTGTATAGTAAGACATACCGCGTACCAGAGTCGGATCAAATGCCATCTTGAAGTCCGCACTCTTCGTGCTCTCCACACTGTCGATGATCGTCTTTAAGTTCTCAGCAACCTCTTCCGGTAAGAACGCGCCAAGAGTCTCCTTCAGATACTGTACGCCGCTAATGTCGGCTGTCACCTTCTCGAACAGTTCGAGATATTTTGTCACAGCATCCTCGGCATAGCCTTCCTTCAGAAGCTCTTCCCTGACGCCATTCAAACCGATCTTATCCATCTTATCGAGGATAATAAATACGGTATCATAATCAGCTTCCGCAAATCCGCTGTAAGCTGCCATCGCCTTTAAGATACGACGGTCATTGATACGGATCGTAAAGTTCTTGAAATCCAGCTTGCCAAGCAGTGTCGTCGTCGCTAAGATCAGCTCGATTTCTGCCAAGATTGTCGGCTCACCTAAGATATCAATATCGCATTGCATGAACTGTCTGTAACGTCCTCGCTGCGGGCGGTCGGCTCTCCATACATTTCCCATCTGCAACGCCTTAAACGGGCTCGGCAGTTCATTCGCATTGTTCGAATAATATCTACAAAGCGGTACCGTCAGATCGTAACGGAGTCCGCCGTCAACTAAGTCAAGCTCTTCCTTTGCCTCGTCGATCTTCAGCTTCTCACCACGTTTCAAGATCTTGAAGATAAGCTTCTCATTCTCGCCGCCCTGCTTGCTGTTCAGGTTCTCGATATGCTCGACACAAGGTGTCTCCATCGAATTAAATCCAAATGTCTTATAGGTATCCTTGATCAATGCGATACAGTAATCACGGATTGCCATCTCCTTTGGTAATATATCTTTCATGCCGGTTACCGGCTTCTTCTTCATTGCCATCTTTTTCCTCCCGCTTGTATTCATTCTCGTTCGATTTTAAAACGCTTTGCGCTTTCGGTCAAGCATTTCATCAAAACGGCTGATATAATCATCGACAGATTTGCAGTTTTCTACCCGCTCCACACGATTTTCTGCATGATAGACAAGCTTCGTCGACGCGCCCGCGCCCGCCGCAATGATATCTGTCATCTCTTCCATAATCAAAATATTATATAAGCATTCGCAGCCCGGCTTCGCATATCCGACATTCTCCAGATTGCCGCCGATATTTTTCTGCCGGTACAGATAATACGGTTCCATGCCAAGTGCCTGCGCCGTCTCCTGTGCCGCCGTATGCATCGCATCCATGTCATGATGGATTGTGGATTTGTAATCATCCATCTGCTGGTTCAGATTCGCTGCACGCTTGATTGCCAGGGAATGTACCGTCAGGCTCTCCGGTGCCAATGCCCGGATTTCTTCTAACGTATGTTTCATCGCGTGTAAGTCTTCTCCCGGAAGTCCCGCAATCAGATCCATGTTGATGTTATCAAAGCCCGCCTGCCTTGCCATCGCAAATGCTTCCTTCACCTGAGCCGCATTGTGCGCACGCCCGATTGTCCGTAGTGTCTCGTCATTCATCGTCTGTGGATTGATGCTGATCCGCGTCACGCCATATTCCTTCATCACCGCAAGCTTCTCCGGGGTGATGCTGTCCGGGCGTCCTGCCTCCACGGTAAACTCCACAAGCCCATCGGCAACCTCCGGTTCCTGCAGCCGGAATACGGTCTGAATCTGCTTCAATAGCACCGCAAGCAACTCATGCGAGATCGACGTCGGCGTTCCGCCGCCAATGTAGATTGCCACTAACCGTTTGTGCTTATACTGTTCTGCCACATAGGCTAACTCCTTACACAGCGTGTCAATATAGGTCTTTGCTTTCTCCGCATAAATCCCAATCGGATACGATGTGAAGGAACAATACAGACACCGGCTTGGGCAAAACGGAATCCCGACATACAGACAATAGTCGTTGTCAAGATCAATTCCCTTCACCAGACGATGCTCGTTTTCTGCCACCGTCGTTGCAAGCTCTGCTTTCTGCACGCTTGTGTCGTAGATATCGCGGTAATATTGTACGATTCTATCGTGTATTTCCTGCTGTTTTTCATGTGTCCGATCTACATGCTCCTCGGCATCATGTCCGTTCATGCCAGCTTCATCTGTCTGTTCCGCCAGATGCTCCAGAAGCTTCGTCATCGCGATCTTCGTCGGACGTACTCCCGTCAGGTCGCCCCACGGAAGTCTCCGGTCTGCAAACTGTCCAAGCAGCCGGTAAGACGCCATTTTCAACACATTTCGGAATTCTGGCTTATTCCGGTAATCAGCAAGAATCTTCGCCCGCAGTCCACAGGTGGATATCAACAGCTTATCCTTATACGCCGGAAGCTCTGGCACCTCCTGCAGATCATCCGGCTTGTCGCACTCATGTCCATGCTTGCACACAGTGAGAATCGTAAAAGCTTCCTCATATCGGATCAGGAGCCGCAGATCAAAATCGTCGGACAAGCCCGTGTCCTCGACGATCTTCACGCCCGGATAAAACGCCATGATCATCGCCCGCAGGTCGTTGTTATATAATTGGTTATTCTGGTCTAGCAGTATCATCTTAGAAATACGGATTGCCCGTCTTTTCCTTTCCAATCATTGTCTGTGCATCATGTCCCGGAAGCACGAGTGTCTCATCTGGAAGCACAAATAATTTCTCACGAATGGCATCTTCCAGAGCCTTCGCATCGCCCGTCGGGAAGTCCGTTCTTCCGACACTGTAGCAAAACAGCGTATCGCCGGTAAAAACTACATTCTCCTCTGGGAAATAATAGCACATGCCGCCCTTCGTATGTCCCGGTACTAACAGGCACTTACATTTCCGTCCAAGTACCTCGATCTCGGCGTCATCTTCCAAATAGATATCCGCCTGCGCCGTAAATGCTGCGCCAAATGGCGATGACAGATTCAGAGCCGGACTCTCCATGACTTCCTTCTCCTTAGCTGCCGCATACACCTTAATATCCGGGTACTCCTTCTTCACGCCAGCCAGCGCCCCGATATGGTCGAAATGTCCATGCGTCAAGAGCACCGTCGTTGGTGTCACACCTTTATCCTTCCAATCGCGAATCAACACATCTGCGCGATCCGCCGGATCTATAATAAGCGCTTCCTTCGTCTCTGTATCAACTACCGTATAACAATTCGTCGCACAGATACCAAGCACTTTCTTTGTAATCTCAATCTTTCCCATATATCTCCTTTCAAGGTAACGATTGCGGTAACCCGTAATTTGTGAATATCTGCCATGTTAATCTTTACTGTATAAGATGTATTGAAACTAAGAAGTACTAGATGTTCTGTTACATGTATCGATATCGTACGCAACCGCCGCCAATTCGCCATCCATGGCTCAGTGGCGGCTTGTTTGAACATCGTGTTCAAACATTGCTGAATATTCTCAGAACATCAAGAACTTCTAAGTTCCAAACATATTTATACAGTAAAGATTAACATGGCATATATATTCACAAATTACTGCATCTACCACAATCTGTAGATTGAGTTGGACACAATCTACCAATTCATATGCAGACCGTTGAAGCACGCTGGCACTTAATGAGCGACTGCTCTTTGTCGCGAATTTAGTACCACTGCGTGCTGAACCGAGCGAGAGCGCGTCTGCATGGAATTGCGCAGTTGTGTTCAACTCTTCCACCAATACGTTAATTCATACAATCAACCCGTAGTCCGCTCGATATCGATGATTCCCTCTACGTTCCGGATCTTCGCGATCAGCTTGTTGAGCTGCTCCTTCGAGCGAATCTCAAACTTCACGGAAACCGTCGCCTTGCCCTGCTTATTGACACGGACATTCATACCTGTCAGGTTGATGTTCTCCTCATTGAAGATCTTCGACAGCGAGAACACCAAACCCTTACTATCGTTCGCGTAAATGTTAATCTCCGTCATATACATCTTCTGATTCTGCAGCAGATCTTCAGACCATTCCGCCTCAATCAGACGTTTCCGGTCAAATTCATCCATGCAGAGGACATTTACGCAATCGGTACGATGAATGGATACTCCACGTCCACGCGTGATGTAACCGACGATCTCATCACCCGGTACTGGAGCACAGCAGCGTGAAAAACGCACTGCAACATCGTCCATACCTTTGACCACAATACCACCCTTGGCATGCTTGTGACTTTCGCCTCTGCCCGGTGTGTTGATCTTGTCAACAATCTGTTCCTCTGTGATCTTCTTTGCTTCTTCTTTTTTGTATTCTTCCTGCAGACGGTTGACAACCTGTCCTTCTTTCAGGCCGCCATGTCCGATTGATGCAAGCACGGCATCCCATGTCAGGAAGTTGTATTTCTTCATTACCTTTTCCTGCAGTTCCGGCAGCAAAAGGTTCGATAACACGATACCCTTTGTCTTACAGTATGCCGCCATCGCATCTTTACCACGCTGGATATTATCTGTCTTGTTCTCCTGCCGGAACCACTGGTTAATCTTCGTCTTTGCCTGTGAACTCTTTACCACAGACAGCCAGTCCATACTTGGACCTTTGGAGTTCTGCGATGTGATAATCTCAACACGATCACCATTATGAAGCTCTGTCTCGATCGGCACCTGCCGTCCATTGACACGCGCACCAATCAGCTTGTTTCCGACCGCCGTATGAATGCTGTATGCAAAATCAATTGGTGTAGAACCAGCCGGAAGATTCTTGACATCGCCCGCTGGTGTAAATACATACACCTGATCTGAAAACAGATCCAAATCTGTCTTGATGGCGTTCATGAATTCCTTGTTATCTGTCGTATCGGTCTGCCATTCCAGAATCTGTCTGAGCCAGCTTAACTTCTGCTCTTCGTTATCGTTCTTGCCACTGCCGCCTTCTTTGTATTTCCAATGTGCAGCAATACCATATTCCGCGGTACGGTGCATCTCGTAGGTTCGAATCTGAATCTCGAACGGACGACCACCCGGTCCAATCAATGTCGTGTGGAGAGACTGGTACATGTTCTCTTTCGGCATTGCGATATAATCTTTGAAACGTCCCGGAATTGGCTTGTATTTCTCATGAATAATTCCGAGTGCCGCATAACAATCCCGTACCGTATCGACCTTGATACGAATTGCATGAATATCGTAAATCTGGTCGAGCGTCTTATTCTGCGTGATCATTTTCTTATAGATGGAGAACAGATGCTTGACACGTCCGTCTACCTCTGCCTCGATGCCAGCTTCCTTCATATACTGCTTAACCTGTTCTACCATCTGTACGATGAAATCCTCGCTCGCATTCAGTCGTGTGGTGATCTCTTCCTTTAAGTTCTTGTATACCTCTGGATAGAGATACTGCATGGAGAGGTCATCGAGTTCGACCTTGATCTTGGAAATACCAAGACGGTGTGCGAGTGGTGCGTAAATATCCATCGTCTCACGCGACTTTTCGATCTGCTTTGCCGGTGACTGGTACTGCATTGTACGCAGATTGTGCAGACGGTCGGCAAGCTTGATCAGGATGACACGGATATCCTTCGCCATCGCAAGGAACATCTTACGCAGGTTCTCTGCCTGAACCTCGATCTTATCCTGTGACAGATCGAGCTGTGTCAGCTTCGTAACGCCATCGACAAGCAGTGCTACCTCTTCGGAGAATTCCTTTGCAATCTCCTCCCGCGTCATGACCGTATCCTCTACAACATCATGCAGGATTCCTGCTACGATCGTCTCTTTATCAAGTTCCAGTTCTGCCAGAATGATTGCCACGCAAAGCGGGTGAATAATATATGGTTCCCCGGACTTTCGCTTCTGACCTTCGTGCGCTTTGCTTGCAATCTTATACGCCTTCTCGATCTCCGACAGATCCGTCGTCGGACGATACGCGCGAATGGTAGCAATCAATTTTTTATACAATTCCTCCGGCGGCGTAAAATCCTCCGGTTTACTGATTTCTTTTTTCAGTGTATCATGTGGTATCTTATAGGTTGTATCCGCCATAAAAATCACTCACCTTCGTACTGTACAACAGATGCTACATCGTAGCCCTCCAGCAATTTTCTTCCTCCAAGATTGGTCAGCTCGATCAAGAAGATCATCTTTACTACCTCACCACCCAGCTCTTCGACGAGCTTGGCTGCTGCCTGAATCGTACCGCCTGTCGCTATCAGATCATCGACCAGTACAACCTTGTCGCCCGGCTTGATCGCATCCTTATGGATCTCGATCGTTGCAGAACCGTACTCCAGATCGTAGCTCATCTCGACTGTCTCACGTGGCAGCTTTCCTTTCTTACGAACCGGGATAAATCCCTTCTTGTTCATATAGGCAAGTGGTGCGCCAAAGATAAATCCTCTCGACTCTGTACCTGCGATCAGATCATAGTCCACTCCATCTAACAGCTTGTTCAGCTCATCAATTGCCAGTGCATACCCTTCCGGGCTTTCCAGTACACTTGTCACATCTCGGAATATAATCCCCTTACTTGGGAAATCCGGAATACTGATGATATAATCCTTTACACTCTTCATTTGCGCTCCTCCTACCTTCACGTATGCTCTATTTTGATGTTTCATAATATACGCTTTTCCGGATTGATACCGGCTCCATCTGAATCGAAACAGTTCCATTGAATTCGTTCTTCTTCATATGATACAGAATATCAATCAGTGCATGGTTTTGTAAACCCTTCAATATTTTATCACATTCTTTGTCTCCAAACCACACTTTTATGTTATCCAATAGCTCTTTTCCACGAAATACCATGCCGTTTATGCGCGTGCCATTGCCATCGACAAACGTGCAACGTGCGTATTGCCCTTCATTTCCAACCATTTTGATCGATCGAATACCCATTTTCACGATACCGAACAATGGTCTTACATTGGCAGTTCCGTATGGTTCCAGCTTTGCAAGCTCCTCATAGAGGGGCAATGTCAGCTGCTTGATGGCACAGGATTCATCCACATACAGCTTCTCGACGAGATCCGCGTCTGTCAGATTGCAATCCCGGTTTAACGCTTCGCGTAACGGTTCGAGTGCTTCGCGCGTAATCGTAAAGCCCGCCGCCATCGGGTGTCCGCCAACCTTCACAAACAACTCTTTATGTTCACAGAGCTTATCAAACATATTATACGTCTCAATCGAACGCCCGGAGCCTTTCAGTCCATGTCCATTTTCCGCATCGGTAAAAACAAGCGTCGGACGGTAAAATGCTTCCTTCAGCTTGCTCGCGATCAGTCCCGCGATGCTCTCATGAATCCCCGGCATATACAGGACGATAACCTTATCATCCCCGATTTTCTTTTCTTTCACACCATCTTCGGTCGGAATCATGCGAATATCCTTTCGCACCCAGTCCGTTGCCGTCCGCACACCGCGGTCGGTCATCTCCTTCCGCAGTTCGTTGAGCTTCGCCATATCCTGTGCCAGGCTTTCCGCCCGCGCCGGATCATCGGTCAGCAGCAGCTCCACGCCCTCTTTCGCACTTTCCAGTCGTCCGGTCGAGTTCAGACTCGGACCAATCCGGAAGCTCAAATGATGCACCTCGATTGGCTTTCCATCAAGACCTAACGCTTTCTTCAACGCATTGATTCCAAGATTCGTACTGTTCGTAAGTCTCCGCAGTCCACGCTTGACAAAGATCCGGTTCTCATCTGTGAGCGGCATGATATCACACACCGTACCAAGCGCTAAGATATCCATATAGGCATCTTCGTCTTCCCACGGAAGCTCCGTCACCCGGTATAAATGCCGGATGAATTTGTACGCCACACCAGCGCCGCATAAGTCCTTGTAGGGATATGCGCAATCCGGGCGGTGCGGATCGATCACGGCATCCGCGTTCACATACAGATAATTTTTTTCTCCGTTTTCCGTCACCTCGCACGGCACCTCATGATGATCCGTAACGATCACCGTCATTCCAAGTTCTTTCGCCCGGGTGACTGCGGTCTCCGCCGCAATTCCATTGTCACAGGTGATAATCGTATCCACGCCATCGGCGTATGCCGCTTCCACCAGCCGTACATTCATCCCATACCCATCCATGATCCGGTGTGGGATATCATAAGAGACATCTGCCCCTGCCTTTTGCAGCCCTTGATACAGAATATAATTCGATGTGATGCCATCTACATCGTAATCGGAGATAATACGGATTTTCTTTCCTGCCCGAATCTTTTCTTTCATAATCTGGCAGCCCTTGTCCATGTCCTTCATTAACGCTGGATCATGAGTGTATGCAAGATCATCACTCAGATAACACGCAACCGCATCTGGCTCCGTGATCTCCCGGTTCACGATGATATGCGCCAATATCGGGCTGATCGAGAACCGCTCTGCCAGTGCGCGGATATCTGCGGCTGGCTGTTTCACCCGCCATTCTTCTTTTTTGTACTCCGACATATCTGTGTTCCTCTCTTCTTCACTTAAAAATGGGGCTGCCGAAACAGCCCCACCTTATTTTACTTATGCATTTTTCTTGGAGAATTTCTTCTTCATTGTATACCAGAGTGGTCCGGTGATACATACAGATGAATAAGCACCACACACGATACCAAGCATCAATGTGAATGTAAATTCTTTCAGAGAAGTTACGCCCATCACGAACAATACAAATACCATGATAAAGGTTGTCAGGGATGTATAAATTGTTCTTGTAAATGTCTGTCCGATACTCTTGTTGACAAGCTCTTCCAGACTTTCTTTACTATCCTGTGTCCGCATATTCTCACGAATACGGTCGAAGATAATGATTGTCGCGTTGATCGAGTAACCTACGATTGTCAGCATACACGCAATAAATGTATTACCAACGGACAGTGTTCCGATGGAGTATGCCGCAAATACAACCAATACATCATGTACAAGAGCAAGCACCGCACTGACACCAAACTTCACGTCAGAGAACCGGAACGCAATGTACAGAAGCATCAATACAGAAGATACTGCAATCGCTACGATCGCATCTTTCTTCATCTCACCACTGATGGTAGAACTGATACTCTGGTTGTCCACTTCTGTTGCCTTAAACTGTGATTTCAACAGGTCGTCAATCTTTGCACTCTGCTCTTCTGTAAGCTCGGATGTCTTGAAGATAACCTGATTGTTTCCTTCTACTGTCTGAATCTGAATCGTTCCAGCATCAATACCCGCTGTTTCTGCTATCACTGGTGCAACCTCAGACTCTGCACGCTCCAGTGTATATACATCGTCCTCTGCAAAAGTAGCAGTTGTTGATGTACCACCGGTAAACTCCAGACTGTAATTTAATGACTTGCCAATTCTTGAATGGTTTACACCGAGGAACGCAAGTCCTGCAATGATCACGATCAAAGAAGCAACACCACAAATCTTGAAGTTCTTTACATATCCGTGAATCTTTGGCTCCTTTGCCTTACCATACATCTTTGGATTCTGTACGCCAAGCTCTAAGAACGAATTCAAAAGCATCTTTGTCACAAACAATGCGGTAAACATAGAAAGGACAATACCAAGCATCAATGTAACCGCGAATCCCTTGATACTACCAGAGCCAAGGATCATCAAAACAACGGTTGCAATCAAAGTTGTAATATTACCATCCAAAATCGCGGAAAGCGCTTTGGAGAAACCTGCCTTCACTGCCGCACGCACACCGCTGCCTGCAGAGATCTCCTCACGGATACGTGTGAAAATGATGACATTCGCATCCACTGCCATACCGATTGACAGGATAATACCTGCAATACCAGGAAGTGTCAGTGTGATGTGTCGGATGCTCAGAATCAAAAGCATCAATACAACATAACCTGTCAGTGCTAAGCTGGCAATAAATCCTGGGAAACGATACAGTACAATCATCAAGATACATACCAAGCCAAAACCGATCGCACCGGCGATCAAGCTTGTTGATACTGCTTTCTGACCAAGCTTTGCACCAACGATATTATACTGAATCTGCTTCAACTCCAGAGGCAGCGCACCAATCTTAATTGTTGATGCAAGGCTTTCTGCCTCATCATAGCTGGAAATCTTATTGATAACTGCATTACCATCTGTGATTGCACTCTGTACAGTTGGAGCACTTGCAACGGCTCCATCATAGATGATATAGATTGGCTTTCCAATATTGGCTGCAGTTGCAGTTGCAAACTTCTGCGCACCTTCATCTGTAAACTGAAGCTGTACAACATAATCCTTCACTGTACCACTGTCGTCCACACCTGCCTGTGCGTTCTTGATATCAGAACCTGTCAGAACTGCTTCGTATGCATCGTTCGTACCATTGTTCTGATTCTGCTGCCAGATTGTATAGTTCTCGGAATCAAGGAACAGAAGCTGTCCCGGCTGACCGAGTTCATCCAATACGTCATGCGCATCTACCTTCTCTGTGTTCAGAGGAATCTCAACCGTGATACGGTCATTTCCTTCCTGATACACTTCACCTTCTGAACTGTACGCATCGACTCTTCGCTGCAGCTTATCCACAGTTGCTTTAATCTCGTCGCTTGTCGGCTTCTCATCCTGAATCTCATAGGTTACGGACAAACCGCCCTGCAGATCCAGTCCCAACGGAACATTCGCAGTTTTACCGGATTCATTCTGTCCTACACCAGCGATTGCCATATAGATACCGCCAGCCAGAAGCAGGAAGAAAATAATCAGATTGATGACTGCTTTTCTTTTTGTTTTCTTCATCTTTTTGTCTCTCCTTCATTTATTTTACTCTGCCGCTTCGTCTTCTTCGTCATCCGCCAGAGCTGCTTTCATCATAATGGCACATTCGACACGTTTCCGCTGCAATTCACAACCCACATCGTATGCGTCTAATATATTGCCATGGAACTGATACGAATTCGCTGCACAGCCGCCACTGCAATAAAATCTTGCGAAGCAATCCTTGCATTTGTCCTTGGCATAGACATTGCAAAGCTTGAATTCTTCCACGATATCGTTTCGTTCTACACCATGGAATACATCACCCAGTTTGAACTCATCGTGTCCAACAAACTGATGACACGGATACAGATCTCCAGTTGGTGTCACTGCCAGATACTCCGTACCGGAACCACATCCAGACAGACGCTTGTACACACACGGACCACCATTTAAGTCGAGCTTGTAATGGAAGAATGTCACTGGTTTTCCTTCCTTCTGCCGGCGGATCAGATCAACTGCCAGCTTGTCATACTGCTCGAAAATCGTTGGTAAATCTTCCTCGCGGATCGCATAATCATTCTCATCTGGTGTGACAACCGGCTCAATGGAAATCTCCTTGAATCCAAGCTCGGTCATCAATTCAAAATCCTTCGTAAAGTCCAGATTGTTTCTCGTAAATGTACCGCGCACATAATAGCTCTTATCGCCGCGCTTCTCCACGAACTTCTGGAACTTCGGCACAATAATGTCATAGCTTCCCTTTCCATTTCTGGTTGGCCGCATCATGTCATTAATCTCTTTTCTGCCGTCGAGACTCAATACAACGTTTGAAATCTCTCTGTTGCAGAAATCAATGACTTCATCATTTAACAGCATACCATTTGTCGTCAGGGTGAAACGGAAGTTCTTATTTGCCGCCTTCTCCTTGCTTCGTCCATATGCTACGATTTCCTTCACCACATCAAAGTTCATCAACGGCTCACCGCCGAAGAAATCAACTTCAAGGTTTACACGGTTTCCGGAATTCTCTATCAAAAAGTCAATCGCCTGCTTGCCAACTTCCAGACTCATAAGTTCCCGTTTCTGACCATGATATTCTCCCTCATCTGCGAAACAATACTTGCAGGCAAGGTTACAATCATGTGCAATATGTAAGCAAAGCGCCTTGACTACGGTCTTTCTCTTCTTAAAATCGATAATGACATCCTTGAACACATCTTCCGTGAATAACAGTTCCTTTTCTTCTAACTCGGAAATGTCGGAATACGCATCCTTGATATCTTCCTTACTATAGGTATCTCCATACTTCTCTAAAATTGCCTGTTCAATCTCTTCGAATTTCTTATCCTTGTACATCGCAATCATATCATATACAAGGTCATCCACTACATGTACGGAGCCGCTGCACACATCAAGCACGATATTATACCCATTGTTCTTGTACTGGTGTACCACTTTCTTAGTCACTCCTATTTCTCTTATTCATTAAGGAAAGGGGACATCGCAGGATATCCCCTTTTCTTGTGCGAAGTGTATGTATTACACTTTCTTTATCTGTAATTAGTTGTTCTCGCAGCTCTGGTTACCAACTGTACAGCTTGTCTTACATGCTGACTGGCAAGATGTCTGGCATTCGCCGCAACCACCCTTAACTACAGTGCTCTTCATTGTCTTTTCTGTCAAAGTTTTGATTCTCTTCATCTTTATCGCCTCCTACTAGCATTATTAATGGATATTTTATCACATGTCCTGTCATTTGTCATCATTATTTTTTTACATTCTACTTGTAAATACGCATTTCTGCCATGTTTTATGACAGAAATGCACCGATTGCCCCTCCACCGAGGCAGATCAATGTATTAAGCAACCCGGATTGTATGATTCCCTGTGCATTTCCACGCACGATCAAAGATAACACAAGCAGGAGCACCGCATAGAACAATCCGAGCAACGCGCCCCACAACAACCGCTTTACTTCCATGCATTTACCGATGAAGAATCCGCCGATGGCACTCGACAGCAGATAGATAAACACAACACCCAGTTCTACAACATTCTCACTCAATCCCAGCTTATACAATGCAAATGCCAGAATTAAAAGCAAAAGCCCGGTCACAATGTACGCTGCAACCAGTGCCTTTAAAACACAAAACGCAACCCGTTTTTCCATATAGACTCCCATTCGTCCGGTGTGGCAGACCGCCATACCCACTTGCTTTGGTTATATATATGAAAAATGAGTTGCGTTTATTACTTTCTATTTCACTTATTTACGCTTTCGCACTGGCTTTTTTCTTTGGTTCCTCCACGAGTTCCCCCGCCTTCTTCAAGGCAAGCTTCGTGATGACCGGTCCGATCAGCTCATAGATTACGACACCACACAACACGATTGTCTGGATCTGTGCGGCATACTGCGGCAGAGATTTTCCGGCAGAGGTTGCAAGTCCGATGGCAACACCCTCCTGTGGCACCAGAGTCAGGCCCAGCCATTTCTGGACAACCTTCGGTGCCTTCGAGATCTTCGCCCCGAACGCTGCCCCCAGCGCTTTACCAATGATACGACCTACGACATAGACCGCTCCAACAACTCCGACAGATACAATGACCGTGACATCCAGCGATGCTCCGGACAAGATGAAGAACATCATGTAAATCGGTGGCGTGATCCGGTCCAGCGGCTCATAGATCTTGTCGCTCTGCTTTGAAATATTCGCAAAGATCGTACTAAGCATCATGCATGCAAGCAATGACGAAAATCCTACCATATCAGAAACGCCCACGCACAGGCAGATCATCATGATTGTGATTGCAAGCCGGTTTCCACGTCCGGTATAAACTTTTACAAGCAGCGTCATGATCACGCCAAGCACCGCGCCGAATAACAAACCGCCGAATATCTCGACACAAGGGGCAATCAGAAGCTTGCTTACCGGTGCACTTCCGCTTGAGCTGATCACATTGGCTACTGCCATCGAAAGTCCATATGCAATCAATGCCACCGCATCATCAAGTGCCACGACCGGAAGCAGGGTGCTTGTCACAGGGCCTTTTGTTTTATACTGCTTCACGATCATCATCGTAGATGCTGCCGCCGTCGCAGATGCAATCGCGCCAAGCGCCAGTGCAAAGCTGACATTATATCCGAGCATAAGCAGAATTGTATCTACAACAAGTACTGCTCCCACACCTTCTGTAATTCCTATCACGAGCGGGGCTTTCCCTACTTTCTTCAAAAAGGTTGTTTTAAACTCCGCACCAATCGAAAAAGCAATGCATCCGAGCGCCAGCTCTGTCACCAAATCCATATGATCAATCAGTTCTTCACTCAGAAGCTTCAGACAGTTTGGACCGATTAAAAGTCCAATCACCAGGTATCCGGTTACGTTCGGGAGTCGCATCTGTTTGACAATCTTACCCGCAATCAATGCTGCCAGCAGCATGATTCCCAAATACGTTAATATATTCAAATCCATGATTACGCACCCAAGCCTTCCACAAATGATACCGGAAGTGCAAACATAATTCCGGTGTTCGGCTTGTCCAGTCCGATCACATCGTTGATTGTCTTGCGTGCCTTCTTCATTTCTTCATCATCTACGACAAAGAACATCATCTTTACCACTTCATGATCGTCATCATCCGCAAGGATGGAACGAAGCATTCCAAAGATCGGAAGGTCATCCATCTTCTCGACAACACTCGCCATACCGGTACCATCAACGATCGTACCTCCATGAATCCCTTCTTCTACCAGTTCCTTGCAGATCTCGCTTACCAGATCCTCATGTTTCAAAATAACAACCAGCAAATTCATGTTACTCATCTCTCTATCCTCCATATTATTCTCGTATCGAACAAGATATATTTTATTCCAAAGATGTATGTAGATATGATTCTACACAGACACGCTCTCGCTCGGTTCAGCACGCAATGGTACTAAACTCACTACGTTCGTTAAGTGCCAGCGTGCTTCAACGGTCTGTTTTAGAATCATATCTACATACATCTTCCATCTACATAGTGGTCTTGTTCGACACTATATTAACTCCTTCAGACGGTCGATGCGTCCGAATTCATATACTTTCTTAGCGTATTGTTTCGTGGTGTCGTTCGGCTCGATCAGATCGATCACCATAACCGGATACATGCCGGCACGCCCCGCCGATACGATTCCGTTGATGGAATCCTCCACGGCGATTGCCTCCTCCGGTCTTACATCCAGCATCTCACACGCTTTCAGGTAAATATCCGGTGCAGGCTTACCATGTGCAACCGTATCTCCGAACACCAGCTCATCAAAATACCGGTCAATATGATGCGCCTTCAGATATCCCGTGGCACGTTCACGCACCGTAGAAGTTGCAAGTCCAACCTTAACACCTTTTTCTTTCAGATATTTTAATGTATCTGCGACGCCCGGCTTTAGTTCCACGCCGTGTGCCCGGATATGCGCGTCCAGCTTGTTCACGACCGCTTCCCGAAAATCAAAATAATCAATTCCCATACCGACGACATCTTCAAAGCTCTTCTTGTTTGTGTACTTCGTGCCACCCGCGATACGCTCGCAGGCAACGACCATCACATCATCCGGGATTCCCAGCTTCTTGCCTTCCTCTAACTGAAATCTCCTGTATAATTTTTCCGTGTCCGTAATGACACCATCCATATCAAATACAACTGCCCGAAACATCTTCTTTATTCCTCCACGCGGACAACGATTGCAGAATAATTATCCGTCTTTGTCATGTCTGCCCGCTTCAGCACGTATTTTCCCATTGCATCTAACCAAGCCTGTGCAGAGGACGCTTCCTTGTATGTGGCAAGCATCTCTTCCTCATAGACATACTCCCAGAAACCATCCGTCATCAACACAAACGCCTGTGTCTCTCCGCGCTCCACAACCGCACTTATATCATACGTTTTCGTCCCCCACTGTGCGCCCATCGCACGCAGCAGCTTGTTCCGATCCTCGTGCGTACGGATCTCGGATTCCCTGATCTCTCCGGTATCGCATAGAATCTGTACTAAGCTATGGTCACGCGTTCTCTGATATTTTGTTCCATTCTCGTAAATCCGATACAACCGGCTGTCCCCGATATGCGCCCACTGTATCAGGTCCGGTGTGATTACAAGCACAACTGCCGTTGTCTTCATGGAGTTGCACAGATCCCGCCGCACCTGTTCTTCCAGTAATTCTTTTTGTGCCTGTTCCAATGCATCCTTGAAAAATCCGGCATAGTAGCCCTGTTTTTCAAATCCCTTTGCTATGCTTTCTGCGACCAGCTCCGATGCTATTTCCCCGCAGGCATGCCCGCCAAGTCCATCACACAAGATCAGGCAGAGCTGTTCTTCGTATGTTGCTTTCCGTATGTAATCCTCGTTGTGATCTCTTCCCCCTTGCTTTGTCAGCATCGCAACGTCTACCATGCGCCAACCTCCTACCAATTTTCCCTGTTACCGTTTTCGCTTTTCTGATTATAATATGCCCAGCGGTAGTTTGCAAGCAAAACAGGAGCATGTTTCCATGCTCCTGCCTGTGTAACCTGGTTTTATCTCCGGTTAATTATTCTTTTTCTTCTTTGCTGCCAGAATAATTGCAATTCCACCGCCAAGCACTGCAAGAACGCCAACACCAATCAATACATACAGAAGTACATGACTCTTCTCTCCATATGTAAAGCTGATCGTCTGTTCTGCTTCATTTCCGGCATCATCATGTGCCTTCATTGTAAGCTTATAGTCGCCCTTTTCCGTAACTGTAATCGCTGCAGCATTGTCCTTGATCTCAACTGGAGAACCATTGAGCGTTACCTCATCCAGAGTATCCTCATCCAACTGAAGGGATACGTTGATGTCGTACTGCTCGTTCTTGATCTCTCCATCTTCTACACCCGTTACAATAAAGGTTGGTGCCTTTGTATCCAGATTGAAGTTTACTGTTTTCTCAGTTGCATTTCCAAGTTCATCTTCGGCTGTAATCTTCATCTCATATGCGCCGTCCTCGACTTCGGATGTTCCGTCATACTCGCTACCATTCAAGTACATATGTGCATCGCAGACAGTCAGGTCATAGATAATGTCGTTCAGATCGTAATCCCATGCAAAGGATGTCAGAGTTCCTTCATATGCGCTCATGACCTTTGGATCAATCACTGGTTTTGTCTTATCAATCGTGAAGGAAACCTCCTGTGTATCCTCATTACCTGCGGCATCCTTACAGTTTATCTGAATCTTATAAATACCATCCTCTGTAAATGTGTTTCGGATCAGCGTCGTTGCTGCTGTCGGATTATATCCGGTAATCTGCAGATCCTCTGTTTTTTCCTTATAAGATGTTGGATCAAGATATGTTCTTGTTGCCTGAATCGTTACAGACTTTGTCAGATAGAAGTCCTCCTCGATCTGTGCCTGGAACTCTACCTGCTTTGTTGTCTTGTCGTTATTTGACACGCCACTCAGCGTAATGATTGGCTTGCCTGTATCAATTCTTACCGTATAGCTGGTTGCCTCTGCGGTATGTCCAGCACGGTCTTTACCGGTAAATGTTACCTGATACTCACCTGTCTCACTAAGTGTCTCTGTCATCGTTGTCACACGTGCAGTTGGCTTGAAGTCGATGGTCTTGTAAGCGGCTTCTGCCACACTGTCGTTTGCTTTTCTTGTGATCGTGATCGTACCAGATGCATCCCACCAGAATGCCTCTGTCATACTAAATGTCAGGGTTGTTCCTGCGTTCAGTGTCGAACCGGAAGCAGTTCCTGTAATCTGCAGTTCTGGTGCTGTCTTATCAACACGGAACTGTACATTTCTTTCTGCACTTCGGTTTCCTGCCTTGTCCACAGAATATACCTTTACCTGATAATCAGCCTCATCTGTATAGCCAAATACCCGGTTATCTGTCTTCAATACATCCGCGGTTACCGGAAGCTGATCCGGTACTGTCTTAATCAGCTGGTAATTGAAATCATGTACGTCTTCGTTTGCGTCGCTTACAGAGAAAGCAACCGTTGCATCGGAAGTCAGATCAACAACGCCCATATTCTCAGAGTAAACCATACCTCCATTGATCACTGCAGCAATATTCGGTGCCTCTGTATCCTTGATAAATACAACCTGCTTTTCAGCAGCATTGTTGCCTGCATCATCCTGTGCATTGATCTTGATTACACGTGCACCAATACCGGTTGAAACATAGCTTGCCCGGTACTTGTTAGATGTACCGATTCGCTGCCATGTTACATTTACCACGTTGTTATTATCTGTTACTCTTACGCCGGAAGCTGAGATATTCTCATCCTCATAAGTAAGCTCTACCGTTACATTAGAACGATAGAAGTAATCGCAAACAGTTCCATCGAAGTTCTTTCCTGGCTGCTTGCCAGCAGTTGTACCCCCGGAAATCTTTGCTGTAACAACCGGGATTGTGTTATCCACGCGGAACTTCATCGTCTTGGAATCAATGTTTCCTGCCTTGTCTGACACATTGACTGTCACGGTGTAGTCACCATCTGCGGCTTTCTTGCCGATCAGGTTATTCAATGTGAAGCTGTTTTCCTGGCTGACATTTACCAGTTCCTTTGCTCCACTCAGATTTGTTGTCACATCGGTGTCTGGTCCCTTCACTGTGATCGTCGCCTGATTGATTGTCAGGTTATCCGATACCGTTGTCTTGATCAGTACCTCGCCATCCAATGGCTGTGTAATGTTTGTTTTTCCATTGACTGTCAATTCAGCCTTAGGATTTGTCTTATCGACCTTGATCTTATACAGATTGTTTGGAAGCTGGTTCTCACTTGCATCCTGTGCATTAAACACAAGAGATGTACCTGTAATTCCTGCTGACTCTGGAATCGCAATCGTTCCGTTCACAGAAGTCTGCGTTCCATTCAATGTGATTTCCTTGTCTGTTACATTTGCCTTGCTTCCTGCCAGAGAATAACCGGCATTTGCAAGTGGCGATTCCACGCCATTATCACCAGAAGTAATCGTATAATTGATTGTATATTCCTTATACCATGTGCTGTCGTTTGCCTCATTGATCGATACGGTTGGATTCGTACGGTCATATAAAATTGTACCAAGTGTTTTAGATGCATCCTGTGGGTAACGAATCTTCTGTGCATTTCCATCTATCACATTCAGATACATACTATCCAGCTGTGCATTTATATCCGTCTTAGCAGGCAATTCAAATTTCACCGTTGTGCTGTAACGATGACTGTCTGGATTTTTGTCATTATCAGAGTCAGCAACATCCTTTACCTGGTCATTCGTACCACCTGCAATCAGTTCAAATTTCTTCACAACGTAAGCAGAGCTTGCAGTCACTTGCAGCTGATATTTTTTATTGGTATTCTTTCCTGCCAAAACATCGCTTGTTACATCGTTTCCAGCTGCATCTATAATCACACAGTTATCTACGCGCAGGGTATCATCAATCTTTGTAACTCCACGAAGTGTCAAAGTCGTTGATGGATTGCCCGCGTTATCTATTGCTGAAACTGCGACCGAATATGGAAGAGTCACATTTAGCTCACCCGATGGAATATTGAATACATACTTATTACCCGATTCAAATGTGAAGTCTCCTTTGTCTGAGCTTACTTTCGCAACACCGCTCAAATCATCGGTTACTTCTACCATATATCTATACTCTGTATCCAGTTCTGTAACAATCGCTGTTTCTAAACTGCCATCGGCTACATCTTCCCATGTACTGCTTCCATTCTTTTTCTTCTGGATAACCGGATTTTTTACTTCTGGAGCAGTTGCATCGTACATGATATCTTTTATAGATTTATTATCTAACAGTATTGTATTTGTGTCTTTTTCATATACAGCAATCTTCAATCCAGAAAAGTTTGTAGATGCAATATTTGCATCTGTTGGGATCTGAATCTTCGCTGTAACAGAATATACACGTTTCACACTCTCTGCATTTGTAACTGGAGCTACATCTGCAAAAGAAACATCATCTCCACTTTTTACCTCTACCTTGCCTACATTTTTGGTAGATTCCAGTGTAATTTCAATCGTCTTTGGCTCACGGATGATTGCATCACTTATAAGAAGATCTCCATCCTCACCTAAGAATTTAACACTCTTAATCTCTGTAGAGTCCGTAACCTGATGAAGTTTTACCGGATATGTGAATGTTTCTGACTTATTTCCCTTATTATCTTCGGCTGTCACTGTAATTGTGTTATCGCCTTCTGCTAAATCTGTTTTCTGAATTGCGATCTCATAATTACCCGTTGTCGCATTCTTGCTGGCTGAAAATGGCTTTGAAGTATCGCCATTCAAATATGCAGTAACATTTTTTACTCCAGATGCATCTTGATTTTCTGCTGCTACATCCTCTACCTTTACAGTGAAACGATAATAATCTTTGTTTCCATAATATACACCATTGTCATCTGTGTGTCCTGCATCAAATGCAGCGTATGCATTCCCATCTTCTGACTGCTCTTCTGTAACCTTTGCAATCGTCGGTGCCTGTGTATCGTTACTCATATGAGCAGTGCCTGCTTCTATATATTCCAGAACCTGTGATGATGCATTATCAATCAATGCTGCGTATGCGTAAACTTGCTTTCCGTTATTCTCTGCATCTGCTGAAATTGTAAACTCTCCAGAATTCCTAGTATAACTTGTTGCATTTACTAATTCCTCTGGCGTTGCAGGATTGTCTGTTTTTACATAATATTTTAATCTTGTGTTAGGTGGTATATCAATGGGATCCACCCATACTCCTATATATGCTTCATTTACATATCGATCCGCTGTCAGCTTATCTGTGTGCGCGTTATCACCATACAGTCCCGCAATACCTGTAAATACCGTATCCAAACATACAACATTCACTACACATTGCAATTTCCAAGAATCCGTATCTTTCGCTCTTGCATAGATTCCAATCTTTCCATTTTCTTTCACTGCATTCGCCTGTAAATCTGTCTCACCATTGTTTCCCAACGGAAACAACGAAGAAGTAACTTCTAAATCAACAGACTTATCTGCTCCATAAAAAGCAGCTCCAAGCAAAGCCAAATCTGTAGCATTGCTTTTAAGTTCTGGCAATTTTAATTTCGTTACACTCTGTACACCCTCTAACAGATATACTGTTTTTTTTGAGGTTCCCGTCACAATAGCGCCTGTATCATCTTTGTTGATTCCCATCTCAACATCCACGGTAACACCTACGGACGAATCTGTGACAACCTTTACACCAGTTCCACTTCCCCCTTCTGCTTTCGCGCCATTCTTATCACCGACATGGTTTGCAAATGGTACAATCAGCAGAGCAAAGACAACCCATAATGCTATGAGCTTCTTTACCGGGTGTTTTGAATTGTTTGATTTTGTTTCTTTTCTTTTCATCCTTTTTTCACCTACCCGACTCTATACTTTCATCTGAATGAACAACTACTATATTGTAAATTACTTTTACCTTCTTCGCTAATGTTCCGGTTGTCAGCACGCTTGTACCTTCCTCGTCATCATCTGCACGTAAAACATCAGTTGCATCACTGTCGTCATCGTCGGCACGCAATACATCGGTTGCATCACTGTCATCATCGTCCATCCGCAGAACGTCGGTTGCATCCTCATCGTCTGCATCGTCTCCCCGAAGTACATCGGTTGCTCCGTCATCTCCTTCGTCATTCCGAAGTACATCCGTTGCCCCGTCATCGCCTTCGTCATTTCGAAGTACATCCGTTGCTCCGTCATCTCCTTCGTCGTTTCGAAGTACATCCGTTGCTCCGTCATCTCCTGCCGATGTATCCCGAAGCACATCTGTTGCCTCATCATCCGCACCTGAACCGAGTACTTCTGTCTCGCCATCATCCGGTGTATCATAATCATTGATGCCCGGACGAAGGATGTCGGTCTCTTCAAACTTCTTTTCTTTCTCCTTTGATTTCTCCAACAGTTCGGTGGAATCGTTACCATTAGCCTTACGATCCTCCCGCGTAGAAACCGCTTCTTTCGCAGTGATCTTTCCACTTCCCATGTTGTAGTATTTTTCCTGTTCTTTCTTCGCTACGCTGCCCGGACTCGCTGTACCATCCTGCATTTCTTTCATTGCCTTTTTCGCAGCACTTCCGGTCAATTCTCCAATTACCTTCGGTATCTTCAATACAATGAATAACACGATCGCCGCAATCAGAAGGAGAATCGCCAGTACCAGGCCGCCATAGAAACATATCTCATATACGTTTTGCATGCTGATCACTCTCCCATCTCTGCTGACTGCGAATCATCGGAATTTGCATCCGGTGCCTGCGTCGCTTCTTCTTCGCTGATATCATAGCTACCGTCCTTCAACATCTGCAACGTATCTTTTCGTTTGTACCATGTTTTGTTGCTGTCGATGCCAAGCACGTTACCACCATCATCAAATACCTGAATCAGCTTCTTTGTCAGATCTGGAATCTTCGTCGTCCAAAGCTTCGGATCCTGCTCCTGTGCCTCACACAGACGATACAGATAATCCAGATGCTCTGCATATACGTTGTCGCTCCACTCGTTCTTTGTACCGAATACCTTTTCTGCGGCTTCGTATATCTTGAGTGCATCATCTGTCTTGCCCTGTGCGTCATAACAACGTGCTTCCGTCATCATCTTATTGTAATAAGACTGGTTATACGCGTTGACAGAGGAACCACCCAGCGAAATGCCCGGATCGCTGTCTACCTTCATCTTCAGGATTCCAATATAGTCTTCACAATAACTGATTGCCATCGAATAATATCCATTGGCAACTGTTTCATTATCTGCATTTTCCTTGGCAAGTTGCTCATAGATCATGATCAGGTTATCGTCGTAACGATAATTCATATCCATAACTGCTTCTTCGTCCAGATCATTGCCTGTGTACTCGTCCAGATCTGCAACCGCCTGTTCCATCACCGTACTTGCCTGTTCTGCGATGCTTGTCTCCGCATCCTTGCTGACGTTTGTACTGTAAATCTCGCCGATAATACGATAGTTTACGAACTTGGTTGCTTCCTGGTTCGTAAAGTTGTTCTCGTTGTAGGTTGCGAAATCATTTACCGCCTGCATCAGCTCTGATGCATCCGACGTACTGTCAGATCGCAGCTCAGAAATGGATTTGTAAAAGCCTGCAAGCTTTCCATATTCCTCGTCCTTCTCGTCAATCATGCCGAAATATTTGGCTGCCTGACTGTAAGAACGCTCTTCCTCAAAATAAGTAAGTGCCAGCTTGTAAAGCACTGCGCTGTTTTTCTCAACACCACCATGTTTACTGCTGATTCGATTGGAAACCAACGTCAACGCATCATCCAGATTCAGCGTAGATTCCGTTCCGGCCTCCTCCGCCTTGTTCGTAGCATCAATGTATGCCTGTATGTACTGCTCGTAAGCTTTTTCCTCCGAGCCATCCAGTTCGATTGCTTTCTTGAATTCCGCCGTTCCTGCTTCATAATTCTCTTCCCGGCAGTAGTTCATACCATTTTCGATATACTGGTTATAATTGTTCAGCTTAATCCGCTGCATCCCGGAATATCCGATTCCAGCTGTGATACCGGATACAACTGCCAATGCCACGGTTGCTGCAAAAAGCCCAAGCTTCTTCTTGTTCTTCTTCCGGTAGCTGTCGTCAAGCTCATCGTAATGTTCCAATGCATACATCAGCTCCGTACAGTTCTGATAACGGTCGTTCGGATCTGCCTGTGTACATTTTAAGATGATCTTCTCCAATCCAGAGGACAACATCGGATTCCACTCGCGGATCGGCTTGATCTCATACGGTGGCTCACATGGGTTCTTTCCTGTTACGATATGGTACAGAGTTGCGCCCAGATTATAGATATCTGTTCTTGCATCTGTATTGTAGATACCACGTCCCTTGGAATCACCGAACTGCTCCGGTGCCGCATAGCCTCGCGTACCAAGTGCGGTTGTATCTGCATTGTTCTCTATCTCGTACTCTTTTGCTGTACCGAAGTCGATCAGCTTTACGCCGCCCTCCGGCTTGATCATGACATTCGAAGGTTTCATATCCCGGTAGATAACCGGTGGATTCATGTTGTGCAGGTAATTCAATGCACTTGCAAGCTGCAAGCCCCACTCTACCACCAACTCCTGTGGCTGCGCGCCTTCCTTCTTCAATCGATCCTGAATCGTATCACCCTCGATATAATCCATAACAACGTAGATTGTTCCATCCTGATTGATGATATCTACGATTCGCGGCAACACCGGATGATCTACGTTCTTCAGAATATTCGCTTCTCGTTCCAATCCCTTAAGCAACGTCTTTGCGGATTTCTTTCCATCATTCTTGATCTCCTTGACCGCCCACTGCTTATTCAAACGCTTATCACGGGCAAGGTACACGATGGACATACCACCTCGACCAACTTCTGCCAAAATTTCATATTTTCCGTCTAGTACGGTTCCTTCCTTCGTCATGGCAAACCCTCTCTAAATCAAATCGTGCGAACCATTGCTACTGTGATATTATCACGTTCCCCACGGTTCTTTACTAACTCTGTCAGATATATTGCTCCATATTTCATCTTTTCCTCGTCCGTCGCCTCACCCGGTCCGATCTTCTCGATGATTTCCTCCGGTGTGATCACATGACGGAATCCGTCTGAGCAGAGCATATAAACTGCATTTCTTGTTGCAGTTCCCTTTGTAAATTCCGGCTCAACAACCGGCGATGCGCCGACACACTGCAACAGTACGCTTCGTCTCGGATCGATTTTTGCCTGTTCCGGTGTCATACGTCCCGCTGCCAGTTCTCTTGCGATAAATGTCTGGTCGTTTGTCAGCTGCTTCGCTGTCTTTGTAAGCTCATACACGCGGCTGTCGCCCACATGCACAATATAATACTGATCCTTGTACAACAGGATTGCAGATACCGTCGTACCAAGCTGCAAATGATTTTCCTCTCCATATGCGCCCAGCCGGCGATTCTGAATCTGGATAATATCATCCCACTGTGATACAAGATTCTGCTCTGTGAATGTTCCATTTTGGATTTCATCCACCAGCGTGTCATCAAACCATGTACAAAATGCTTCGATTACCTCTTTGCTGGCAACCTCGCCTTTTGCGAGTCCTCCCATGCCATCACACACGATTGCAAATGCAACATTTCCCTCTTTTGTGTTCACAACCTTGATTGCAAGAGAGTCCTGATTCGTTTCTTTTCTTGTACCTACATCGGTGTGATATGTTGCAATGTACTCCATATTACTCTCCTTTTCTCAGAAGGAATGTGAATTCCTCATCTCCCAATCGAACTTCTGTCTTATGCTTCAGAAGCACTTCCTTACCCGGCTGCAACTCTACCCCGTTTACATAGGTATGGTTTGTAGAATTGTTATCCTTAATATAGTTCACGCCATCGCGCTGGATTACAATACAATGCTCCCGGCTGATTGCGCTGTTGTTCTCTATTGCATAATCGGCTTTCGTCTTTGACTTACCGATGATAAATTCTGGTTTTGTAATATTGATGATCTCACCAGTTGATTTACGCACAAAGTGTGGAATCGGGCGTGCACCGCCAAGCTGTCCCATCAGGTTGCCGTTCTGCATCTGTGGCGCCTGTGGTCTTGGCATCTGTCCCATCATAGGCTGCCCCATCATTGGTTGTCCCATCGGAGGGCGCTGTCCACCCATCGGTGGTACTGGCTGCCCCATCATCGGCTGTCCGCCCATCGCTGGACGCTGTCCCATTGGTGGCATCTGTGGCTTTGGTATTTCCGGTTTCGGCATCTCTGGCTTTGGTGCCTCTGGTGCTGGTGCCTGTGGCTTTGGCATTTCCGGTTTCGGCATCTCTGGCTTTGGTGCCTCCGGTGCTGGTGCCTGTGGCTTTGGCATTTCCGGCTTCGGCATCTCTGGCTTTGGTGCCTCCGGTGCTGGTGCCTGTGGTTTTGGCATTTCCGGCTTCGGCATCTGCCCCATCGGTGGTACTGGCTGCCCCATTGGCTGTCCGCCCATCGGTGGTACCGGCTGTCCCATTGGCTGTCCGCCCATCGGTGGTACCGGCTGTCCCATTGGCTGTCCGCCCATCGGTGGTACCGGCTGCCCCATTGGCTGTCTGCCCATCGGTGGTACCGGCTGTCCCATCATTGGCTGTCCGCCCATCGGTGGTACTGGCTGTCCCATCATTGGCTGTCCACCCATCGGTGGCACCGGCTGTCCCATTGGCTGTCCCATCGCTGGCATACCCTGTGGACGCATGTTGTTCATCACGCCGACACGATTTACTTTTACATTCTGGTTCTGTACTTCCGGAGCTGGGGTTGTATCTGCTTCCTTCTTAAGTCCCTCGTCTCTTGTATAGAAGAGACCAAGTTTCTCCATCTCCGCATCTACAAGTCCCTTTAATTTCATATTGGAATAATGATCCGTATTGATCAAGGTCAGGATTCTTGCTACATAATCATCCTTGTCTGCTTCATCAAAGCGCATATGTGACACAATATTTCGGAAGAAATCCGGGATATCAGACTGTCCCAACGGATCCTGCTTTACAGGAACCATAATGCACTTTACTGCCTTGCTCTCAGGATCTACATAGATATAATTCAGATCGCGTACCAGATAACAGATCTGCACACCTGCTGCACCAATCTCAAATGCACACAACAGTCCCTTCAGGATTGCAAGTACATCTGCCTTCTTCAATGTCTGACGCAGCATCACTTCCAGAGAAGTGTCATGATGCACATAAGAGACAATACTTCTCTTTCCATCCTCGTCCTTGTACTGGAACGGAATAATATTTCCGAGCTGTGCAACCTTGTCTGACACTCTGTCGTCATAGACATCTGCTACTCCAAGCTGATACTCCACCAATGTCATTCCGTTTTGTTTTGTTACATTCAACTCTAACCCCTTCATTTGCTACCTCCTCATGATATAATCATCCTAATTAGCGAATCTTAAATGTAAACTCTTCATCTGCAAGTCTTACGAGAGAATCATGTGTCAGAATTTCTTCTACCCCATCCTCTACACGCTTTCCATTCACATATGTATGATTCGTAGACTTGTTATCTTTGATATAACATACCCCATCTTTTTGAATGATAAATGCATGCTGACGGCTGATCGCTCCATTTCCGCCAACGGTATAGTCCACGCCTCTGGTTGCCTTTCCGATCTTGAAGATCGCCTTGTTCAGCATGATACGCTCTTCTGTACTTACACGGATCAGATATGGCAATGCTTTCGGCGAATTGGTTGCTGCAGTCGCTGCACTCACAGCACCAACGGCATCTTTTACAAGCTCTGTTACAGATTTATTCAAAATAGATGTACTCTTTGGCTTCTTGTCCTTTTCATCGTCCTTTTTCTTCTCAATGTTCATGTCATCGTAGATATCCTCGATCACAGGCACCTTGATGTTTTCTGTCTGTCCGCTTGTCGGTTCTTCGTTTTGTACGGTTGTTTCCGGTTCAGCAGACTCTGCTGTCTCAGCTGCTGCTTCTGCCTCAGCTGCCTCCATCTCAGCCTCTGTCTGCTGGATGATTGCCGCACGGTTTACCTTTACCACATTCCGCTTAACCACAGGTGGCTTGTCTAAGAAATGATCCAGATCTTCCAATGTCTGGATATTCTTGGTTGGCTGTGCTGTCGGCTTTGCAGATGGAACTTCTCCAACCAGCTCCTTGATCCGATCCTTGATCAGGTTGATATCGGATTCCTTCTTGTTTGTCTTTAACTGCAGCTTCTCGCCACCATTTGTTGCCCCCTCTGGCTTCACCTGTGACAGGATCTGCTCTGCAGCTGGGGAAACCTCTGGTTTTTCTGCTACTGGTTCCGGCTTTGGTGCTTCCTGCTTTTCCATCACTGGCTTTGGTGCCGGTGCTTCCTCGACAGGTGCTGGTGTCTCCTCGACAGCCTCTGTCGGTTCTGCCACCTTCTCCTCTACCGGTGTTTCTTCTTCCTTTACCTGCATGCCAGCTGGAAGGATACTTTCCAGTTCTTCCTCTTCCTTTACAGGTTCCTCTGCTTCTTCCTCTTCGTCTTCTTCATCGTCGCCGATCTCCGGAAGTGGTGTATCATCCTCTTCCTGCAGGCTATTCATGATGTCGCTGATATTTTCTGCCGGTGCTTCTTCCTCTGCACTTACAACTTCTACACCGTCTGCATCAATGGCTCCAGCCTCCTCGAAGCTGATTCCTTCCTCTTCCATCAACGCCTCTGCAAGTCCGATCAAGCCACGCAGATTGAAGTTATCTCCATTGATATACGTGAGGAGCTTACCAACATAATTCAGATCCTCTTCCACATCGTATTTCATGTTCGCAAGCAGCTGGCGTACAAAGCTCTTGAATTCTACAGAAAGTGCGCCCTTGCTTTCGATTGGCAGGCACAGGAACTGTACTGTCTTCTTCTCAGCATCCACGTAGATAAATCCACGATTCAGCAATACATACGAAAGTGGAATCGCCTGCTCCTTCAAGGAAATCATCTCCTGTGCGACATTCCGCAGGATGAGCAGTACGCTCTCGCAATCATGCTCCTGCGCAATGTACTCCTCCAGAGATGTCTTGCCCGTAATCTGGTAGGTCAGATAATCATAATCGTCATCTTCTTCATAGATAATCTCTATCAGTTCTTCCGGCGCATTGTCCTGACAGTAATCCAAAACATCCTCATCTAACTCACAATCCTCGCCCATTGTGTATGACAGATATTTTTCTTCGCCGATGTTTCGCGCCCTAAAATTAAAAGTTCTCATAACGTCCCTCCTAATACATTATTTATTCCTATTGTGATTCTTCGGTTGTCGATTCCTCGGTGGATGCTTCTCCATCCGGTGTCACGCCGTTTGGTCCACCAATAATCTGTGTATCTATGTGATCTTCATAGTTTTCTGTAAAGATATGTGTACCTGCATCTTCGTCGCCAACATGGTAATACAGGTAATTATGCTCTTCCGGATACAATACTGCCTGGATACATGCCAGTCCCGGATTACAGATCGGACCTACCGGAAGTCCGGCATTCTTATAGGTGTTGTATGGAGAATCCAGTTCCAGATCCTCGTACAGAACCTGACTCTTGTCATACATTCCATCGGTCAATGGATATAAGACAGTCGGACACATCTGCAAAGGCATTTCTGCTTTCAGACGGTTGTTGATAACACCTGCAATCGTCGCACGTTCTGAATCCACCTTTGCCTCACGTTCTACAATGGAAGCTCTCGTCACAAGTTCAAATGCACTGTATCCAAGCTCTGCCGCACGATCCTGCAGTTCCTGTGTATAGTAGTTGTCGAACGTTCTCAACATATAATCGACTAATGATTCCGCTGTCGTCGACTCATAAATATCGTAAGTTGCCGGGAACAGGAAGCCCTGTACCTTATAATTGACATTGGCACCTGCCGGTATGTCTGCCAGATATGCAAAATCAGATTTCGTAACCGATTTGCATGCATTTAAAAATTCAGTTGCAGAACAGATTCCCTGATCTTCGCACCGCGCTGCTATCATCTCTACCGTAAAGCCCTCTGGCACAACCAGATAATCGACTGGCTGATCTTCCTCGAATGTCGGGCTCATGGCTGCCATCATCTGCAAGGTTGTCATACCAGTATTCAAGGTGTATGTACCACCATGCAGCTTGCCACGGTACTCAGAGTCCTGCAGACGCTTTGTAAATGCACGCGGATAATTGATCAATCCATTGTCCTTCAGGATCTGCGCGATTTCCTTGACAGATGCGCCTTCCGGAATCGTAACAGTTACATCTTCGCCCTGTGTCGACTCCGTTCCCTTGTATTCGTCCATATAATCATCGTAATAGGTTCGTATATGTTTATAGGTCATATTGGCAAGTGTGACAATCGCCACCAACAATATGATTCCCTTCACGACTCGAATCACCGTTTTTCTCACTTTTCGTACCTCTTCTTTGCATTTTAGTTTACATAACTTTTTAAAAAATTACACACTTGATGTAATTTTACAATAATGGTATTATACTATCATCTTTTAGATAAAAATACAAGAAAGGATGATAAATTTGAGTAATCCAATTGTTACAATGACAATGGAATCCGGCGATGTTATGACGTTCGAACTGTATCCGGATATCGCACCAAACACAGTAAAGAATTTTATCTCTCTGATTAAGAAAGGGTTTTACGATGGATTGATCTTCCATCGTGTCATCAATGGTTTTATGATCCAGGGTGGCTGCCCGGACGGAAATGGTACAGGAGGTCCTGGATATTCAATCCGCGGCGAGTTCGCACAGAATGGTTTTGCGAATGATCTGAAGCACGAACCGGGTGTTCTTTCTATGGCACGTACCATGATGCCGAACTCCGCCGGTTCGCAGTTTTTCATCATGCACAAGAATAGTCCGCATCTCGACGGAAGCTATGCTGCTTTCGGCAAGATCGTGGATGGTCTGGATATTGTGAATAAGATTGCGGATGTTCCAACCGACTACATGGACCGACCGCTTGAAGACCAGCGTATCAAGACCGTTACCGTCGACACGAAGGGTGTCGAGTATGACGAGCCGGAGAAGATGTAATCTTCTTAAACGGACGCACAGCGTACAAAATAGAAATCCCCTGCAGACACACTCTGCAGGGGATTTTTTCTACATTTCTTGCATTTTCTTGAGGAATGCCTTGGCACGGTCAGTCTTCGGGTTGTCGATGACATCCTCCGGCTTTCCTTCCTCAACGATCACGCCGCCATCCATGAAGATCACGCGGTCGGATACGCTCCGGGCGAAACCAATCTCATGGGTTACGATTACCATTGTCATCTTCTCTGCGGCAAGCTCCTTCAACACCTTTAAGATCTCGGCGGTCAACTCCGGATCGAGTGCCGATGTCGGCTCATCGAAGAAGAGCATCTTCGGTTTTAACGCAAGCGCACGGGCAATCGCCACACGCTGCTGCTGTCCGCCAGATAACTGATATGGATAATAGTCGCCCTTATCTTCTAAGTTCATCTTGCGAAGCAGTTCCTTCGCCTCGGCATACACCTCATCCTTGTCACGCTTCTGCACGTGGATCGGTGCATCTGCGATATTCTTCAGCACGGAATAATGTGGGAACAGATTAAAGTTCTGGAATACCAGTCCGTAATAGCTCTGGATCTCCTTTAAGTCTGCCTTGTCTGCATAGACCGGAACGCCGCTGTCGGAATTGACCGCTTCCTTTCCGCAGTACACCATGCTTCCGCCGTCAATCTTCTCCAGCATTGTCATGCAGCGCAGGAAGGTCGATTTTCCCGAACCGGATGGTCCAAGAATTGAGATAACCTCGCTCTCAGCCACCGACATACTGATATCCTTCAACACTTCGAGATCATCGAAGCTTTTCTTTATATTTTTTACTTCCAGTAAGTTCATCGTAGCCCTCCTATCTATAATAATTCATGCGTTTTTCGATCTTCTCCATCACAAACGCAACGACAAAGTTAAAGATGTAGTAGAACACACCGGCGATAAACAGCGGCATAATCGTTGTCTGTGCGGCTGCCACCTGCTTGGCAAGTGTAAACATCTCCGTATAAGAAATTGCAAATGCAAGCGACGTATCCTTAACCAGTGTGATAACCTCGTTTGTGACAGAAGGCAGGATGTTCTTCGCCATCTGTGGGAACACGATCTTGAAGAACGTCTGGATCTTGCTGTATCCTAAGATCTTCGCTGCCTCATGCTGTCCCTGTGGCACTGCCTGAATACCGGAGCGGTAGATCTCTGCGAAATATGCTGCATAGTTTAAGGCAAATCCAATGATAACCGCCTGGAAACGATAGCTTGTCGTAAGCGTCGCGCCAAACAGATAATATGGTCCGTAAAATACAACCAAAAGCTGTAACATCAACGGCGTACCACGTGCGATGGAAATGTAGAACTTCACCAGCCAGCGAATCGGTGCAATCTTACACATTCTGCCTGCTGCAACCAGAAGTCCAAGCGGCAGGGAGAACAAAAGTGTCAGGAAGAAGATTACCAGGGATGCGAGCAGACCTTCTGCAAGCTGCTTTGTGATCGAGCAGAACTTATCCCAGAAGCTTGTGTTCTTCTTGCCTGTGGATGTGGTATCTGTCGCAGTTGCCGCAGCGGCATTTCCATCCTGTACCTGATCGTCCGGCGACAGGCAGATGGACTCCTCCAGTCCCCATTTCTCTGCGATCTCCTCAAATGTACCATCAGCAAGCATGTCAAGCAATGTCGCCTGTACTTTATCACGAAGCTCTGTATTCCCCTTTTTAAATCCGATTCCGTATTCCTCGGAAGAC
Source organism: Coprococcus hominis (ex Arizal et al. 2022) (assembly GCF_040094675.1). NCBI lineage: Bacteria > Bacillati > Bacillota > Clostridia > Lachnospirales > Lachnospiraceae > Coprococcus > Coprococcus hominis (ex Arizal et al. 2022). Next base: position 56,422 of record NZ_JBBNHG010000041.1, read on the forward strand.
AGACGATCCTCGAGCATCATGAATTTATCCCCGCGGGATTCGATCTCGTAGTTTGCAACACCGATATCCATGCAGATCGCATTGACCGCGCCCGACTCCAGATTCATAAATGCACTGTTGTAATCGCCTACCTGCTGCAGTTCCTTGAATGTCTCTGCAAGCGCTTTATTCTCCTCGCTTGCATCCTCACCGGTGAGTGCCGCAAGTGCAGAGCTGTCTGCCTGCACGGCAACGACCTTCCCGGAAAGATCGGTAAGCTGTGTGATACCGGAATCCTTACGCACAACGACTACCTGCGAATTATCGACATACGGCGTCGTCCATGTATAGGCGTCTTCTCTTCCATTCATTGTAAATCCGTTCCAGATACAGCTGATCGAACCGGAATTTAATTCCATATCCTTCGAGTTCCACTCAATCGGCTGTTTCTTCAAGATCCAGCCGTTCCGGTCACATACCTCCTGTGCCAGATCCAGATCGAAGCCGACGTATTCGCCGTCATCATTTTTATATCCATATGGTGGGAACTCCGCATCGAAGCCGACAACAAATGTATTGTCATCTGCGGTTGTCTCTTCCTGCACCTCATCGTCTGCAGTCAGACAGATGGATTCCTCCAGTCCCCATTTCTCTGCAATCTCGTCAAATGTACCATCGGCAAGCATGTCAAGCAGCGTTGCCTGCACTTTATCACGGAGCTCTGTATTTCCCTTTTTAAATCCGATTCCATATTCCTCGGAAGACAGACGATCCTCGAGCATCATGAATTTATCCCCGCGGGATTCGATCTCGTAGTTTGCGACACCGATATCCATGCAGATTGCATTGACCGCGCCCGACTCCAGATTCATGAATGCACTGTTGTAATCGCTTACCTGTTGCAGATCCTTGAAGGTCTCACACAGTGCTTTATTCTCCTCGCTTGCATCCTCGCCTGTGAGTGCCGCAAGCGCAGAGCTGTCTGCCTGCACGGCAACGACCTTCCCAGAAAGATCGTTAAGCTGTGTGATGCCGGAATCCTTACGCACGACAACCACCTGTGAATTATCGACATATGGCTTTGTCCAAGTATAGTCATCCTCTCTGCCATTCATCGTGAATCCGTTCCAGATACAGCTGATCGAACCGGAATTTAATTCCATATCCTTCGAGTTCCACTCGATCGGCTGCTTCTTCAGTGTCCAACCGTTCCGGTCGCATACCTCCTGTGCCAGATCCAGATCGAAGCCGACATATTCGCCGTTATCGTCCTTGTAGCCATATGGCGGGAACTCCGCATCGAAGCCGACAATAAACGTATTGTCGTCCTCTCCGTCCGCCGCCCGTGCCGGTGTCTGCATCGATACAATCGGTCCAAGCAGCAGCGCCATCATCAAAATTGCGGTCACTAGCCGTTTCCATTTTGCGTTCATAATGTCTTCCTCTCCTGTTTTTCTATTTAATATGCAGAGATATAGGATCTTGCTGTACTGCCCGGAGCTGCCTGTCCCTTCGGTACAAGCCGGATCTCTATCCCTTCCAATCGTTTTGCATAGCCGGCGGTTCCTGCCGGTGCGCCGTTTTTCGCCCAGCCAAGCCAGCCGAAGCTCTGCGCATGCACACGATAGTATACATCATAATGCCGTTGCATATCTCCTGTCAATGCAATACAGATGGCTTCGAGTCTTTTTGCCTGCCCGGATGTGCCGCTCATCGTTCCATTTCTGCGCCATGCAGATGGATTGTTTGTCGGTTCCTGCCATCCGTAGCTCTGCACATGGGTTGTGTAGCAGATGCCGCCGGAATACGGTGCATTCGTCAGTTTGATCTCAATTCCTTCGAGTCGTTTTGCCTGTCCGGATGTGCCGCTCATCGCCCCGTTATATTTCCAGCCCTGCCAGCCATAGCTCTGCACATGGGTACGATATGTAACATTCGGGCTGTCCGCACCCGCGATCTGCGGATTCATGCTCTGTCCCGGCGCCGCGTAAAATGCATTCGCAAACTGCGATGCGATTCCCTGCATATTCCGGTTGAATCCCGCACCCTTCTTCACGACCACGATCTGAATGCCCTCCAGACGCTTCGCATAACCTGCGGTTCCTGCCGGTGCGCCATTTGCCGCCCAGCCAAGCCAGCCGTAGCTCTGCGCATGCACGCGGTAATAGACATCATATTTATCCTTGTCGGATCCGGTCAGTTGGATCTTGATTGCTTCCAGACGTTTTGCTTCCCCCTGCGTGCCGTTCATGTCACCGTTCGCAGACCAAGGCAGCCAGCCATAGCTCTGGCAATGCGTCGTGTACTGGATTCCTATACCGGAATTACCGGATACTTTGATTTCGATTCCCTCCAGTCTTTTCGCTTTTCCGGAAGTCCCGGACATCATGCCGTTCTGCCGCCAGGTGTTCTCCCATCCGAAGGTCTGGATGTGCGTGCGGTAAGACACCGTCACATCCGGCGTTACAACCGGCGTTGGGGTTGGCGTCGGCGTTGGTGCCTCCGTCGTGGTCGTAGCTGCCTCCGTCGTGGTCGTTGTCTCGCCACCTGTTCCCGGTTCTGGATTTGTTCCCGGATCTGGGTTTGTTCCCGGTTCTGGATTTGTTCCCGGATCCGGGGTTGGTTCCGGCGCCGGTGTGACTGTCACGCTCTTTTTCTTGATGACAAACGTCTTGTCTGCCCCACGCAGATACGAAACATACAACGTTCCATCCGCCGCACAGATCGTCTGCGATGTAGAATACGAATCGAGTGAGACTCCTTCCTGCGCAAATTGGTCATTTGCCACATCATACCGGTACAGATTGGTTGTCCCTGTATAGGCACCCGATGTGAGCACGAACAGTGTTCCCTGCCTGCACACCGGAACTACATCCGAGATTGTGCCATCTTTCATTTTTGAGCAATGCCATGCTTTTCCATCATACCGGTTGACAAGTATGCCTTCGCTGCATGTGGCAACATACAGGTTTTTCCCATCCGTTGCCATGCCATACGTGCTTCCTTTTGTCGCTGCATCACTCACTTCTTTGTGGTTTCCATTTGCATCCAGGCAAAATGTGTGAACCGCCATCGTCCCTGTATTCCGTATGGACGCATACATCGAAGAGCCTATCGAAATGAGCTTTGGTTGACCTGCAAAATGATTTGTCCCGGCGGTCGTGTAATAGCTTCCGAGATTGGTTGTCACGGACAAACTTCCGGCTTTGAAACATCTCGCATATGCGGTCGTATTGTTCTGCGTGTATACAAGATACACGCCATCTGCGCCAGCCTGCATATCAAAATCCGCAGCTCCAGCAATCGTCTGTTTCTCTGTCACGCGACTGCAGGATGCATCCAACTTTTCAATCTCTATCCCTGCTGCATCCGCATATGCAAAATAAAACGATCCATTGTAGGAACAGAGCTTTATTTCATTTCCATAGTTCTCGGAGATTTTCTGCTGATATAGTTTTTTCCACGTGTCCTGCTCACAGGAATATAGCGTAAGCGCTGCATCATCTTTCGTATACGTAAGCACGTACGGTTTCTGTCCGCAAAGCGTCATCGCTATCTGGTTCCATGCATTTTTGCTATTTCCGGCTACAGAGGCAAATCCACAATCCGTCCATTTCGCAGAGTCCGAAACCTTCGGGAAATCCACCTTTAAAGTAATCTGACTGCCCTTGGCACTGCCGACCTCACTGATCACGATTCCAGAATTCGTTCCATCTGAGAAAGTCAGTGCGCCATCGGAGAGACCTGCGGAAAGGTCGGATTTGCCGATGGTTGTCCGTCCTTCTTCTTTGGAAAGATATGCTTTATAGACGCTCTCTGCCATCTGGGAATATCCTGTCTGCCCCGGTTGCGGACGGAACACATACACACCGGTCTGTCCATACAGATTGCTTAAGCCTTCGACTGCCGGGTTGATCCGGTAGACAATCACGCCGGATCCTCCAATAAACCGGTCATAGCTGTCGAGACCCGTATCCTTCTTCCGGAATTCCACAACAAAAAGCTCCTGCTCATTGAGCGGTGATTTCAGAATATATGCCGGATGACCGTCCTGCTTATCCTGCGTGTCCAGTGTCAGCGTCTGCGATGTAGTAACCGTATCCAGCATAAGCCAGCCGCCCACTTTCATCCGCATATACGCAAGCGGATAAGACATTCCATAATCTGCGCCGCCCATGATATCCCAGTTCCCGACCGGATAGGTTCCATCACTTGTATAAAGATCCGGGAAGCCAAGTCCATGCAGGAATTCATGTGCGAGTACACCGGATTCCTGAGCCATCGTCGTATTGCCTGCACCTAAAAACTGTGGTGTATTGATCATGTTATAATGTCCGACTTCCTTCCCACCATATCGTAAGTTCTTATCTGTCGGATAAAATGCGTGATGCGCGACGAGTGAATTGCCGGATGTCTGGGATTCTTTCTCCGACTTCATAATGACAGTGAGATTGTCGATGTATCCATCTCCGTCATAGTCTAACACCTGCCCGGAAAGTGCCGGAATGTTCGCCAGGATTTCACTCACAATCGTCGTATCCATATTTCCACCTGCCTGCACAGAAGCTTCCGTAACCGAAAGTGCACAGGCAGAAAGTGTTGTGCCATCATCCTGTGGGAAATAATTTTTCACACGAAGTTTTCCATAGGAAACAGCAGACAGATAATTCGTGAAAGAACGGTTCTTTGCGCCATCATACAAACCTAGGATTTTCGCACGATTTGTCTGGAAATATGAAGCGCCTTCCGCATCTCCCTTAAAATATGCAAACACAACAACGTTCGCATAATCCTTTGCATCCGCTGCCCGCGCCATCGTCTGCGCGTTGTTCATCCCCCAGTTCGTAAGAAATAAAATCCCCGCCAGCAGGATTGCCAAGATGCGTCTCCCGTATCGTTTGTATGGCATATGTGTACCTCCCATTTTTTGTCATAGTTTCATTATATTGGAAAGTGTAAAAAATAACAATTAAAAAAGAAAAACCGCGTACAGATTTTTCTTCTCTGCACGCGGCACACACATTTTCCATTCAGAATGGAGGATTTATCTTCTTTTTCTTCGAATTACGACATACCCGGTCAGGCTTCCTGCCAGAACAAGCATCATCCCTGCAACCGGCATCGCATCTCCGGTCTTTGGCGAAGCTGTGTCATTTGTCTTTGCCGGTTTCGTATCCTTGGCTGCCGGCTTCGTAACATCTGTATCCGGCGCTGCCGGTGTCGTCGATGGTGTCGTTGTTGATGGTGTCGTCGATGGCTTGTCCACGCCTGCAGCCTTCGACTTCTTCACAATAATATAGGTTGAGAACTGATTTGTCTCGAAGGAAATCGTTCCCTGCTCGACCGTTGTCGAAAGCTCGGTCAGCTTGCCATTATGGTTACGCACAACCGTATAATCATAGTTTGCATCGTAATTATCCAGTGCGAGATTCAATGTGACCGGTTTCTCAAACTCTGTAATATTGTTTTCCCAGTTCGAACCATTTCCCTTACTGACAATCTGATCCAGCTTCAGATCGACTGCCTGTGCAGACTGCGCACCGGATACCAGCGCCTGTGCAGCCGTCGTGTCATAGCTCTCTGCATCCGATACCGTCAGTCTCAGATTGCCGCTTGCGGCTGCATTAGCACCATTGATAATGCTTGCAGCCTCAATCTGTTTGCTGTTTGAATTCACTGTATCCGATACCTTCGTGAAAAGCCCCTTCATATGAACCGGACTATTACCCATAACAAATGTAAACGTCGATGTCTGCGCATCATCCGGCTGCAAGGTCACGCCACCGTTCAACTGCAATCCTGCGACCTGATAGCCATAATCCGGAACAAGTTTAATTGTTACCTTCTTTCCCGCCGGAACCGCAATATTTCCGCCCTTAGCATCTCCCGGATTGCCTCCGAACAGAGTTGAAAAATCACTCACACCCTCAATCGCGGTTATCTGTGCCTTTCCATGTTCCAGATATGCGTCCGCACCGAAGGAATCGCTGTCATACGCCCAGGTTACTGTCAATGTCTCAGAATTCTTATCAATCTGGATGTGCGATTCACTTTCTCCTTTTTTTACTGCAAATGACCGTTCCCCGGAAGAGCCATTTGATGTGGTTCCCGGTGTAGTTATCGTATATGTTCCTGATGAACACATAACAGTAACTCGCGCATTCGAAACAGAATCCGCGAAACGATATGTTGACTGAGATTCCGGTGCCAAAGATACTTTCTGTTCTTTCATCAGGTTATCCATGGTTTGCGACCGAGAGTTTCCGGTATCATCAAGGTCCACATATATTTCGAAATTTTTATCCTGCGATTTCATATAATGATAGTAATCTGTATCATCTGCCCCTTTGAATGCATCGCCTTCTAAGATCAGGCAGATTGGCTGGTTACCAGCCGGTGGATTCGGATTACCCGGATTGTTACCACCACCCGGATTTGTGAAACAAGCTTCGAACTTCAATTCCGGCTGATTCGCGGAAGTTTCTACCGTATACACGTTATTGTTCAACGTTACTTGATTGCCATTCTCCACTAACTGTACAGTATATCCATCTCTCGGGAAAAGAGTAACTGTTACTGTAGTATTCTCTGGTACCGTTACATTATCCGCTGCCCCCGTCAAGCTTCCGTTTGATGTCGTAATCGTCATCGTTCCGCCATCATACGTGAACACACCATCCTGTACGCTGTTCCATGGCGTATGATTATCTCCTCTTACAATGCACTCTGCCGCATAGCTTCGCATCACCGGCAGATAGCTCACGATCAAAAGCAATGCCATCAGAAGCGGTAATAGTCTTTTCTTCCTGTTCATAGCTTTGTTCCTCCTCTTTCTTTTTGTTTTCATTTCAGCGAAAATGCCCATAAACTAAAATAACCATAGCAGATTTTCGCCTGCTATGGTAGTTGACATATGTCTCAAATGCACAAAAATACGCTATTTTTCAGGGTTCCACCCATAATAGAACTGAATCAGCCCCATACGTGCCTTCGTCGCGGTCTTCTCATTCATATTCGAGATGTGACGATAGATTGCTGCCCGGGAGATACCAAGTGTATGTGCAATATCCTGTACATTTTCACCCGAGGAAAGCAATGCCCGGAGCACTTCCCGCTCCCGTTCCGTCAAGCTGTATTGTTCGCCGAAGGCTGTGAATTTATCCGTCGTGGACAGATCGGTCTGCTTATCCTCCGGTTTTGCTGCCCCGCCTGTCTGCTTATTCTCCGCTTCCGCTGTCCCGCCTGTCTGTGGCATCAATGCGGATGCTGCAGCTTCCATGCTTCTAAGCTCCATCCCTATCAGAATGTTCTGGTACGAAAACGCCAACACGCTGATCAGAAAAAAGAGAATGACCGCAACAATCATCACTTCATACCGCACAGAAGCGAATCCACCTGCCAATGTCATGATCATCAGCGCGCAAACATTATTCACAGCCCGGCCCAATCCGGCCCAGAGCTTCGGTTTCGCACTATGATAGGAGATATCCATAAATCCAACTGTAAAATATACCGAGAAAAAGCCTGCAGACAGATAAAATACAAGCAGCCCCAGCAGGAACGGTCCGCCAAACCCAATCACGATCACGCAGATTGTAGACAAAAGCGTCACGCAATACATAATCATATGCATCCATCTCCGACCGCGTATATCATACAGAAAGCCAGCCGCAATTCCACTTAACGCAAGCAGCAGGCGCGGCCATTGTCCGATATCCACGCCGCCCGATGCATGCACCGCAGTAACCGCATTGTCAAGCGTTGTAAATACAATCGTCTGGAGAAAGACAATTCCGATCAGCATAATCCCAACGTAAACAGAATATTGTATGTCCTTCTGTCCGGCAAGCCTCCTGCGATTGTCCGGCGATGGGATATCCACCCTCCTGCTCCTGACACGGAAGACTTCCCTTCCTGTCCGGAGTGCAAAGCACAAACAACAGATACCCGGTCCCTGCACACAGTGCAACCGCCTGGGTGTGATTTTCATGAATCATATTATTATTCAGAAACTGGAGGAAGATTCCCCCTGCATACGCAAACCCAACACATCTCGCAAGCATTGCACGATCATAAACCGAGTATGCCATCCGGTAATGTACACCAGCCCCAACCACGCCCAGCAGGAAAAACAGTACTCCGCCCGCGATCATCATCTGCACATATCCCGCATGCAGGATAATACAGCCCATACACCCGGCTCCAATGCCGAACGCAAACAGTCCGGTTCCCCCGGTCACCCACGGACTCTTATCCGCGAAGAAACCGGAAATCCAGTTGTATAGCAGAAACCCGATTGCGCTTACGCCAAGCATCTGATTCTGCGCACGCACTACGCCTGATGCATCTGTCACGTACATCATACAATTATCAAACAGGTATTCCGTTCCCAGAAATGCGAAGAAAAATACCACAAGCATGATGATATTCACATATATAGTTTCTTTTTTCGCATTTGCCTTCATCGTTTCTATCCTTCCGGCTTCCCGGTGTTTTATTCCTCTGCACTTTCATCGTCGGCGTCAGTTTCTGTATCATTTGCAGGTGCATCATCCACCGTTTGTTCCGCATCGTTGTCCGTGTCCCCGGATTCCTCGTCCAAATCCTTATCAACCTCATGCAGCAATACGCTCTCATCATGTGCATGCAGATCTTCTTCCGGCAGGTATGGCTTGAAGCATCTGAGCATAATGTACGCCCACAGATATCCAACCGCACCGAATCCGATCAGCACATATACAATAATAGAAATAACAATGTCATAATAGAAGCACCATGCAATCACCAGATACGTAAGCAGCATCAGAAGTGTCATCGGGAAATTCTTGATACTTAGCAAAAATGCATTCCGAAGCTGCACCTTCCACGAATTATCGAACTTCGCCTGCAAAGCAAATGTATAGATAAACGTCATAACTGTCAGGGTAAGAAGCACGACACTCACGAACAAAAACGGCTTCGCGAGTGCATTTCCAGTTGCCTTCCACTGTGTCATCCAGAACCAGATATCTACCGACAGGATGAAAAATGCGACTAAAAAGAGCATCCACATACCGGTTGCCTGCTTGAAGTTCTGCTTGAAGCTCCGTGTATAGAACTTCCAGATATAACCATCATCACCGGAGATTCCTTTCATCGCTGTATAGTAAAGCGAAGTAAATGCTGTGCCGATCGTAATAATCGGGACGCACGAAAGCACAAAAAGAATGGATAAAAGCATCGCATCACCCACTCTGCTCAGCATCCTTATAAATATATTGTCGTAGTTCATTCCTGATTCGCCGTTATCTGCCATGTATCCAACACTCCTGTTTTCTTTTTATTTTATCCCGCCAACGAACTGCATCCTGTCCGCAGTCGTTTCCGGTATGTTCCTGCGTCGTATCCGCAATCATCTGCACCAAAACCGCACATAATAATTTATGATACCATCTTCGATATTTATTTTCAATTAGATATCAAGTTTTTTACGCCATTTTACTTGACAAAACGCAGTTTTACTTCTAGATTATAGAGAGCGTGAATAAAAAGGCTGATAAACAGAAACACCTACTACATATAGGAGGAATATCATGAAGACACCATTTGTAACGAAAGCACAGATCGAAGAGATCGTAAAGACATACCCGACTCCGTTCCATATCTACGACGAGAAGGGCATCCGTGAAAATGCAAGAAAATTAAAGCAGGCATTTGCATGGAACAAAGGTTATAAAGAATATTTCGCAGTCAAGGCAACTCCGAACCCAACCATCCTGAAGATCCTGAAGGAAGAGGGCTGCGGTACCGACTGTTCTTCTTATACAGAGCTTCTGATGTCAGAGAAAATGGGCATCACAGGTTCCGACATCATGTTCTCATCGAACGACACACCAGCTGAGGAATTCGTTCTCGCAAAGAAGCTCGGTGCAAACATCAACTTAGACGATTACACACATGTACAGTTCCTAAAGGATACATGCGGTGTTCCGGAGACAGTATTCTGCCGTTACAATCCGGGCGGAACCTTCTCGATCTCCACAACCATCATGGACAATCCCGGCGATGCCAAATACGGCATGACAAAAGAGCAGTTGTTCAAAGCTTATACAGAGCTGCGTGACGCAGGTGCAAAGAAGTTCGGCCTGCATTCCTTCCTTGCAAGTAACACGGTCACAAATGACTACTACCCGACCCTTGCAAAGATCCTGTTCGAGGTAGCTGTTGAGCTGAAGGAAAAGACCGGCATCAAGCTTTCCTACATCAACCTGTCCGGCGGTGTTGGTATCCCTTATACACCGGATAAGGAAGGCAATGATATCCTGAAGATTGGCGAAGGTGTACACAAGGTATTCGATGAGGTGCTTGTCCCTGCCGGACTTGGCGATATCAGCCTGTTCACAGAGCTTGGCCGTTTCATGCTTGCCCCTTATGGACACCTTGTTACAAAGGCAATCCACGAGAAGCATATCTACAAGGAGTACATCGGCGTGGATGCCTGTGCGGTAAACCTGATGCGTCCGGCTATGTATGGTGCTTACCATCACATCACGGTCCTTGGCAAGGAAAATGCACCTTGCGACCACACCTATGATGTGACCGGTTCCCTGTGTGAGAACAACGATAAGTTCGCGATCGACCGCAAGCTTCCGAAGATCGACATGGGCGATTATCTTGTAATCCATGACACAGGTGCTCACGGCTTCGCAATGGGTTATAACTACAACGGCAAACTCAAATCCGCAGAGCTTCTGCTGTGTGAGGACGGCAGCATAAAGCAGATCCGCCGTGCCGAGACACCGGAAGATTACTTCGCTACGCTGGATGGTTTCTGGGATGTAGAGGTGTAAGAGCATATAAATAAGAACGTGTAAGACGGAAACACCCCACCGGTCATAGATCGCACCGGTGGGGTATTTTATATTTAAAAAGGAAAGGGTTTTAAATTGTGATTACTTTACATTTTCTATTCCGTCCCCCTGATAGGCGACACGGAATCTGCCATACGACACATACGTCTTAGCCTTATGTTCCGGATCCAGAGGATCTGTCACGGATATGTAGGTTGCTGTCCCATCTAATATACTATCAAATGCATGGATCGCATCTTCTAAAATATCCGGATAGAGGGAATTGCCGAATCCTCTGAAATCATGATGGGAATTATACATCAAATCATATTTGTCCTTCATGGAACGCAGACGTTCAAGTCCTGCCTTCGCTTCCCGGATCCGTTCTTTTTCCCGTCCCGGCTCCGGAACCGCCAGATAATAGTTGCAGTTGCAGGCATCTCCAAGCAACAGTGTCTTCGTCTTGTCATCCAGAAATACCATCTCGCCAAATGTATGTCCCGGACAGTGATATGCCGTCACCGTCCTGTCTCCAAGTTCAAACACCTGCCCATCCGTAAGCGGAAGCTTCTCCGGTGTCTTCGGCCATGGCCGCACATCCTCATCCAGATTATAGTCGTAATGTTTATCCGCCCGGTCTGCAATGATCTTCGCATAGCTCTTACGGAAATCCACAGTCGGAAGTGTATTTCCGCTATCCCAGTCCATATCCGCCGGGTGAATATAGATCGAGTCGAAGAATCCGGCTCCGCCAATATGGTCGCCATGGTTATGGGTCGCCACAACATCATACGGTTTATCTGTGATTTTGTTCTCTATAACCCATCTGAGATCCCCGATTCCGGTTCCACAGTCTATCACCAGCGCCCGTGTGCTTCCAACAATCACAAACACACTCACACAGTCAAATTCATCAATCTCGTAAATTCCATCTGCAAACTCATAATACGGTAATTTTCTCGTCACCATGTCTCACGCCTTCTTTCTCTTCTGTCCGCCCTGGTAGCAGTCGATTGCAACTGCGAGAAGCAGGATCAGTCCTTTAATAACACTCTGGAAGTTGGAATTAACGCCCATCAGCACAAGTCCGTTATCGAGGATACCAAGGATGATAACACCGACAACCGTACCGCTGATTTTTCCTTCACCTCCGGCGATGCTGACACCACCTAAGCAGGCTGCCGTCATACAGTCAAATGCATAGGAGCTTCCTGCGCCCGGCTGCGATGCGTTTGTTCTGGCAACCATGATGATTGCTGCAATGCTCGCTGCAAATCCTGCAAAAGAATACACGAGTACCGTCAGTTTATTGACATTGATACCTGCAAGTCTGGCTGCTTCTTTGTTTCCGCCAAGTGCATAAATATTTCTGCCAAGGTATGTCTTGTTCATGACAATCCAGCCAAATACGATGAAGATCACAAACAGAATAACCGGAATCGGAACCGGTCCGACATATCCCTGTCCGACTGTCAAAAATGCTTTCGGCATACCGGTGATCGGATAGCCACCTGTGATCAGATATGCCACGCCCTGCAGCACAAGCATCATGGCAAGCGTTACAATGATTGGCGCGATATGCAGCTTGATGGCAACAACGCCGTTGATGGCACCAAATGCAACGCCAAGTGCAATGCCGATAATCACGGCAACCGGAATCGGCAGCCCGACATTTACCATACAATAGCCCATAACCATGCCGACGACCGCCATGATTCCTCCGACCGACAAATCCATACCTCCACCGATCATAACCATCGTAACGCCGATTACAACGATACCGAAAATAGATACCTGACGTAAAATATTGATCAGGTTTGCTACAGATAAAAAGTTCGGTGCAATAATCGAGAAGATAATAACGACTGCCACCAAAAATACATATATACCAAATTTCTTATAAAAAGTTATAAATTTATTACTTGTTTTTTCCATGTTCCTCGCCTCCTGATGCTAAATCCAGAATATAGTTCTGGTCGAATTCTGATTTCGCAAGCTCTCCGGTCTTCCTGCCCTCGTAGATGGTGATAATCCGGTCAGACATACCCAAAAGCTCCGGCATATCCGAGCTTACCATAATGATTGCCTTCCCTTCACCGGCTAGCTGATTCATCAGTTTGTAGATCTCCTGCTTGGCACCGACATCGATTCCCCGCGTCGGTTCATCAAAGATGATGATTTCACTGTTTGCCGCAAGTGTCTTTGCGATTACAACCTTCTGCTGATTACCGCCCGAGAGATTCTCCACCCTTTGCTCCAGAGATGGCGTCTTGATCTGGAATTTCTCCTCGTAATCCTCGGCAATCTGGTTTTCCAGCTTCTCATCAACGAATGGTCCTTTGGAGATGCCACGCAGGTTATTTACAACGACATTCCATTTGATGCTCATCCGGAGAAATGCGCCATGCGCCTTCCGGTCCTCCGGGATATATCCGATTCCGTGCCGGATTGCCTGTTGACATGTACGGATATTCGTTTCCTTGCCATTTACAAAAATCTTTCCGCTTTCAATCGGATCAGCACCATAGATTACCCGCATCAGCTCGGTACGGCCGGCGCCGACCAGTCCGGCAAATCCAAGGATTTCTCCCCGGTGCAGGGTAAACGAGATATCATGGTCTCCATTTCCTGTCAGATGCTCTACCCGCAATGCTTCCTCGCCGATCTGACTGGTACGAGACGGATACGATTCTTTGAGTTCACGGCCTGCCATCATCGTGATCAGCTTCTGCCTGTCGATGTCTTTTATATTTTCTGTACCGACATAGCAGCCATCCCGCATAACCGTTACGCGGTCCGCAAGCTCGAACAACTCTTCCAACCGGTGGGAGATGAAGATGATCGTCACACCTTTTGCTTTTAATTCCCGCACAATACGAAACAGCGTCTCTACTTCGCTGACCGTCAGTGGTGCGGTCGGCTCATCCATAATCAGGATCTTTACATTCCGGCTGACTGCCTTCGCAATTTCGACGAGCTGCTGATGCGCCGGTGACATCGTCTTTACCGGTCTGGATACATCGATATCTACCTGAAGGTCATCAAATATTTTCTTGGCACGCGCTTCGCGATCTTTGATGTCGCAGAACGCACCGGGCTTCGTCTTGTCTCCGAGAAATACATTTTCCGCTGCGCTTATGCCAGGCACCAGCGTAAATTCCTGATAGATGACCTCGATTCCCAGATCTTTTGCAAGCTTCGGTGTCATCTGGTTGTATTTTTTGCCTTCCAGCTCAATCGTTCCGGAATCCGGAACGATCGCTCCCGACAATACCTTGATCAGGGTTGATTTTCCTGCTCCGTTTTCACCGATCAGAGCATGGATCTCGCCTTCTTCTACATCGAACGATACATCATTGATTGCGATAACGCCGGGATATGTTTTTATGATATTTTTTACACTCAGTATGTTTTTCACAGAGTTCATCCCCTTTCTAAGAATGCCTCCGATGATTCACCAGAGGCATTCTTTTTGCAATCTTTATTTGTCTGCTTTATAGTAATCTGCGATATTTGCCTTTGTTACAGCGTGGATCGGAGTTTCGACTGCCTCATCGACTGTCTTGCCGTCAACCATCTGCTGGATATATTCCGCCATAACACTTCCGATCGGCTCGAAGTACATCGTACCGCGCATGCATGTTCCGTCATTGATACCCTTCAAAGCCTGATTTGTACCATCACAGGCGAATACGCCAAAGTTTTCGTTGTCCTTGCCTGCTGCCTTCACTGCCTCAACAGATTCTACCGCTGCCGCATCACCATAGCACACGATTCCGTTCAGGTTCGAATATTTCTGAAGCATCGTCTCTGTCGTGGTTGTTCCAGATCCTACAACATCCTTACCGATATCAACGACTTCCAAAATGTTCACATTCGGAGCTTTCTCCTTGATTGCATCCTGGATACCCTGTCCACGATCCTGCATATCCTGGTTCTGATAGGTTGTATATACTACGATGTTTCCTTCGCCGCCGAGCTGGCTGTTCAGCCAGTCTGCTGCCATATCACCGATCTGTGTTCCGATAGAATACTGGTCAGTTTTGAGCACGAGATCATGTACTGCTGTCTCAACACCACATTCAATAATCTTGACGCCCTTTTCCTGTGCTGCCTTGAGCGCATCGTCACAGGATGTATCGGATACCATCGCTACGATGTAATTACAATTTCCGGTTACCATGTTCTCGATAGCAGATACGGCTGCTGCCGAATCGTTATCGAAGCTCGCAGATACATAATCCCATCCACGATTGTCACATTCCTCGTGAAGCTTCTCATCGATTCCAATCATAAACTCCGTCTGGAGTGTCGGTGCCAGGAATCCTACCTTTACACCACTTCCGGATGTGCCGCCCTTTCCTGCAGAACATCCTGTCATCATTGCTACTGTCATAACTACTGCCAACAAAATACCAAACAATCTCTTTCGTTTTTTCATAGTCATTTCCTCCTCATTTTCTTTTTTTCTTCCGTCAGATACAGGGAAATGGCAGAAGCACGTCCGGCTTCCGGTGGGATCATTTCGATGTATCTATCTGATGGTTTTATTATATGGAGGATCTGCCCTTCCCACAATCGGACAAGTTTCGGATTTAGGGAGAGGATTTTCAGTTCTTTCTCTCCCTTGCGAAAATAACCACCGCAATTACAAGAATTGCGATTTCCCAGATATAAGAAAAATAGCTGTAAAGAGAAAGCCCCGCTGACAGATTCAGAAGAAGCACCATGGACAGACTGCCCAAAACAGTGCCGCGCAGGTTTCCTTTTCCTTTTAGAAAGTTTATTCCGCCAAGACACGCTGCCGCAATTACCGGATACAGGTATCTTCTGCCAATACCGGCACTGCCGCCATTGGTGATGAACAAAAAGATCAATGCCACCTGTGCAAATACAATACCACTGATTCCACAGATAATCATGCGGCAGATATCAAAACGGATTCCGCTGTTTTTGACCGAGGTTTCATTTTCTCCCAGCATCCGTACGTATTTCCCATAATATGTATGTGTAAGCATTAACTGCAGGAACACATAAATTACAACTGCAATACCGGAAAAAATCATCCAGAACATGCAGGAACCATAGTAATCCCTCGGGATCGGTGCCTGTATCGCATCTCCGAACACGGCAGCTATCCCCTGATAGATCTGCTGCAAAATGAAGGTCAGCAAAATAGGGTTTACACGGATTTTTCCGATCAGAAGTCCCTTTGCCATCCCGAACAGCATCTGTGCCAGTATCATAACCGTTAAGCTCACCCAGACCGGAAACCCTGCCCGCAGGCATAGTCCGCCCATGCACGTCGTCATTGCGATTTCCGCCATAAATGCGAAATCCAAAACACCGCTCAGCATCTCGAGCGAGAGTCCCATCGTCAACAGTACGATAATCACAAACTGATGCAGTACATAGTCTGCAGAAAGTCTGGGGAACAATACGATAGCAAGAACCAGGATCAAAACGATATTTCCGATTTCCATATGATATTTATCATAGAATGACCGCACAGTCTTCAAGCTATCACCTCCAGCCGGTCCGCAACATCCACACAGACTTTACTCTCGTTTTCGAGCAGAAGGACGCTGCTTCCTCTTCCCACGATCTCCCGCAATTCCCGTTTCAGCCATGCGACTTCCCGGACGTTTAGATTTTGCAGCATGTTTTTCAGGATCAGCACACGCGGATGAAACAGCTTATAACGATAGATTCCTATTTTCCAGGCTTCTGTCTCAGGGTTCAGCAGCTCGATGTCCCGCCTGTCCAATCCCAGGAAATTGTCTTCCAATATATACTTTTGCTGCTTCTGATAAAACCCGAATGCTGAACATATGCGCGGATATGTCGGGAGAAGAATGTTTTCCTCGTTGGTCAGATTCTCGCAGATTTCCGTATGGTTTCCATACTCCATAAGCGCAATCCGGTGCTTCATAAGCTCCTGTATGTTTTTGTAGGCGATGATCTCGCCATCTAACTCAAACCGCGACTGCATGGCATTGGAACGAAGGATGTCCGACCAGACACCATCCACCTGTCCGGGGGTACCGAGTGCCGCAAGGATTTCCCCTGCCCGCATCGAAATCTGCGGCTGCCAGCTGCCATCCCGGAACGTCTCCCACACGAAAAAATCCACCGGCTTTCGCTGTGGTTTCCCGCTGGCATCGCGTACTTCCGGTATGGTAGTATCTGCCGCCTCCAGACCGCGTTTTAATATCTCGTCAATCATCCATGTATCTTCGCTTTGACAGATCTTTTTGTAGATGGTATGATGCCGGAACAAAATCACTTCATCAAAGAAAGGGTCCGTGAAATCTGCCCGGTTATCGATTGATATAACCGTAATACCGTCCTGCTTCAACCGGTTCACAAACTGTCTCAGCTTCCGGCGTTCTTCTCCCGGAAAACACGACACAATCTCCCGCAAAACAAGAATACGCGCCCCCTGTGTGATGGCGCGTACCATCCCGATCAGAATACGGTCTCCGTTCTTCAGATGGCTGCTATGTTCATCTGCCGCATAAGGCAGATCGTATTTTTCAAGCAGTGCACGTCCCTGTATATGCAATGCCTTTTCATTCAACCGGATTTTACGCAGGCTGTTTCTTCGTAACAAAAAAAGATTCTCGCTGACATCGAGCGAATCCATGTACACCGTGTCTTTGGAGATCACAAAAATGCCGGCATCCTCAAAATCCCGTTTTCCTTCCGGCTTCCATGGTTGTCCATCCAAGTAAATCCGGCCTCTTGCGAGCGTTCCTTTCCCCTCGAAAAAGTCCGCCAGTATCTCCTTGCTGTTTTCCACGCCTGCAACTCCCATGCTGTACCCCCGGCAGATAATCAGGTTCAAATCTTCAATCTCATGCCTGCCCGGTCTGCTGATATTCACATGTTCCATCCGAATAATCTCATGTCTCATAATCCATGCCTGCTTTTTCTTTCCTGTTTTTCTAAATCACAGATCGTTTCTGTCTACTTTCTTAGGAAGCCAGATTTCTACATCTGTTCCGATTCCGGTCGTGCTGTAGAGGCGGAGACCATAGCGGTTTCCAAATGCGAGCTGGATCCGCTGGTTTACATTGCTCAATGCAATTCCGTTTCCACGCTTCTCGTTCCTGTCTGTTCCATGTGCATCCATCCCCGCTGTCTCTCCGTGCGTGCTTCCATCGTCGCCGCTCTCCCGGCGTTCCTCCGTCTGTTCCAGTGCCTGTCTCATGGAAACAAGGGTATCCCAGTCAATTCCTGTTCCGTTATCCGATATGACAACAACCAGTTCCTGATCTGTCGTATAAATCCGTATTATCACCTTTCCGTTTTCCGCCTTCGTCTCTAAGCCATGGAAGATTGCATTTTCCACAATCGGCTGCAGCGAAAGCTTGGGAATCAGATAATTCCCGACTTCTTCCCGGTCATCCTCCACATTGATTTCAAGGGCGAATTTATTTTCAAACCGGTAGCTCTGGATCAGGAAATAATTCTCAATATTCCGAAGCTCATCGCGGATTGTCACAATGTTTTCTTTGTTGCTGATGCTATACCGGAAAAAAGCCGCCAGTGCCTTCGCCATACGGGCAATGCTGTCACATTCATATAAAAGCGCCTCACTTCGTATACATTCCAGCGTGTTGTACAAAAAATGCGGATTGATCTGACTTTGCAAGGCGGCAATTTTCGCCTGCTTATTCTGCACCTTGACGGAATATTCCTCCCGCAGCTTCTGCTGCACACGCTGTTTCTCCCGATAGTCATCCTCCAGTTTTTTTATTTTCTTTGTTTGTATCCGATGCATCAAAAGGATTGTCCCTGCCCAGACAATCACCGCACCCACACATATCCAGATTATTTTTCCCATGTTGTGCCCTCGCGTTTCACTGCGTCTGTCAATAGTACAGCTTCCGGTATTCTGCCGGCTTCACACCGACAACCTTCATAAACTGCTGACTGAAATATTTGGCATCCTTATACCCGACACTTTCGCCGATTTCATACACCGGAATCTTCGTGTCCCGGAGCATCTGCTTTGCTTTCTCCATCCGGATTCCAAGCAGGTAGTTCGAGAAGTTCTCACCGGTTTCTTTCTTAAACAATTCTGAGAAATAATTCGTATTGAAGCCGATGGTTGCGGCTACATCCTCCAGCGTGATCTTCTCTGTAAAATGCTCTTTCATATAGGCGATTGCCTCCAATACCGGCTTGCGTTCGCGGTTTTCCCGTTCACTACGGCTCTCTTTGATCAATTGCTGCACCTGACGGATCACATAGTCTCTCAAATCCGCAACTGTCGACAGATTCTCCAACACCTCCTGCTGCACATCCACATCAAATGTATCTGCTATTTCCAGAATGTCATAAGTACTGCGGAGCAGCCACAATCCCATTGCATAAAATTCGCTTGCAAAAAGTGCCTTATCGCTTGCCAGCCGGAAGCATTTGTGAATCTGGTACTGACAGGCATCCGGTTGCATTGTCTCAACCGCTTTTGCGAATTCCTCATATTCATTCTGAAAGTCCTTTGGCGAAAATAGAGTGTGCGGCTCCTGGCAATATTCGATCCGTCTGCCGTTTCCCTTGAAGAGCCGGCTGGCAGCCGCCTCTTTGCTCATCTCAATCGCAGTACTGATCTGCTCGAAGCTCTCGACTTCACTACTCACCCCGACAGTAATCCTGTAATGCTGGAAGTTCTCCAGATAATCGCTCAGCTCATTGAAAAAATCCGTAATCCGGTTGTCGATATTCTCCTGCTCCGTCTGGAAATAATTTAACAGCACCTGCACGGAATGATTCGACTGCACGGCCGCAATCAGATCGATGGTGCATGCCGAAAACGCATCCTCTGCCTTCTGCATGATCTTGCGGAGAACAAACTGCATCTGCTGTGTATTCTCTGCGACATCAATATCCCGGTCAAGCTTGAAGGTTAATCCCCGGAAGCACTTGTTCTCAAGCTGAAGTCCAAACTCCGTATTCGCGGCATCAATATTTTCCTGCTTCTGGCTTAGTATCTGTCTGAGGAATTCTTTGTGGCGCAGATATTTACTATCCTCCAGTTTTTTCTCTATCTGATCTACCTGTTGCTGCTTATCCTCACGTTGTTCTTCTTCCGCGACAATCTTCTGCAGCTGCCTGTTCAGCTCATCCTCATCGATTGGCTTGAGCAGATAATCTTCCACGCCATATTTCAACGCTTTTTGCGCATAGTCAAAGTATTTATATCCACTGACAACTATAAAATGGCATTTCACGCCCTGCTCGGATGCCTTCTGGATCATTTCCAGTCCTGTCAACACCGGCATCCGGATATCCGTGATCACGATATCTGGCGATTCGGACAGGATCTTCTCATACGCTGTCTGCCCATCTGTCACAAGTCCAATACAGGTCAGTCCCAGCCGATCCCACTGTATCAATCGTTTCACAAGCTGTCCCACTTTTACCTCATCATCTGCAATTAATACCTTTCGCATTCTGTTCATGTTACTCACCTCTGTATGTACTATCTTGTACCAACTGCTTGTTATTCAAAAAGAGCCTGGTAGTTTTCCCCCCAGACTCTGTGTATTTCTTTACTGTACACTAAACGTATACATCGTGTTACTCTGTAAACTCAGTGAATTCTCAAATGCTTTCCGTGTCACCTTCACTTCTGCACCAAGCACCGGATCGTAATACCGAATATGTGTCGAATTGTAGCTGATGACAAGCACATACCGCCCATCATCGATGCAGGCTGCAAACGGAATATCCCGATCCAGGAAATACAGCGCCGTCGACAAACTGATACCGGAGATATTGATACCGACACCATTCGTGTAATCCTCAAATACCTTCTCAAAAGTACCACAGTTTATCGCATCTGTAAGCTCCAGTGTACCTCCCGCATACTGTGCACACATATACGCACAGGTAAGCAGCGACTGATTTGCATCCGGATTCGGTGTCTCCTTGATCTCATCTGCGACTGTATTATAGCTGTCCGCTGCCAGACAGCGATAGATCGTATTTCCGTTGCTGTCCACAACAAGTCCTGCCTCGTCATCGACCACCCGCGTGATTGCGCTTCCGGCAGTTTCGTACTCGCCGATGTAGCCCGCATTGTCAAACACATAATACGCACCGTCACGTGTCTTCGTCTGCACCTGCATATCCTTGTAAGCCTCTGCTCTTCCGTATTTTGTCTTCCGGTAGCTTGCAGTATCCGACAGATAGAAATTCGATGGGAATACAATATCTAAGATATTCCATGCATAGCTGTCATATGTCGTATCCGTCGTGATCATCTTATTATTTTCCTCTTTCTTGTAGGAAATATAATCCTGATCGATTTCTTCAAAGAACTGGTTCTGTTTGCGTGCACGCGTCAGATAAATGGTATCATCCCCAACCGATGCATTCATGATATACACCCCATCCTTCGTGTAATCTTTCTTCTGTTCACCATTATCGCTCATGATAAACAACTCATACAATGGCAGGATTGCCTGTCCATCGGAAGTCATAATTACGTCTGCACTATGCGCACAGCCATAGATCAGATCATTTTCCACAAATCCAAGTGCCAGCAGCAGATCACCAGTTGCACAGGTTTTCTCATACGTTTCACCTGTCTCAAAATTCTGTATCGTGATTGCTGTGACATTTTCATCCTCGGCAGCATTCGGATAAGCAACCAGCTTCCGGTTCGCAGACACAAGGTATTTGGCAGAAGGAATTCCCTCGACAATCGCAGTCTGCGTCATATCAGCAAGGGATACCTCATACAACGTTTCATCAAGCAGATAGTAGAATTTATTCGTCTGCGCGTTGTAATAGGTAAATCGTCCGGTCTCCTTCTTCATGATGTCATAGCTCTCATCACATTCCACGAAGAACAGCTCCTGTGTCGTCATGTCTTCCGCCGAATAATAATACAGCGACATACCGTTTTTGCCTTCATGTTCGCCACGATTCATATATCCGTACACAACAAAGTAGATATTTCCATCCGCATCCATATCCGCAATATTGATATCCAGATTCGTGTTGAGTGTCCGGGCATCCGAGAAGCTGTCCTGCGGATAGCTGAATATATTCGTAAGCGAGCTGTCATTGTACTTGTACATCCAGAGTTGTCCAAGACGCACAAACGCTAAAATCCCATAGTCCTCAGATGTCACATATTCTGCTGGCTCATTTGTCACGCCCATGCTGATACTATTCCGGTCCTTGCTAATGTAACCACTGTCAAAAAAGCTTTCCTGATACCGGTCGAAAGCAAGCAGCTTCACCGTCTCCGAACTCCGGTTATAGGTGACATTGTAGTATTCGTCGACCTGATAATAATGACTCTTCTTGTCATTCATGGATTCCACCACATAGGACATGTGAATCACAGCATATTCCTTGTCGATTTCCGTGATCGTCGGCGTCACGCCCGTCACAACCACAGGTGTCAGCCCGCCCCAAGTGATCTGCTCATAGGTTGCATTCAGATCGACATGTGCCAGACTTGACGTTGTTCCTGCCTTGTCCGTCTTCAGGTTATCAAATACAACATTGCCCTCGGACTCATTGACTTCCTTAATAAACGTCGTGTCATGGAAGTTTGTTGCAAAATCCACGATTGCCTTGGCATGCTGTTCCGCCAGATTTACCACACGGTTATAGTATCGCACCTCCGTACCATCTGCCGCCGTAATGATAAATACAAATACATACTCCCGGTTTTGCTGCATGTCCATCCGGAAATTCACATCATATTTCTTGCGTCCGTTCTCGACACTTCCAGAAACCGCGTCGCCACGTTCCACAAGGGAATCACCTGCAATACTTCGCAGCTCATAGGTAAATGTCTCGCCATATTTCGCCTCATTGTCCACAAGCACCGTCACACCATGATTACTGTTTAGTGGCACAATCCCATCCCGCATCAGGCTCGTCGACATCGTCTGCGTATATCCACAGGTCCGGTTAATAACCTTACCCTCGAATTCAAGATAGACATATGGAAGTGTCGGCTCGTCCAATTCGCTGGATACACGATCCAAGCCTCTGTTATTGAATTGATTTACCAGAAAGGCTGTGCCCACTGCAACCGCAATGAACACAAACGCCTTTATCAAAAACCGTTTCATAGTTAGAAATATTTTCTCCTTTTACGATATCTGCACCGACGAATATAAAATTCATGGCAGACCATAATCTCAATCATATGAAGCAATGTTTCGTCCGCATCCTTATAGCAGATCTTCTCATAAATCTTCTTCGCAATTGAAAACATCGCTACCTTGTCTGGATAAACTGCAAACATAGGACTTCCTTCATATTCCAGCCGGTCGCAGGCATCCTCCACCATAACCAGTATCAGCTTTGCCCGCATCGGATACATCGCACGCAAATATGCCCGGTCTTCCTCTAACTCCTGCTCATCCACAACCATGAGTTCCGGAGTGCGAAACTTATGCACATACATCTCATCGACTTCTTTCATGGAATCCTCTCACATAAAATGACATAAATAGACAATCAGTTTTTGGCTGATTGTCTATCTGTTTTTCTTATTTTATGCTTTGAAATCCTGTTTTGTGCGTCCGAATCCGTATCTCCTACTCATCACCAAAGGAAATACCAAGACGCTTTGCATACTTGACAACACTATCGTCCGGGGATACATATTTGAGCTTTCCTGCAGACTCTTCCATCGGAATTGCTGTCACTTCATTGTTACGCATAACAACAAGCTTGCCGAAATCTTTATTCTTGATCAGCTCGACTGCCTCTGCGCCAAACAGGCTGGAAATCACACGATCATATGAATCCGGGCTTCCGCCTCGCTGTGTATGTCCCGGAACTGTCACACGGATGTCCATACCGGAATATTCCTTGATCTTATCTGCAACTTCATAAGCGACAGATGGATATTTCGCAGCTGCGGCTGCTACGGCTGCCTTACGCTCCTTCTTTGGAAGTGCTGCGACTTCTTTCGAGATTGCACCCTCTGCAACAGCAAGAATCGAGAATCCCTTGCCCTGCTTGGTTCTTCTGTCAAGCGCCTCACATACCTTGGCGATATCATATGGAATTTCCGGAATCAGGATGATGTCTGCACCGGATGCGATACCCGCATGCAATGTAATCCAGCCTACCTTATGTCCCATAACTTCTACGATAAATACACGGTTGTGTGAGCATGCAGTTGTATGGATGCAGTCGATTGCCTGTGTTGCAACATCGACCGCACTCTGAAATCCGAATGTCATATCGGTGCCCCAGATATCATTGTCGATTGTCTTTGGAAGTCCAATCACATTCAGTCCTTCCTGAGACAGACGGTTTGCTGTCTTCTGGGAACCATTTCCACCGAGAACAACCAGTGCATCAAGCTTCAGTTTGTTGTAATTTTTCTTCATTTCCTCAACTTTGTTGAGTCCTTCCGGTGTCGGCTCATCGATCAGCTTGAACGGCTGACGGGAACTGCCAAGGATCGTGCCACCCTTTGTCAGAATTCCAGAGAAATCTGACGGCTTCATCTTTACATAATTGCCATAAATCAATCCCTTGTAGCCTTCTAAAAAACCATATACTTCCACGTCTTCAAACGTATTATACAGTCCCTTTGCCACACCACGCATCGTCGCATTTAAGGCCTGGCAGTCACCGCCACTTGTCAACATTCCGATTCTCTTCATACTGTAACCTCCTTAATTTATGTGTCTCCTCTACAACAAAGTTCTTCCTTCCAATGCCCGAAGTAACGTCACTTCATCAATACATTCCAGATCGCCGCCGACCGGAACGCCACTTGCAATTCTTGTGACCTTGATTCCAGATGGCTTGACCAGCTTGGATATATACATCGCAGTCGCTTCGCCCTCCACACTGGAATTTGTTGCAATAATCAACTCTTCTACATCTTCCTGCTCCAACCGCAGGATCAGTTCCTTCAACCGGATATCTCCGGTTCCAATTCCCATCGCCGGGTTGATCACACCATTTAATACATGGTAGACGCCCTGATACTGTCCCACACGCTCATATGCTGCCAGATCTCGTGGAGTCTCGACAACCATGATCAGCTTATGGTTCCGCTTCGGCGATGCACACACCGGACACAGCTCCTGATCAGTAATCGTATAACAGGATTTGCAGTACCGGATATTCTTCTTTGCATCTGTGATTGCTGCCGACAGGCTTTCCACCTGTTCTTCCGGCATATTGATAATATGGAACGCCAGCCGCTGTGCGGTCTTTCCACCGATGCCGGGAAGTCTTCCGAGTTCACCGATCAGCCGGTTTACTTTCTCTCCATAAATATCCATTAGAACGGCAAACCTCCGCCTAATCCACCGGTGATCTTACCCATGGAATTCTTCTGATCCTCATCCTGCATACGGATGGCTTCGTTCATAGCAGCCATGATCAGATCCTCGAGCATCTCGATATCGTCCTTGTCGACAACTTCCTCGTCGAGATGAACTTCTGTTACTTCCTTCTTGCCATTGATCTTTACCTTGACAACACCACCGCCGGCAGTTGCCTCATATTCTTTTTCTTCGAGTGCTTTGGTGGTCTCTTCCATCTGCTTCTGCATCTTCTGTGCCTGCTTCATCAGATTGTTCATATTTCCTGGCATCATGCCCATTCCACCATATCCACCTCTTTTTGCCATCTTTATATCCTCCTGATTTCTTATTCTTATATTCATACACGGTTTCCCATGCGTACTACCTTTTTATATGATTTGGACTCGCCAGATTAAAAGCTTACTCATGCATTTCGATGTCATCAAATACAATCCGGCTCAAATCCCAGTCCTTCTGCAGTTCGTGTACTTCTTCCCTGCCATCAATCTTGCGGAATGTCACACGTACCTTGCACTGTGCCATATTGGTCAGCTGCTCGCTCAGTTCATCGAGCTTGTCCTGATTCGCGAAATACGAAATCGCCAGATCGTTGTCTGGTGTATCCGCTACAACGAGTTCCAGCGCGCCAGATTCTCTTCCGGCAACCAGTGATGCCTGTCTGTAATAATGCTGCACCAGTCTCGGTCCGCGCTTGCCAATCGTCTTCCACGCTTTCGCAATCAGAAGCAGATCCTCGTATTCTGCCTGCGGATATTTGTCACGCAGATTCTGCTTGATGTGCTCGGATGAATCACCTGTTTGTGGTGCAACTGCCTGCTGCACTGTCCCTGCGCCTTCCGTTGCCGGCGGTGCAACTGCCATCACAACCGGATGTGCCTGCTGCTCTTTGAGCAGTTCCTTCGTCTCTGCAAGCTGCTGCTCCAGTGACTCGATTCGTGCCTGAATTCCTTCGATATCGTAACGCATCTCCGTCTTACAAAGCTTGATGATCGCGATTTCCAGCATCACACGCTTGGATGTCGTATATGCGATCTTCGCTGCGGCTTCCTGTAAAACATAGATTGCATGCATCATCCAGTCCTGTGTCATATCGCTTGTGAGTGCAACCATGCGCTGTTTTGTCTCCGCTGTCACATCGATCGTCATATCCGGGTCGATCGACAGCACCAGTATATTCCGGATAAATGCAGTAAATTCATTGACCAGCTGCAACAGATCCTTGCCCTGCCAGATTGCTTCATCTATGATCTTCAATGCACCAACCAGATCTTTTTCTTTCAGACATTCAAACAACTGAATGTAAACTTCCACATCCACGGCACCAATTGCCGCGAGTACTTTATCTAATGTCAGTTCCTCACCCAGATGGTAGGAAATACACTGTTCCAAAATACTTAAACCGTCTCGCATCGAACCATCTGCGGCACGTGCCACATATTCGACCGCTTCTCTTGTCGCTGAGATTCCTTCCCGGTCGAGAAGCTCCTGCAGACGATCTGCAATTATCTCCAACGGAATCCGGTGGAAATCATATCGCTGGCAACGCGACAGAATCGTCGCCGGGATCTTATGTGATTCCGTGGTTGCCAAAATAAAAATTACATACGATGGTGGTTCCTCCAGTGTCTTTAACAACGCATTGTACGCTGCGTCACGGAGCATATGCACCTCGTCGATGATATAGACCAGATACTTACCAGTTGACGGTGAGTAATTCACCGAATCCGTGATCTGTCTGATATTATCCACACCATTATTACTTGCGGCATCAACTTCGATTACATTCATCGCCGCACCTGCAGCAATCGCCTTGCAGCTGGCACATTCATTACACGGACTTCCGTTGATCGGATGCTCACAATTGACTGCCTTTGCCATCAGCTTCGCCGTCGTTGTTTTACCGGTACCTCTGGTTCCGCAGAACAGATACGCATGTCCCACGCGGTCATGCACAATCTGATTTCGGATCGTCGTCACAATATGTTCTTGTCCTTTGATCTCCTCGAACGCGTCCGGTCTCCACTTCCGGTACAATGCCATGTACGACATAAACTGCCTCCAACTCTATATATGGAAAATCTGATCCAGCATCCGAAGGGTCTTGAAGTTGCCCTTTGCCGTTATCTCGCCGGACATAAAGCCTTTCTGGAAGCTATTTTTGCCAGCCAAAATATTACGCAGCATCGTGCTTGATGCTTTCAGCTTCACATCGGCTTCCACATCCGCGCCATACTCACACTGTAAGACTTTCCCTACATGTATCACTAAATTCTTCCCCATATCCGGTACTATGATCACATAGCTTGCCGCAAATCCGGTCTCCGGATGGAAATTCTCATAAAATCCTTCGATAATATCGTCCTCGTAGACACTTGGTGGTTCTGGTGCCTCTTCCTCATCTCCAAGCATCTGCTTGAACATTGCAGCGAGTTCCTCAATATCCTCTTTCTGCTTCTTCACATAGCCATCATCTGCCACAAACTTGGAAAGCTGCTCACTCTCCTGTGGTGTCAGATTGATATTGTTCTGCTTGATCAGAGTGTTCTTTACCGCAGTGTTACTCGTCGGCAGTTTCCTTGTCTTCTTATTGATCAGGCGGTAAAAATCCTCTGCTTTTTTCTCAATCAGATTCAAATACTGGCTTTCCTGCTCCAGCACATCCGTCGAATCCACATACGTTGCGATTCCCGGCTCTGAAATGCCACCCAGCACATCCCATGCCTTTCGCAATGACAGCTCTGCATCCTGTTCTCCATACGCCGTTGCAACGACAACCGGCATCATATAGAGTGACGCGATCTTCTCCTTGTCACCATACAGCCAGCACATATCCAGAAACTGCTGCATATAGCCGCCAATGCCAAACCATTCCAGACTCGCTGCCAGAATCACGCCATCGCAATCCTTCAACGTATTCGGAAGTGTTGCAATCCCCGACTTATCTTCATACATATTATATCTTGTGACTTCTACCCGAAGCTCCTGCAGAACCTGAATGATTTTCTCCACTACAAAGAGTGTTGGATCCTCCAGCAATCCCCGGCCTCCGTAATACACATTTACCTTCACCGTAACACCTCATGTATTCACTGCCATTTTTTCTTTCGCATGCTACAAAAACGCACACTATTACTATACCAAAAACAGGGGGTAAATACAATAATTGCGAGGAAAAAATCCAAGCAAACAAAAAACAGCACTAACTGGAATTAATGCTGTTTATAACTGTTTCAGTTTTTCTTCACAATTTTCAACTCATATCCCAATGAATCTAAAATACAACAGAACATTTTTAATGATGGAGAATTCTCTTTTTTCTCAATCCTCGAAATCACCTGTTGTCTATTTCCAATCGTTCTTGCCAACTGTGTCTGTGATATCCCCTTTTGTTTCCTCAATTCAATCATCTCTGCAATCAGTCGATATTCATCCTCGCTCTTTTTCCACGTATTATAAAATTCCTCGGAATTATTTTTCTTCTCCTGTATTATTTCTTGAATATTAATTTCTGCAAATGCCATATTACTTCCTCCTACACAATTTTTCCTCCGGAAATAAACCTCATACACTTTTTTATCCCATCGTTTCGATAATACTTTTTCAAATTCACCTTTTTCCATATATGCCAATACTGCCAATCCATCTACCTGTTCTTCTATTGTCAACGCATTTATATACTCCATAATTAAATCTTTCCCAGAGCTTGATAAATATGTATGTATTTTCATATCTTCTCCTTATTTTACAATCAATAAGTTGTATTTGTCAATATATCAATGTTCTTACGCAACAAAAAACTCCTCATTTGCCAGTCCAACCACATCGCCCTTTTCCAGCTTCTGTTCTGTCATCGCCGGGATACGCTTCGTATTGATATACGTTCCATTGGTAGAGTTCTGATCCTCGATATACAGTCCATCCGGACGGCAGAACAACCGGACATGCACACGACTGATTTGTGTCGTGGCAACACGATAATCGGACGCCTTATCCCTGCCTATGGTAAACGACGCCTTATCCATCGGAATACGGAACGATTCCAGAGCGCCATTCGTCAGTGGTACCAGCTTCATATCTGGAATTCGACTATCTTGTACAGATTTTTCCGACAGTCCCATCGGAACATCCACGCTGTGCACAGCCTGTTCCGCCTGTCTGCTGTATCCCTGTACAGGCGCATCCTCCAATGTTTCATCTCCCTGCACCTGCCTGCCATATTCCTGCATCGCTGACTCAGATTCCTGTCCATCTTCCTTGTCGCGCGCTGTCATGATTGCAAGAATAATCAGCGTTAAAAGCCAGACAATTCCAAAGATTGCAGTTCCCGTCGTCCCATCAAAAAACAGATATTTAATAATCAGTGCCAGCGCGGCGCCTCCTGCCAACGCATACAGCAAAAAGCGTTTTGAAAATATTGCATCTATGTCCGCACGCGCTACTTTTTGTTCAAGCGTCACTGCTTCTTCCGCAAATTCATTTTCTTCGCTGCTGTTTGGTTTCTGCATGGACGTTTTCTCACCCTGCTTCCGACATCTTCCATCTGTATCCGTTCCAGCATTCAACAATGCGAGAAAATCTGTCATATCACTCCATTCATCCGTCAACACCCGGTGACATTCATACAAAAACAGTTCTCCCGCACGATCTTCATGGGAAAACCGCGGCATCAGATATTCCAGAAATGCGGTAAGCTGTTCCTTCAATGGCTTTTGATAGCCTGGCACACAGAGCATCCGAATCTCGTTTTTCTCCTTTTGCATGAACAAATACTCCACGCGGATAACCAGATCCGATGCATCGAGCAAATATGCTTCCAATGCGTCCGCCTGCTGCATGATCTGATTCAAAACTTTCTTTAACTGTGTCCCATTCATTGTCTTTTGCTGCAAATATGCCTGTAAACCATAGCAATCCTTCGTATTGTGCGACAGCCATACCTCCGCATCCGTACAGATCATGGAAGAAGGAAGTATGTAAGGCAGTTCATTTTCCACAAGCATCCGGACCTGATACATCCTTCCGTGTTCTTCGAGTTCCTGCATCGTTCCAACCTTCGCATCCATATAATGATAGATTCCTTTATTCCCAAACAATATTTCCATACACCTGCCACCTTCTCAGCCGATTACTGCATACATCCACTTCTGTGATACATACATGCCCTTCTTTTTCATACCGATAATTTCCATCCGAGATAACAGCCTGCCCTGCATCACGCGTCTCGGCATTTTTCATTTCTTCCAGCTGTTCACGCAATCCAGCCCCTTCCTGATAAGTATAAATTACACTGTATCCCTCCTGTTGTACCAGACCATCCCTAACGGTATCCAAAAACAGGAATATTACCATGACCACTATGCCAAATATAATCGGCATGATCAGACTCATCTCTACCACAGAGCTTCCTTTGTTTCCCATCTCTTCACCCTCCTTGTTTCTCTTCTTTTAATTTCCTGCACCGCAACGGGAACATGCCGCAAGCCCGGTTACCTCGCTTTTCTTCTTCCGGTACACCGTCCGTTTCAACCCGCTGCACGTCAGACTGCTATGGTAACGGTCTCCCTCATTTGTCACATAAACCTGTCTTCCCTGCACATCCTTCCCGCAAAACGCACACATATCATATCCATTATGTTTTGCCTGTTCCAACGTACTTGCCTGAATCTGCAAGGTTAGATAACTGCATCTGCGTGTCATGTGATACACTGCCTGATTGTCCGTCACATATACATATGCATCCTCCGCACGTACCGCATCCGTCTCTGTATCTTCCCTCGCAACCCCTGTATATGCCCGTTTTCGGATTGTAAACGATCGTGTGCCCAGATGTTCCATCGCGTAACTTACCCGGAGCACAATATATTCCTCGCCAATCTCACTTCCGAGAAACTGTACACCAGAGACTCCATGCTTTACATACCGTTCCACTGTTTCTTTTTCATCTGCATACTTTGGAAACCGCAAATATGCAACCGCCGTATCTGCTGCCCCAAGATATGCAATTTCTGCCATATACTCTGCTGTTTCTGCCGCTGCCTCGTAGACCTGTGCCTCTGCAAGCACACTCTGAGCCATCCAAAACAACGATACCATCGCCAGCAGGAACACCGACATCACAAGCGTTGCTTCCAGTGATGCACTTCCCTGATTTCTTATTTTACCCATAACACACCTCTTTCCTATTGCTTTCCGAGAACTCCTCAGGATAGACAAGAAAGTTTTCAATTATTGCTTTGGCCAGCACCCGGAGAGGTTTTTTATAGTTTCAACCGTCCTGAGAAATCCCCGGAAAACAATACGAAAGAGTCTTTCATCTTTTAATACGCTGCGCTTTGGTGATATTGAAACCGATGTCCACCAAAGGTACTTTCAAAGTCTGCTTCCAGTCCAACTGCGGCATGCAATATCCGAAATTCCTTCTCCTCCTGCATCGTATTGATCTGCATCAGATCCAGCATCCGCGCCGTCGCACCGTCGATATTCATCGCCTGTAAAATTGACAGATACGCCTGATAATCCAGTCCGTTTTCTGCATCCTCCGTCTCCTTCGACAAGCTTTCACTGATATGCTCAATATCCGTGATCCAATTATCCGCATTTTTCATAAAAGGAGCCTTTTTTCCATCGAACAAAATCCTCACATCTGCTATTGACTCAATATATGCCCAGCAGCCCGCCAAAAAATATTTGAGGGCCGGAATCAGATATGGCGCAGCTCCCGCAATACTTGTTGCCAGTTCCGTCAATGTCTGCATCTTATCCGGTTGCCGGATCAATCCGATATAATTGATCGGATAGCGGATTCCAATCATCCGATGCGCCACCGATTTTAAATTCTCATAGTCTGAAGACTTTCCTGCAATCAGATACTCCTGTTCATAAGCAAGCACTGCTGTATCATTTTTCTCTTCCCTGTACGAATTAAACACCTGACCGATGTAGGCAAGCTGTAATCCCGTGTCCGTCAATGAATCCTGCCACGAACCAAGCGCCGTCAATCCCTCCAGCAAAGGAACCATACTGTCAAAATCCCGATCCACTTCTTTGTAATCAGAGAAAAATCCTATCAATCGCAGACTTGGTGCATCCACCAGCGATATGGTTGCATCAGAAACTGTCTTGTCCCCCGGTAACACCAGATTCAAAATAATACTGCTGGATAACTTCTTTGTATAATCACGCGGATCATCCACCTCTGGCTGTATCGTTGGATTTTCTGCATCCATATTTTCTGAACCCAACGCACCTGCATCCGATGTATCATCTACATCAGCTACATCCATTCCATCTGTTTTCACTTCCGCCGTCTCCATATCCTCTTT
The DNA here is from genome assembly GCF_040094675.1 of Coprococcus hominis (ex Arizal et al. 2022). Taxonomy (NCBI): domain Bacteria; kingdom Bacillati; phylum Bacillota; class Clostridia; order Lachnospirales; family Lachnospiraceae; genus Coprococcus; species Coprococcus hominis (ex Arizal et al. 2022). The sequence continues at coordinate 88,888 of NZ_JBBNHG010000041.1, forward strand.
CACTTCCTCTGGCAATGTTCCATCCTGTCCGCCTGTTTTTTCTTTCATCTGATCCACGCCCATCTGCACACCTTTTTCCGCTGCCGCGTAAACCATATATTCCTGCATCTGTTTTTTAAGCGGCGCATATGACTGATCTGTGAGCATTGTCATATCCGTGATTGATGCCCGCACATCCGTGTACTCCGCGCCAAGTTTTTCCGTATATGCCTGTTCCAGCCATTCCTCCAGATAAGCCTCGCCCTTTCCGCCCGCAGTCTTATCAAAAAGGAGAATATGATAATGCTCAAATATGTAGCTGTTGTAGCAGGCTTTGATATCCGACATGGAAAGGCGGGTTGCAATCACATTTTTTGATTTAGCAGCACTCAATATCACCACCTGTATTACAAGTGTGATCAATACAAGCATTACAGCTGTTATCATACTGATGAATACAACGATTCTTCCTTTGTTGTTCATATTCTCCTCCTGTCTTTGTTTTCTACGAATATACTTTCTTCGCATCCCTGTTAATGGTTGTCCAGATTGTCTCGACCAATGCAGAAATCTGTTCTTTGAAAATGAGAACCATCGCAACCAATACGACGATGATCAATATAACCTCGACGACTCCCATTCCGTCCTCCTCCTGCATAAACCGTTTCCATGCACCCATACGTTTCACATCCCTTCTATCCTCTACAATCCGGCCCAAGCCGGATATACGATCATTACCATAACAAGAACCAACAGCAGGATCATGGGAAATAACAGCTTTGTTGATGCCTCCTCTCCTTTTTTCTTTGCAAGCTCCCGGCGTTTTTCCAACGCCTGCTGCATCTCCTGCTCCATCAGATTTCTAAGATCCTTTGTTCCCATACGAATATACTGACTGATGTGTTGTAGCAGTTGGTAATATTCCGGCAGTTCCAGCCGCCGGCCAAGCTGCTCATACACCCAGCTCTCCTCACTTCCAGTGTCAAGCTGATGCATCGCATATTCCAGCTCTCTTCTTAACAACCAATCTTTTTCCATTTCTGATAGAATCTGCCGGATTCCTGTCTGCACCGTCATTCCCGATCCAAGCAGCAGCCACAGGCGATTTACAAAAGACGGATATTGTTCCATTAGCACATTGTTTCTTTTTTTCCGTTCTTCTTTCCATTTTGCATACAGCCAGACCGGCAAAGCCGCCGCCAGCACAATGCCAAATATCACCCATGTCATTGCCTGTCCATGTTCTTGTTTCTGTAACGAAATGCCTACTTCCCCGAGCTGCTCTGGCAAAACCAGTGCCTCATCGGTTCTTGTCTCCTGTTCCAACTGAAAAAGTGCGTCTTCTACCCGTTCTATCGCATCTTTCCTACGCATATCCTTCACCACAGATACCGGAAAGCTATGTTCTATCGTATATGTCCGATACGATACCTCTACCGTCAGCAGCACGATCACCGTCTCTGTCACTTCCTCCAAGTCTACCTTTCCATAAGAGGAAAGCACTGCGGGATTGTCTGATCTCCACGCATAGGTAAATACCCCTGTTGCATCCTCCCCTGGTAAATTCAGAGAACGGCTTACATGCTCCAGATCCGGATTGTCACCTAATATTTCCGATTCCAACTCCGTAATCCGCTGTTGTGCCTGCTGATAGAATTCTTCCTCCGTGTATTCTCTTGGTTCAATTTCCATCGTATATGTATATTCTTTGTCATCGACCGACAGCCGGATATCTTCCGTTTTCACTTTGCCATCATAATTTGTCCGTTTCACGACTTGTGTGTCCAATCTTTCTGACTGCTGCATGCTTTTAAACAGTAGTCCCTCCGCGATACAAGTACTTGCAAACAGGATTGCAATGGTTGTCCAGACCAGCTGCTTTACACGCGTTCGAACAAGCGTCTGCGCCTCCCGCCGCGTCAACACCCGCAATGCCTGCACTTCCTCCCGGATATGTTTCAGCCCTTTGATATCTCCATCTTTGTATTTACTGAAATGGATTCTCGATAAGATTGCCAAACAGGCAAGTGCTGCCTGTATTCCTATGCATAACTCCATTTTTTACACCTCGATTCTTATTATTTTTTCAATCCACCACGCGCACAAACCAATGCCCGCCAACGAGACGCCCATCCAAAGTCTCCCGGTCGCAGTAGTGTAAAGCACCTGCATATAAGACGCATTTGTCATACGCAGAAACAACACAATTCCAAATGGAACAAACAGCATAATGCGTCCTTCTAATTTCTTCGCAGCCAGCACCGTCTGAATCTCCAGTTCCACCAGCTCAGACTCCTGCATTTGTCGCACCATCTGGCGAATCAGATACGGGATATTGCCGCCATAGCGTTTTGCAGCCTCAATCATAGCTGCCAGTTCCCGGATTTCATCCACGCCGCTTCGATCTGCAAGTGCCATCAGGAGCTGTTCGATCCGCTTATGACAGGCAATACCATTCGTCAAAATCTGTAGTTCCGCTTCCATCAACGGGAACTCCCCCGCGCTCGTCCGGTATGTCTGTACAAACGCATTTTCCAACGAATACCCGGCACTGATACTTCCTGACACCAGCGTCATCACTTCCCGGAATTCTGTTTTCAGCTGCCGCGTCCGCTTTTGCAGACAGCCCTGACGGAGCCGTTTTTGCACCACGGGGATACATATGGGAATCAACAGACATCCCCACCACGCATCAAAAAATAAATATCCTGCACTACCTCCAACCGCACAGCTTAGCAGAATCACGATCATCCAAAACCTGATATCCGCTCTATACACCCGGTAATCCACAAACCACCTCCTCAAAAATCTCCATCATCCCTGCACTCTGCATCTTCTCCAGATGCAGCAGGTCATTTACCTTCCGAAGCACGCCCTGCACCTTTCCGTTTCGCACGCCCGTCTCCTGAAACTCAAACAATGTGTTTAATCTGATTTCTCCATGTTCCATACCTTTTACCTCACATATCTCTACTACCTTGCGGGTTTTGTCCCGCAGCCGGCTCACATGAATGACAATATCCACCGCTGATGCAATCTGCCTGCGCACGGCAGGAAGCGGAATCTCCATTCCCATCAGCACCATCGTTTCCAATCGTGCCAGCATGTCCTCCGCCGAATTTGCATGTCCGGTCGACAGCGACCCATCATGTCCGGTTCCCATTGCAGAAAGCATATCGATTGCCGCCGCGTCCCGCACCTCACCCACAATGATCCGATCTGGGCGGAGCCGGAGACTCGCCTTAATCAAATCCCGAATTGTGATCTCGTTTTCGCCCTCCAGATTCGCCGTGCGTGCCTCCAGCCGAACCAGATTTTCCACACCGCGGATCTGTAATTCTGCCGAATCCTCAATCGTCACGATCCGCGCATCCTTTGGCACAAAATCACTGAGTGCATTCAGCATTGTCGTCTTGCCGGAACCGGTACCGCCGGAGATAAATATGTTGTACCCCGCCTGCACCAATATCCGCAGCACCGATGCAACGCCTGCATCCACACTTCCCATCGCAATCAATGCTTTCATATCAATCCGTTGTTTCGGAAACCGCCGGATCGTGATCACCGGTCCACCAAGCGACACCGGTCTTGTCACGATACATACACGCGAGCCATCCATCAGCCGCGCATCTACGATTGGAGACGCCGCATTGATCCGCCGGTTACAATCCCCGACAATATGCTGAATCACTGTCTCCAGTCGTTCCTCCGACGAAAATCCCTTCTCATAGCGCCGGATCACACCATCCCGCTCTACAAAAATATCCGACTGTCCATTGACCATGATCTCCGTTACCGTCTCATCTTCCAGAAGCTCCGTCAGCACATCCAGCCGCCGAAGGCTGTTAAACAACTCCACCCGCAGACCGACCTTTTCCTTCAAAGGGACATATTGATCCTTTGTCTCTTCGAGGATGCACCGGTCGATCATCCGCGCAATCTCTGCATCCTCCACATCCCTTGTCAGATCCAGTTCTGCCGCCACACGCATTTTCAGTCGTTCCCGCAAAGATTGTAGTTCCATTCCATTACCTCACATACATGTCTGCTATCTGATCCACATCCTGTCCTTCTAACTGGACATATTGCAGATTCTCTGTTTTTTCATATTCCTGACGCAACATTTGCTCGAATACCTTCTGTTTTTTCTGAGAAACTGTATCTCGAAGCGTCGGTATCAAGATCCGGTCAAATGCGCCAAATACTGCATAACTTGCCAATGCCATACCTCCAATATCAAACACTACACCCGCATACTGTCCGCGTCTTTGAATCGCTTCCCGGAACCATCGAAGATCCTCAATCTCGATCTGCCGGATATCCCGGAAACATTCCGGTGGCGGCAGACTCGCAACCGCATTTGCCTGCAAATACTCCAGACATTCCTCATTTCTGCTTTTCATGCAATAGAGCATCCAGCTTCCAATCCCTTTTTCATCTAAGCATTCCGAAATGCCTTCCCAATTCACATATAGGCTGTTCCCAATCCGCTCACACAGTTTTTTGGCAAACGTCGTTTTTCCGCATCGCCCCAGCGGGGAATACACGGCATAAAACATGCCTGTTTCTGTCACACAGGGCTGATTCGCTCCAATCATCTGAAGCATCGTTTCAACCAGATGTTCCACACTCTGGTACCGAAAAAAATACTGCGTCCGCCCGATATATTCGCGGTTTATCGTGAGCACCAGAACCGGGCAGTCCTCCGCGTCCTTCCAGTCCGCATAGCAGTCTCCAACCAGTATCAGCTCCGGTTTCTCCCGCTCCCGAAAAGCGGCATACACCGCAGGATTCGAAAATACATAAAGCTGGATCGGGATTGTTGCCCGCAAATTCAGATATTCCATTAACGCCCTTTGATATGCTGGATCAGAATCCAGCAGACACACCTTATATGCCAATCGACACACCCCCTGTCACATACGCAATATAGCCAAGCAGAATTGGTACCGACATGTGCATCCGCACACCCTCCGTCCGTTCTGCTTCTGACAAAAACGGCATTTTTCTTCGTTTCGCCAGTATAACCGCCAGCTTTCCAACTGCCAGTCCACCTGCAAATATGCAGGTATATAGAAGCACATTCCACACTTCTTTTCCCATAAATGCGCCGATCGCGCAAAACAACTTTACGTCCCCGGCACCCAATACCCGAATCCAGAACAGCCCATACAGGGTTGCAAACCCAATCAGCATGCCTTGTCCACCTGCCAAAAGTCCTTCCACGCCATGTGCATACCCCTGCAGCAGGAAACCGCAGCCAATCATACATAGGCAAAACCGGTTCGGAATTTTATACGTTCTAAGGTCCACTACGACCGCACCCAATAACCATATACCAAGTATAATGTTCCAGATTGCGCACCTCCTTTTCTGTGCAAAAACACGGTTCCAATCATGCAGTTTTCCAAATTATTCGTTCACATAGCTTATAAAATTCCTAAAAAAGGCAGAGCTTAACACACGCATAGTTATTCACAAACTCTGCAAATTCTTTGTTGGGTAATTCCATTGAAATTCGTAAAACAAATAATTGGAAAACGTTATGATTGTTACTTTTTCGACTGTGACCGAACTACGCCAGAACAACGATTCTCGACCACGAGCTGACTATACCACGGCTGGATAGATTTTGTAAAGCGTAAGTTTGGAACATTTGCGGGAGCCCGCATAAATACTAGAAAAAATGGGCAAAATTTTTTTATTTTGCCCATGTACCCTGTTCTCTTTTTTCGATTTTCATCTTCTGGTGAAGGGTGTTTAACACCTGTCGTTTGTTCCCCGACCAGAGCGGCGCGACTAAAATATTTTTCGGTCCATCGCCAGTGACACGATGAATCACAATATCCTCCGGAATCACTTCCAGACATTTGATAACAAGCTCAATATATTCATCCTGTGACAGCACTTCAAAGCTGCCTGCCTCATAATCCCCGCACAGATCCGTGCCTCGCAGCACATGCAGCAGCTGCAGCTTGATTCCAAAAGGTTTTGCCTGCTGTCCACACACATACCGCACCGTCGCAAGCATATCATCTTCCGTCTCGCCCGGCAGCCCTAAGATCACATGCGTGATATATGGGATATGGTTGTCTGCAAGTGCCTGAATCGCTGTTTCATAAGTAGAGAGCAGATATCCCCGGCGGATATATTCTGCTGTTGCTTCATGCATCGTCTGCAGTCCAAGTTCAATCCAGATGAATTTGCCACTCTCGGCATACTCCTTTTGCAATCTTCCGAGTATCGAAATAACTGTCTCTGCATTTCCGGACTGGTTCTCCACTGCAGCCATCTCCGCTTTTTTTACAGCTACCGATACTCCCGGAATCCCCAGACAATCCGGTCTTGTCGCAATACTGATTCCAACGACCGACTCCTCTTCTAATGCTTCCCGCCAGATGCGTTCCAAGTATGCCGGATCTCCATAGGTGTTCGTGTATGCCTGAAAATAAATGACGAACTTCTCTCCGACCTTCTTATGGAACTTCGCCATGCCACGTTCCATCTGCCGTTTGATATCAAGCGTTTTCCGCTCCACATCGACGCAGCTTCCCCGGCGCTCATATTCCTTATGATAAACCTCTGTCGATGCCCCGCGCGAATCCCGTTTCGACCGATGCTCGTACACACGGCCATTCGCCGAAGCACCAACCACGCTCTGTCCATCCTGCCTGCCACCACCTGCGATTGGCACTGCGAAATCGCCGCTTCCGCCGGCACTACAAAAAATACACCCACGTTCGCCAAGTGTACCATCACGGTTCGGGCAGGTAAGCCCTGCGTCGACCGCAATCTTGTACACCTTCTGTCCATAGGTGTATTTCATATATGCATCCAATGAATAATACGGCTTATCCAGCCATTTTTCCTGTCTCATAATCTCTACCACTGATAATGATGCAACTGCCCTTCTGTCTCTAATCCCGGGAAATCCAACTGTCTTAACGCCTCGTACAGCACGATACCAACCGAGTTCGATAAGTTCAGGGAACGTTCGCCCGGCATCATCGGGATGCGCACACAGGTTTCCTTATTCTGAAGCAGAATCTCCTCTGGAATCCCTCTGCTCTCGGCACCAAACATAATAAAGCAGTCATCCTCATATTTCACATCGGTGTACTTCTGCTTTGATTTTGTCGTTGCCATATAAACCTTCGCGCCCGGATTCTTCGCCAGAAAATCGTTGTAATCGTCATAGCGTGTCACATCCAGACGATCCCAGTAATCCAGTCCCGCGCGCTTCACCATCTTGTCATTTAATAAAAATCCAAGTGGCTCGATCAGATGCAGACGCACCCCCGTTGCCACGCAGGTACGTCCGATATTTCCTGTATTTGCCGGCATTTCCGGCTCATGTAATACGATGTTTAACATGTCTTTTGCTCTCTTAATCGTCCAATAAATCTCTCTAATCTTCCCATCGCCTCTTTGAGCTGCTCGATTGAGTATGCATACGAGATACGCAGGAATCCTTCGCCGCAGTCACCAAATGCCGTACCCGGCACAACTGCAAGTTCCTCTTCACGAAGCAGTCTCGTTGCGAATTCGTCACTCGTGATGCCAAACTCCTTGATGCATGGGAACACATAAAATGCGCCATGCGGCTCAAAGCACGGAAGTCCGACCTCCTCGAATTTCTTCAGCAGGAATCGGCGTCTCTGGTCATACGACTTGCACATCTTCTCGATATCTGCATCGCCATTCTTGATTGCCTCGATAGCTGCGTACTGACTGGTCGTTGGTGCACACATAATTGCAAACTGATGGATCTTCGTCATCTGATGTGCGATTACCTCCGGTGCAAGCGCATAGCCAAGTCTCCATCCGGTCATCGCATATGCTTTGGAGAAACCATTGATGACAATCGTCCGATCCTTCATACCCGGCAGAGATGAAATCGAGCAATGCTTCTGACCGCCATATGTAAGCTCGGAATAAATCTCATCGGAGATCACATAAATATCCTTCTCCTGGCAGATCTTCGCGATTGGCTCCAAATCCTCCTTCGTCATGACTGCACCGGTCGGATTGCTTGGGAATGCAAGGATCAGAATCTTCGTCTTATCCGTGATCGCTGCAAGCAGCTCCTCCGGTGTCAGACGGAACTGATTCTCATTTTTCAACTCGATTGTAACCGGCACAGCACCGATCAACTGTACACAAGGTACATACGATACATAGCAAGGCTCCGGGATAATAACCTCATCGCCCGGATCAAGCATGGCACGGAGTGCCACATCGATACCCTCACTGCCACCGACGGTCAGCAGTGCTTCGGTCTTATAATCATACAATACGTTATATTTTCTCTGATACCATTTACAGATTTCCTGACGTAGTTCAATCAATCCGGAATTCGATGTATAAAATGTCCGTCCTTTTTCCAGCGAACGGATACCCTCTGATCGAACATGCCATGGTGTATCAAAATCCGGCTCACCAACACCAAGTGAGATTGCATGTGGCATCTCACTTACAATGTCAAAGAACTTCCGGATTCCAGATGGCTTAATCTGTTCTATCGTTTTTGACAATGGATTTCTCACGGTGCGATTACCAACCTTTCGTCCTGACTTGGTGTCTGGAAAATAACACCATGGTCTTTATATTTTTTCAGTACAAAATTCGTGGATGTTGCAATGACATCCTCGATGATTGCCAGCTTCTCGGATACAAAATGAGAGATTTCCCGCAATGTCTTTCCCTGAATAACAACCATAAAGTCATACGCACCTGCGATCAGGTAGACGGAATGTACTTCATCGAAATTTCTGACACGATCCGCGATCTGGTCAAATCCCGCTTCTCTCTGTGGTGTAACCTTGACCTCGATCATGGCTGTTACCATCTCCTCGCCAACCTTATCCCAGTCGATCATAGTATGGTATCCACAGATGATGCTCTCGTCTTCCATTGCCTTGATATCCGCTTCCACCGCGGCTTCATCCGCGCCGATCATCGCGGCGATATCCTTCACTGTCAGTCTGCTGTCGGTTTCGAGCAGCTTCAAAATTTCATTTCTCATCACATCTACCTCCTAATATTTAGTCGCAACCTTGAATTTACATCCCGTCCATGATACATTGATGAAAAGATGCATTTAGATTGCAGAAACAAGCAATCCAACGACCATGGCAAATACCAGTACGCCGCAGATGATTGCTGCGATTCTCTTTGTCTTCTTTTTGTTACTGAAATCAAATAACATGAATTTTTACCTCCCGAAAGGATTATTTTTATGCATTATATTACGATTATCATTTGTTGTTCTTTTCTAGCTTTATGCTTTGTTGTCTCGCGAAATGTCTCCCGGTTTAAGAAAACACACGGGCAGAGCCGCGAGAGTCTTCTCGAACGCGAATCTGAAGCAAATTCCGTACGGAAGGCGGATATCTCCACCCTTCCCTATATCGAAATCCCTCTGGATACGCTTCCAGTTGACGCACTCTCCGCATGTGGTCATTTCAGGCTTGCGGACGAACTGCATGCACTGGCGGGCAAAAAAATCTTAAATCTCTCTATGTATACGAATACGGATTTGAAGATGATGTATGGTCCTGCCAACTTAGATACGTTGTCTGCCTGCGATGACGCCTACGCCGATCTGATCCTGCTTCTGAACAAGATCGGCAAAACATTACTCGAAGCAAATGACGCTTCCAGCGCCGAGCAGTTTCTATCTTATGCAGTCTCTATCGGCTCTGACATTACCGCCAGCTACACGATGCTTGCAACCATCTATGCGGACCGACACGACAAAAATCAACTCAATGAACTGATCCAAAAAGCTGAAACCATCACCTCTCTGTCCGGCAGGACGATCCAAATTAAGCTTCATTCTATCAAATCCGGACTAAAATAGCAATCATGCTTTTCCTAACAGATAATTCATGAACTGCTGGGCAGTACGTCCGGACACACCGCCATGGGAAAGCTCCCACTTGTTTGCCTCTGCTAAAAGCTCCTGCTCGGTAAGCCCGATCTCCGGATGCTTCTTCGCAAGTCCCAGTACGATATCATTAAATTCATTTCTTGACGGACGCGAATAACTGATCGTCACACCAAACCGGTTGACCAAAGAAAGCTTCTCCTGCATCGTATCGGAACGGTGCATGCCGTTATCGGTCTCCACATCATCCCGGTCATTCCACGTTTCCTTGATCAGATGTCTACGGTTTGAGGTCGCATAGATCAGCACATTATCCGGTTTTGTCTCAAGTCCGCCCTCGATTACCGCTTTCAGATATTTATACTCTATCTCAAATTCCTCGAACGACAGATCATCCATATAAATGATAAACTTATAATTCCGGTTCTTCACATGCGAGATCACAGCAGATAAGTCCTTAAACTGATGCTTGTAAATCTCAATCATACGCAGTCCCTGCTCATAATACTGGTTAATGATTGCCTTGATACTTGTGGATTTACCGGTACCACTGTCGCCAAACAACAGACAGTTATTCGCTTTCTTTCCAAGCACAAACGCCTCTGTATTATCTACAAGCTTTTTCTTCTGAATCTCATAACCAATCAGATCATCCAGCATTACCTTATCTGTATTCGTGATTGGGATAAATTCCAGTTCCTTACCCTCATCATGGCGGATACGAAATGCCTTGTTCAGACCAAACATGCCAACACCATACTGCTTGTAAAAAGCGGTCATGATAGCAAAGATCTCATCGACACTTTCCGCCTCGCTGACACGGTCGCTGATATCACGCACCTTCTCACTGACATTCTGGTTATACATCTGTTCCTTCTTCGGCAGTGACTTGTAATTCGTGATTGTTGTGAAACAGTCAATGCCAAGATCCTTCTCGATCGGTGCAAAATCAAAATGGAACAACCGCTTGAAGATTGCATAATCATTTTTTGCAAATGCATTGACTGAGCCATCTCCTGCGCCAACCTTCTCGCAGGTAAGCGTAAATGAATTCTCATTTGTGATCAGCAAAAACGCCAGATAATCCTGCCACAGATTCCGGTTGAAGCCATAGCTTGTTGCCACATCCAGAATCCGCTTGATCTGCTGGTAAATCCGTGTGACCAATTCCTCCTTGGTACTCGTCTTCTTCTCCCATGCCTCAAAAATATCCGCCATGCAATATAAGATACTGTCTTGCCCTAAATCACGATATAAAACGAGTCCCGGTACTTCTTTGTACATGTTGTTACATCTCCTTGTTTTGTTTTTTACTGTCCGTTTTTTCGACTTTTGATTTCATTGCAAACAGCCGCCTGCCTGCCGATTCAAGTGGGACTACATCGTCCGGCACCTGTTTGTCATCAACATTAATCTCCCGTTTTTTTATTCTCCGGTACACGATTGACCGGAAATATGCATAAAGCACAGACACAAGCGGAATGAAGATAAACATTCCGACCACACCCATCAGGTCTCCGCCGGCAATCACAGCCAGAAGCACCCAGATCGCGGGCAGATTAATGTCTCCGCCGACAAGCTTCGGATAGATAAAATAATTCTCTATAAACTGTAAAATAAAGAACAATAACACAAACCACAGCACCTGCTTCGGGTCAACAACCAGAAGCAGAAAGCATCCGATAAAAAGTCCGATAAATGCACCAAACACCGGTATCAATGCCGTAAATGCAATCAGAACGCCAATCGTAAGCGGATATTGTATGCCCGCGATTGCCATCGCAATCATGAACATGATTCCGAGGATGATACCCTCCCGGAACTGTCCGGTAAAAAACTTGGAGAATGTCGTACTTGCTATCTTACCGAACACCATCAGCTCATCTGCCGTCTTTTCCTTGAACAACGCATAGATGACAAGCTTCGTCTGCCTGCCGAGCTTCTCTTTCTGTGCCAGAATATATGCGGAAAAAATAATCCCGATAAATATATTTATGACGGTTCCAATGATAGATGAGAAGATAGAAACCGTCGCCGACATGATCTCTCCGCCGTTATCATTGAAGAACGAGAATATCTGGTCAAAATCCGGTTCAATGCCAGCAATCTTCTCCGATATTGCCGGAACATTCTTCGTATATGCAAGTGCAAGCTCCTTCGCCCGGTTTACAAATCCGGGCAGAAGCTCTTTCACCTTTCCAACCGTATCCGCAACCTCCGGTACAACTACAAACAGCACAAGCGCTATAAAAAGCAGTGCCGCGATATACGTAAGCACCATGCTGATCGGGCGCCGGAACCGGTACAGGCGGTTTTTTTCATTCTTGAAGATTCCCTGTTCGATTCCGCGCATCGGAATATTCAACACAAACGCAATCCCGCATCCAATCAAAAATGGAAGCAGCACAGAAAAAACCATACCGAAAAATCCACTTATAATATGCAGATGATTGACTACAAATATCAGAAGTACCGTAAAAGTAATAATCGCAAGTATCAATTGTACCAGATGTTTTTTGTCTTTCATTCTAATCTGCTGTATCAGTCATACAGCAAGCCTCCTTCTATTCTACCGGTTGATGCAGGCTCTCGCTGTCTTTCCCGGTGCCGCAGCTCCCTTCGGTACGAGCACAATCTGGATTCCCTCCAGACGTTTCGCCAGACCGCTTGTACCACTCATCTGACCATTCTTTGCCCAATCCAACCAACCGTATGACTGCACATGTACACGATAGTAAATATCATACTGCTGTGCTGCCTGTCCAGTCAGTTCAATCTGAATTGCCTCGAGACGCTTGCCAAGCCCGCTCGTTCCACTCGTTGTTCCATTGGATACCCAATTCTGCCAGCCAAATGTCTGTACGTGTGTCTTGTAACGGACACCACCGTTTATATTTCTTCCAAGGCGAATCTGGATTGCCTCCAGACGCTTTGCCTTTCCACTTGTTCCACTCATCGTGCCATCAGCGCGCCAGTTATTCTCCCAGCCAAACGTCTGCACATGCGTTTTGTAATTGATGCTACCCGGATACGCGGATACAAACGTCTTCGACGTTGCAACGCCCGGATTTGCACCCTTTGGTACGATCACGATATTGATTGCCTCCAGACGTTTTGCCAGACCTTCGGTTCCTGCCATCTCTCCATTCTTGGACCAATCTAACCAACCATACGTCTGCGCATGCACACGATAATATACATCGTATTTATCCTTGTTGGCACCGGTCAATTCAATGCAGATGGCTTCCAGACGTTTTGCCTCTCCCGTCGTTCCACTCATCACACCATTTTCTTTCCAGTCCTGCCAGCCATAGCTTTGCACATGCGTCTTATAACGGATACCCAGATTACTGTCCCCGGATACGCGGATTGTGATACCCTCCAGACGCTTTGCACTTCCGACAGTTCCTGCCATTTTACCATTGGATACTTCATTTTCCCAACCAAATGTCTGCACATGTGTCTTGTAAGATACCGTGATGTTCGGTGCCAGATTCTTTACCTCCGGATTGTTCTCTGCCGTATTTTCCATCCGGCTTCTATAATGATTCCGGATAAACTGTCCAGCCTTCGTCAGATCATCAACGGTCCAGCCGCTTGTCTTTCCACAACTGCTCTTGATCAGGGCAGAACTTTCATTCTTATTACACAAACTCCAGACGCAATAGCTGACGTTGCGGTCATCACACCGCTTCATCCACTCTGCCGCCTTGTTCAGATCGACATTTCCATTTCCACTCGCCTCGGACAGTCCAAACTCGGATACAAATACCGGAAGTCCCTTGTCGATCGCAGTACCGATCTTCGCCGTCAGCCACTGATTATGGCTGGACTCAGAAGCATAGAAATGAAATGCATACATTAAATTGCTGTAGCCACGGATTGGATCATCCGCCGGCTCATACGTATGTCCCTGATTTCCAAGCTGTGACCATGTCGGTGTTCCTACGATAATGATTGCGTCCTTGTCATATGCACGGATTGTCTGAATAACTTCTGTCGCATAGCTCTTGATATCAGACCAAGGACAGTTGCTCGGCTCGTTGCAGATCTCATAGATGACATTGTCGTAATTTTTATACTTCTGTGCCATCTCCTTGAAGAAGCTCCTCGCCTCGCTCGTATAATTCTTCGGATTCACGTTTAACAGATGCCAGTCAATAATCGCATACATGCCAAGCTCTGTTGCATACTGCACGCCATCTGTTACTTTTTTCTTCATACCGTTCCGGTCGCTGTAATAACCGCCCTCATCGACATACATCGCAAGACGGATCGCATTTGCGCCCCAGTCATCGCGCAGCGTCTGATAGGCTGCCTTGTTATTGTACTGACCAAACCACTGCAGTCCATGTGTACTCACACCATGAATTTGGAATGGCTGTCCATTCTTATCTACCAGCTGTGTACCCTTGACTGCCAGCTTTCCATGTGTCGAAACTGCTGTTGCCGCAGCCGCCTCTGCCTCCTTCGCCGGCGTAAGCACTGTTACCACACTGAGCACCAGTACGACTGTCATCAACCATGCGAGAATCCTTCTCTTCGTTTGTTTCATTGCATTTCCTCCCTTTTCCCTTCTCTTTGTAACCCTCATTTATCTTCATCCGTCGTCCGGATTATATACTTGCCGCATACACATCCCGCTTGGAAATGCCACGATCTTTCGCGACCAGCTTCATCGCTTCTTTTTTGTCGATTCCCTGATCGAGATACATCTGCAGATGTTCCTCAATGCTCATCGCTTCCCATTTTTGCTGTGCTTCCTTCTCGATTGCTTCCCGCGACAAGCCTTCGATCACCAAAATGCATTCGCCCTTCGGCTCTTCCTGCGCGTAGAAATCGCTCGCTTCCTGCAACGTCGTTTTCCAGAATGTCTCATGCTTCTTCGTGATTTCCCGGCAGACCGTAACCGAACGGTTTCCAAGCACGCCAAGCAGCTCCTGCAATGTCTTCTTCAAACGATGTGGTGCTTCATAGACCACCATCGTACGCGTCTCCCGCGCCAGCTCCGCAAGTACCGCCTGCCGTTCTTTTTTATCCATCGGCAAAAACGCTTCAAATGCAAATCGTCTGGTTGCCTGCCCGGACGCGATCAGTGCATTGACCGCCGCACACGCCCCCGGCACCGGAACCACTTTGATTCCTGCCTCATAGCACTGCTTCGTGATTTCCTCTCCCGGATCGGAAATTCCCGGCGTTCCGGCATCCGTAATCACTGCAATATTCATGCCTTCCAGAAGCTTGCCTACAAGCACCTGTGCTTTTTCATATTTATTATGTTCATGATAGCTAGTCATCGGTGTCTTGATGTCGAAATGATTGAGCAGCTTGATACTGTTTCTCGTGTCCTCCGCCGCGATCAGATCTACCTCTCCAAGCAGCCGCACCGCCCGGTAGGTCATATCCTCCAGATTGCCGATTGGCGTTGCAATCAAATACAATGTTCCCGCCATTTATCTGTCTCCATATCGTGTCAGCAGATCCTCGGTGTACGAACCGTCCCTGTTATATACAACAAGTGCCGGCTCTACCTTGAGCATCGTCCGACCGCCTTTATTTCCTTCAATCAAAACCATATTCGGTTCCTTGTCTGCATACGGCTGCACCATACACATACGCTTCGGTTCGATCCGGTACTCTGACATCAGACGTATGATCTCTGCCAGTCGGAATGGTTTATGTACCATCGCAAATGTACCGCCCTCACAAAGCAGATACGCCGCTGCCTTTATCACGTCCAAAAGCTCCATCAATATCTCATGCCGCGCAATGTTCTTTGGGGAATTCTCATTTTCCAGCCCATGATTCCCCTTGATATAGGGCGGATTACTTGTAACCGCAGAAAAACTTCCCGGTTTGAAAAGCTCCCGCACCTGCCGCATATCGCCTTCCACAACAGAGATCTCTGTCTCCAATCCATTCATCTGCACACTACGCCTCGCCATATCCGCGCTGTACGCCTGCACCTCAAGTCCGGTAAAATGTCTGCCCTTGCCGCGCGCCTGCATCAGCATCGGGATCACGCCTGTCCCGGTCCCAAGATCGATCACGGAACCATTCGGCGCACCTGTCGCAAAATCTGCAAGCAGCACTGCATCCATGCCAAAGCAGAATACGTCCTTGTTCTGAATGATATCGTAGCCACGGCATTGCAGATCATCGATCCGCTCACCCGGTTTCAGCCACTTCTCTTTCTCATCCTTAGTCCTCATCGAGCTTTGACTTTCCTTCCTTGCGCTCCAGATTCTCCAGTTCCTTCAACTCTTTGTCGGACGAGCCATCATTGCCGCCCTTCTTACCATGGCCGCCACCTTTTTGACCGCCTTTTTTCTTCGGTCTGAAACGAAGCTCATCGACCTTGTACTCTTCTATTTCAAATGTATCATCTTCCTGTGCCACCTTCAGTTTTACCTTCTGGCGCAGGACACTAACTGCCGTTACCTCGCCGGTTTTGCCATCAAATGTCTTCACGACATCTCCAACATTTGGAAGTTTTTTATTCAAATATTCATAAGTCTCCTGCTCATGAGCCAGACAACACATCAGTCTGCCACACACACCGGAAATCTTCCCCGGATTCAACGACAGATTCTGCTCTTTTGCCATCTTGATGGAAACTGGTCCAAACTCCGACAGATGTGCATTACAGCAAAGCCGTCTGCCACAGATGCCAATGCCGCCGAGAATCTTTGTCTCATCCCGCACACCTACCTGACGCAGCTCAATACGTGTCTTGAATACCGCTGCCAGATCTTTGACCAGCTCACGAAAATCCACTCTGCCATCCGCCGTGAAATAAAACAATACCTTGCTGTTATCAAATGAATACTCCGCTCCGATCAGCTTCATTTCCAGACCGCGCTTTTCGATCTTCTCCTTGCAGATGACCATTGCTTTTTTATTTTTCTCTAAATTCTCCGCATGCTTCTTCTCATCCGCCTCGGTTGCGATCCGGATGATCGGCTTTAACTCGCCCTGCAGCTTCGTCTCATCCACTTCCCTGCGTCCGAGCACAACCTTTCCAAACTCTACGCCATGCTGTGTCTCCACAATGACATATCTGCCCGGATCAATCTTATAATTGAGCGGATTGAAAAAATATATCTTTCCATTCTCACGGAAACGAACTCCGATTACTTCTTTCATTCTTCAGCCGATGCCTCCTCTTTTAAAGTCAGAAGCAACAGTTCGATTGTCACTTCAAAATTCGCATTGGCAAGCAGTCGCTGCTCTGCCTTTGCGATCGCATCAATCTTGTCCTCGATGCTCTTAAATGTTAGCTTTCCAGCCTGTTTCTTCAAGGTAGAAAACTCGTTTTTAAACAGGATTTTATCGACATTTCCGGTTACCTTCAGCATCATGGCATCCCGGTACCACATCATCATCAAATCCATGTAATCATTCATAGACATCTTAAACTGCTCGATATCCTTGACCGCTTTTCCAAGCGTCTCCACATCCATCTCGTCGATATGCGCCAGCACGCCAACAACCGAATCCACGATCGCCGCATACTCGTCATTGCCTGCGAGCTTGATTGCCTTTCCAAGATTACCCTGTGCAAAATCGAGACAGAAATATGCCTTTTCCTTTGTCAGTCCCATTACATTCGTCAGATATGCCAGCACATCGCGCTCACGGATTGGCTTCGTCTGCAGCTTCAGGCAACGGGATTTCACTGTTTCCAACAGCTTATCAAGATTTGTCGTAAGCAACAGGATCACCGCATACGCCGGTGGCTCCTCAATCGTCTTCAACATGGCATTTTGTGCCTGTACATTCAAAAGCTCCGCATCCGGGATAATGTAAATCTTATACTTTCCTTTATACGGTTTGATGTCAATTGTATTTATGAGCTGGTCACGAACCTCATCCACTGAAATCAGATTCGGCTTCTCATGCGTTACCGTGATGATATCCGGATAGTTTCCGGTTGAAACCTGTAAGCAGGACTGACAGGTTCCACAGGCTTCTGTACCGCCTGCCTCACACTCCAGTGTCTCCGCAAATGCATAGGCAAGCGCTTTTTTTCCGCTGCCGGCATCTCCGCTTATAATATACGCATGCGCAACATTTCCCGTTTCAATGCTGCTCTTAAAATGTGCAATTATATCCTCGTGGCCCACTATTCCTTTAAATCCCATAGCGTTCCCTCACTTTCTTTTTATTCGTTTATGTTGATATATCGATCAGCAATCCGCGGATATCATCGATCTTGCCGAGGATCGCGAGATGATCTTTCTCTTCCTTCATCAGTTCCTGTGCCAGATCGTCAAGGTTTTTATCCACCTGCCGGATGATACCGTACACCCGGTGTCTGCCGCGGCGATCTAAGAAATTTTCTCTTGAAAATTCATGTGCATTTGCCGCAACCTCATTCATAAATTCTTTGATAGAGGTGCGGTATTTCTTCATATCCTTGATATCCATGTGCTTGGCAATCTTCTCGCCCTGCTCCTCGATATCCTTCATCAGTCCGGTCAGTTTTTCCTTCAGATCGGCTTTATCTATGTTGCGGATGAGAGTAAACTTGAACTCTTCGTCCGTCGCCTTCTGGCTCTTGGGGGCTTCCATCTGCGTCAATTGCTGTAATTGACTGATCTTCACATTGTTGTCCACGTACTCTCCTCCTTTCGGTATCTTTGTTGCAGCTTACCTCGCGGCAAGCAGTTTTTCAACTTTGTCCACGATTGCCGCATGTATCGTGTCGATGTCCTGTGTCGCGTCAATCGTCACGATTCGCTCCGGGGCAAGTGCCGCCAGATCACGGTAGCCCTGCGCCACCTTCTCATGAAAAGCGGTGGATTGTGCCTCCATCCGGTCTAACTCTGCGCGGGATTTTGCACGGGCAAGTCCAACTTCCGCCGGTAGATCCAGATGAATCGTCAGATCCGGCCAGATTCCCTGCATTGCGAATCCATTTAGCTCATAAATCTTCTCGACGCCAAGTCCGCGTGCCATCCCCTGATAGACGGCAGAGGAATCCACAAAACGGTCACTAATCACCGCTTTTCCTGCGTCCAGCGCCGGTTTGATCACCTGCGCCACAAGCTGTGCACGTGCCGCTGCATAAAGCAATGCCTCCGTATGGTCATCCATCTCCGCATATTCCCGGTTCAGAAGAATCCCGCGAACTGCTTCACTGATCACCGTTCCACCCGGCTCTCTCGTCACAACAACTTCGTCATAGCCGTGCTGCATCAAATGCTCTTTCAATTTCAAAATCTGCGTTGTCTTGCCGGAACCATCCGGTCCCTCCATCGTCAGAAAAATTCCCTTCATTTGTCCTACCTTTTCCTTCGCATAGCTATTTATACTATACCATTATTAGAAGGATTTTACCATAGATTTTTTCTTTATTATATGTTATACTTAGTTGTGTTTTGCGAAAAGAGCGAAACAGAAGAATAAGGAGGTCTTATATTATGGCAAAACAGATTGATAAATCTATGTTAATTCACGAGATTATCGAGGTTGATCCAGGCAATGCCGCTATCCTTATGGCAGCCGGCATGCACTGTGTCGGATGTCCTTCCGCAGCTATGGAAAGCCTTGAAGAAGCATGCATGGTTCATGGCATGAATTGTGATGAAGTCATCGCTGACATCAACGCATACCTTGCTAAGAAAGAGGCAAATGCATAAATAACATGCGCGGCAAGTGGGAAACCGCCTGCCGCAGCATATTTTAAAGGAGGTAATCTTATGTCCTACAACAATGATTATAACAACGGCTATAACAATGGTTATAATAATGGCTCCAACAACGGTTATAATAATTACAATAACCGGTACAATTATCAGGACAACAACCAGTATAACTATCAATACAATAACCAGTATCAGTACAACAATGCAGGATATGATTACAACAATGGCTACAATGCCGGCTATGGCTCATCCGCAAAGATCATTTCCAGCGAGATGTACAATCTGATCATCGGCGGTGTACTGCTGTACGGCTTCATTATCAATGCGATCATGACTGCCGTCTTCGGCGATTCCATCGTCAGCTTTGTATTAACGAATCCGATTGCTTTTTATATCGGTTACTTCATTCTCGCCATCGCTGGTACATTTATGGTTCGTAAATCCGACAATCCGGTTGTCAGCTTCATCGGATACAATCTGATGGTTGTTCCAATCGGTATGGTTATTGCCGTATCCGTAACCTTGTATAGTGCGATCGGATACAACATGATAGTCGCAACCGCATTCGGTATTACAGCTGCCGTAACACTTGTGATGATGATTATTTCTTCCATCTACCCGAATTTCTTTTTAAGCATGGGAAGAACACTTGGTATCACGTTGCTTATCACCGTTGTGGTTGAAGCAATCATGCTGATCGCAGGTGCAAGCCTTGGTATCATCGACTATGTCGTTGTCGCAATCTTCTGCCTGTATGTCGGCTACGACTGGGCAAAGGCGAACGCAATTGAAAAGACCGTAGATAACGCGATTGATTCCGCTTCTGAGTTGTATTTGGATATTGTAAACCTGTTCCTGCGTATCATGAAGATCTTAGCACGTGCGAACAGAAATTAATCATACAAGAAACTTATTTAGAGGAGAGCATTGAACATGAGTAGTGCAATTGACACAAAATCCGTAAATTCCATTCGTGTGCTTGCCGCAGACGCCATCCAGAAGGCAAACTCCGGTCATCCGGGACTTCCACTTGGTTCTGCTCCTATGGCATATGAGCTGTGGGCAAACCACATGAACCACAATCCGAAAGATCCAAAATGGGAAAACCGCGACCGTTTCATTCTGTCCGGTGGACATGGCTCCGCCCTGTTATATTCCCTGCTTCACTTCTTCGGTTACGGTATCACAATTGATGATATGAAAAACTTCCGTCAGCTTGGTTCCAAGACACCGGGACATCCGGAATATGGTCACACGGTTGGCGTAGAAGCCACCACTGGTCCACTTGGCGCCGGTATGGCAATGGCAGTTGGTATGGCAATGGCAGAAAAGCATCTTGCCGCAACTTTCAACAAAGAAAACTTCCCAGTTGTTGACCACTATACTTATGTACTTGGTGGCGATGGCTGTATGATGGAAGGTATCAGCTACGAAGCATTCTCACTCGCAGGCACACTTGGTCTGGAGAAGCTGATCGTATTATATGATTCCAACAATATTTCAATCGAAGGTGACACGAACATCGCATTCCGCGAGAATGTAAGACAGCGTTTCGAGTCCTTCGGTTTCCACACACAGCTTGTTGAGGACGGAAATGACTTAGATGCCATCGGCAAGGCAATTGAAGCAGCCAAGGCAGAAAAAGGCAGACCTTCCATGATTGAGATCAAGACGAAGATCGGTGCAGGCTGTCCTGCCAAGGAAGGCAAGGCAAGTGCACACGGCGAGCCACTCGGTGTTGAAAACGTTGCAGCCCTTCGTGCAAACCTTGGTATCGCAGACAACGGACCTTTCGTATTAGATCAGGATGTCTACGATCATTTCGCCAAGCTTGCTGAGGAGAAGGCAACGGTCGAGGATGCATGGAATGCATTATTCGCAGACTACTGCAAGACATATCCGGAGATGAAAGAGCTGTGGGACAACTACCACAACACCGACAACGCAAAATGTCTCTATGACTTGGACGAGTTCTGGAATTCTTTCGACAAGCCGGAAGCAACCAGAAATGTATCCGGAAAGCTTTTGAATATTATCAACAATGTTGTTCCTAATATGTTTGGTGGTGCAGCAGACCTTGCTCCATCAACCAAGACAAACATGAAGGATGCCGGGGACTTCTCCAAGGAGAATCCGCTTGGCAAGAACATTCACTTTGGTATCCGTGAAATCGCAATGGCAGCCATCGGAAATGGTATTGCCCTGCACGGAGGTTTACGTCCATTCGTCTCTACATTCTTCGTATTCAGCGATTATGTAAAGCCAATGGCAAGACTTTCCGCTCTGATGGGTGTTCCTCTTACTTATGTACTGACACACGACAGTATCGGCGTCGGTGAAGATGGTCCAACTCACGAGCCAATTGAGCAGCTCGCTATGCTCCGCGCTATGCCGAACTTCTATGTATACCGTCCAGCAGATGCAACGGAATGTGCAGCCGCATGGTACTTCGCAACAAATAAGAAGGATGCGCCTACTGCGCTGGTTCTCTCCAGACAGAATCTGCCACAGTTAGATGGCAGCAGCCAGGAAGCATTAAAGGGCGGTTACATCTTAGAGGATTCTACGAAGGATACACCAGATGCCATCATCATCGCAACCGGTTCGGAAGTTTCCCTTGCTGTCGAGGCAAAGAAAGAGCTTGCAGCCGAGAATATTGATGTCCGCGTTGTCAGCATGCCATGTATGGATCTGTTTGAGGATCAGCCAGATGAGTACAAGGATGCAATACTTCCAAAGAACGTCACAGCCAGAGTTGGTGTCGAAGCACTCTCCGAGTTTGGATGGGGCAAATACATCGGTATCAACGGCGAGTTCGTCGGAATGAAGTCCTTCGGTGCTTCTGCGCCAGGCAATCAGCTCTTTGAGCACTTCGGCATCACAAAGGATGCAGTTGTTGCAGCTGTGAAGAAAACTTTGAACTAACCTATTATAAATTCCATACATCATGCAGATAGAAATATCTGCATAATACACAAAAAAGATCATCGACGTCAACAATAACGTCGATGATCTTTTTTATTTCACTGTTCTTTACAGCTTCGCAAGTGTCTGCAATGCATTCGCATCAATAATCAGTTTATAATGCTCACGCATGTGACTTGGTGTAGCATACGTTGCACGTACCCGGTTACTATATTCACCCAACAGGTTACAGGTCTTCACAAACTCATTGTCTGTGTTTTTATCCTTCGTCATATACAGATAAAAACGACTGTCTCGCGGATTCTTATACAAAGAATTCTCGCTGTCATAGATACCCTTTACAAGTTTTGCAGACAAGATAACCTGATCCAGATTCTTAAATGCATAGATACGGAAGATTTCCGGCTGTTCCACCGCCTGCGGAATCTCTGTTCTGCGATCCGATGCAGATGGATTCGTCTGTGCCGGCTTTACGCCCTTACCACTCATCAGACCACTTAAGTCTTCCGCCAATCCGCCGATTGCCTTCAGCAGTCCATTCACCGGATTGTCCTCGACAATGGATTCGCCATCGGCTTCATCTGCCAATCCAAGACCACCATCCGAATCTTCATCCTCCTCATCGTCCTCATAGGAATCATCCACATCCGATGGACGTGTAAATCTGGAGAATCTTGTATCCAGTTCCTCCGGATCATCTACTTTTGTAATAACCAGAATCAAACACTCTGGCGATACAGGTATTGCTTCTATCATAAGCGGAACATTATCCACTTCAAATCCTAATTCACTGGATGCCTGTTGCATCAGTTCCCGGAACAGTTCTTTGGCTTTGTCTGTTCCATATGCTAATTCCGTTAAATGAAGTTCCTTATCTGCCAAGTCTGACTTATAAAGTGTGCAACGTATCTGATTCTCGCTTAATCGTTCTAGCTTCATACTCGTCAACTCCTTCGCAAGTGTTTACAAAAACATTATTTTTTGTATTACTTAGTTTATCACAAAACTCCCACATGTAAAGCGATTTCTCAATATTTTCACAAAATATTACTGGAAATTCGATTCCAGAGACTTGCTTTTTTCCCAATAATATAGTATGGTAAATCTTGCATAGTTATTTACAATTCTTATTTCTTTACAGGTATTTCCTGTAGCTTTATTCCAATTATATTTACAGATGTGTCATATCATACGAAGGAATATAAAACTATCACAGAAGCTTCTTATATCTATACGGATATGATATGCGCGCAGCGAAGGAAGGTGATATCGGTCACATAAAATAATTTCCATATTGTGATATCAAGACATAAGAAAAAGAGCCTTGATTGACAATCAAGACTCTTTTTCTATATGTAATCATTTGACCGATTACTCCTCAGAGATAACACCCGTTGGGCAAGTTCCTGCACATGCTCCACATGAGATACATGCAGAAGCGTCGATTTCGTACTTGCCATCGCCTTCTGAGATTGCGCCTACAGGACAAGCGCCTGCACATGCTCCACACATAACGCATCCATCGTTGATCTGAAATGCCATGGTAATATCCTCCTTACTCTTCATTCAGTATTGATAATATCATTCTTTATTGATAATTATTATCACTGTTGACATTGTACCCCTTTTTGTCCCAGATAGCAAGTAATTTTTACAATTTCCTATAACTGGTTACTATCCTGTCCCTTTTGATAGAAATGCATCAGCAATTTCGCCATCCATTCCGGCCAGAATTTCCGATACATAGCATAATCTTCTGGACTTCGTCCATTGTTTTCTCCAATCACATGCGAGGTCTCTGATTCCTCATGTACACGATGCCCCATAATCGGCTTCTTCACATAGCAGAAAGCTCCTGGCAGCTTAGAATATCTTTCCCACGCTTCCCAATCCAAATCTGCCTTACAGCCAACTGTAAATGGTTCTTCTGGCAACCTTGCCTTCACATACGTAACGGACGGACAACATATTCCACATCCAAACGACAGAGATCGTCGACGCAGGAATATACTATTCCACGTTTTCCTTGTTGTAAATGGAAGCAACAACAGCTTCTTAATCGTCAACAACCGGTTCTTATACACCGGTTTTCCATCCCGGATCTCATAATATGCCGAATGTGCAAGAATCGGATCGTTTGCACGATTCAATGCGTCTAACATCTCTTCCAGATAATTTGGATTATAAATATCATCCTGATGTGCAATCGTTACTAATTTTGTATGTGCCTGCCGATACGCAAAATTCCAATCCGTTGCAATCCCGGATGGGGCATCATTTTCATATAAAGAAATATGATATTGTTCTGCCAAACCACGAATATACGCATTTCCTGTTGATGTTGCAATCAGAATGTGGCTTTTCACTGTCTGGTTCTCCAAGGACCGGATACAGTTTTTCAGATATTTACTTTCTTTGTATGCACAGATCACAAATGTATGATCCCTTGCCGTAAAATTATTTTTCTGTTTCATGCTCCATCTGCTCCATCTTCTTTTCCAATTCGCGCACGCGTTTTTCCAGAATTGCCTGTGTCTGCACTAATGTCCGGATTCGCTCTGATTGTCCGGACGCAATCGACGTCAATGACAGCCCAATCAGAATCAGGAAGCAAACCCCAATAAAGAATACTGCATTTGCTTCAGAATACACACCCATCAACTGTGTAAAGAACCGAATGACCTGTGGAAATATCGCGCAAATCAGCAAAATCACACCGGACAGGAACCAGATCAATGAATATTTTAAACTCATCCGTCCCTTCCGCATTAATACCAGTATAATCGCGAGGTATAACAGCACGCCGATCAACAAAATTATACGAAATATAGTTGTCATTATCTGTTTACCTCCATTTTTTTCCTGCAATCCGGTAAATCACAATTGCCAGAGTTACCTTTATCATATAATATACTGACTTCCACGGGCTAATCGAAGACACACCTGCGGTTCGTTCATTCATGATTACGGGAACCTCCTTTACCTTAAATCCACTTGCATTCACTGCAATGATTGACTCCGGTTCCGGATAATCCTGTGCATAATTATGAGCAAAAAACGTAATGACTCCCCTGGACGCTGCGCGAAATCCACTTGTCGCATCTGTTACCCGGACATGTCCGCACAACCGGAGAACTGTATTCAGAATATTGATACCTGCGCGGCGCATACCCGATGTCTGAAATCCTTCTTTATTGATAAAACGTGATCCAATAACCAGATCCGCCTCTCCTTTTTCAATCAGGGCAATCAAATCAGGAATATATTCCGCATTGTGCTGTCCATCTCCATCCATCTGAATTGCAATATCATATCCATTTTCTGCTGCATACCGATATCCAGTCTGCATACCTCCGCCAATCCCCAGATTGATCGGAAGATTCAGATATGTATATCCATGCTCCTCACAGATTTTTGCTGTATCATCGCCAGAACAATCATTTACAACTACGTAATCCACGTCCGGGCATGCTGCTTTTAAGCTTTCTACCGTATGCACAATATTCGGTGCCTCATTGTAGGCTGGAATTATCACCAGTGTTTTCATAAACCCTCTCTTACTCTACGACCTGAACCTTCAACATATTTGTATTTCCGGAAATACCAAGTGGTACACCTGCGCCGATAACAACCTTATCGCCCGGCTGTAACAAGCCCTGCTTCTTACCTGCTGCCACTGCATGATCAAACAGTGTGAATACCTCATTCTGCTCTTCGAGATGTACCGGAGTTACGCCCCATGACATATTGAGCTGACGATATGCCTTGTCACTTGTCGTACCGGCAATGATGTTGCAGCTTGGTCTGTACTTCGAAATATTTCTTGCAGATACACCAGACTTTGTCACGATGATAACCGCTGCCGCATTTAAGTCAATGGCTGTTGTACAAGCTGCATGGCAGACCGCATCTGTCACGTTCTGGTTTGCTGCACGCTCATAGTGGAAGAAATTCTTCTTATAATCAATGGCTGCCTCTGCACGCTCTGCAATCTTTGCCATCATCTCAACTGCCTCTACCGGATATTTACCGGCAGCACTCTCGCCAGACAGCATAACCGCACTTGTACCATCATAGATTGCATTGGCTACATCCGTTGTCTCCGCACGTGTCGGACGCGGATTCTTGATCATGGAATCCAGCATCTGTGTCGCTGTGATAACCTGCTTACCAGCCATATATACCTTATTGATAATCATCTTCTGGATAACTGGGACTTCCTCGCAAGGAATCTCCACACCCATATCTCCACGGGCTACCATAATACCATCGGACACATAAATGATATCGTCGATGTGGTTAACGCCTTCAGAATTCTCGATCTTGGAAATGATATTGATGTTATTTCCACCGTTCGCATTTAACAGCTCACGGATTTCCAATACGTCCTTAGCTGAACGAACGAAAGAAGCCGCTATAAAATCTACGTCCTGCTCAATACCAAACAGGATATCGCTCTGATCTACTTCGCTTAAGTACGGCATATTCAGATGCACATCCGGCACATTGATGCCCTTGTGGTTAGAAACCGGGCCTCCGGTAATAACGGTACATAAGATATCCTCTCCACTGATCGATGTTACCTGAAGCTCAATCAGACCATCGTCGATCAGAATATGAGTACCAATCTGTACATCCTTATACAAATCCTTATATGTGATAGAGGTAATGGTGCTGTCACCAACAAGATCTCTCGTTGTCAGTGTGAAGAAATCACCCGCCTTAAGCTCTGCCTTTCCACCCTCAAAATCGCGGGTACGAATCTCAGGTCCTTTTGTGTCGAGCAAAATTGCGATTGGAAGTCCAAGCTCCGCACGCAGCTTCTTGACCATGTCCATACGTTTCTTCTGTTCTTCGTGTGTACCGTGCGAAAAATTCAGTCTTGCCACATTCATTCCGGCAAGCATAAGCTTCCGCAGTACATCCTCGTTATCCGTTGCAGGTCCCAGCGTACAAACAATCTTTGTCTTTCTCATCACTTATTACCTCATTTTATATTTATTTGCCAAATCTTCTCCCATTTTGACATACACCCCTAGTATAATCGCTTATGTCAAGATTTACAACCATATTTCAAAAGTATTTTTATCATAAAAAACTAACAAATTTTTAACTTTTATTCCAGATAAAATCATGCTATTATAGTGATAGCATTATACATTTATACACAAAATATATAGGAGGCTTACATGTACGATAACTTTCTATTCCGGGCAAAACGAACCGTCTACAAATGGTGGTGTATCGTATATAAGCCGGTCTATAAACTCATCCATAGCGGCGAGTGGCCAGAAGAAAAAGAGCCGGACGTCAAATATGCGGCACCAACGAAACCATCGCAGTCAGAAACGCTCGATGCTCAGGCGCTTGCAGATGCCGTGCTTGACACGAACCGTCAGAGTCAGCATAATATCGACGATCTGGTTTCGGAGGCAGCACATATGTCTGCCGAACCAACGGCATCCGCACCGGCTGTCAATGCAGAACCAGACATAAGCAGCACCAATTCTGCATTAGATCCGGAAGAGATTCCGGCAGGTGTCGACGACGATGTGTTAGCCCGTGCCAACGAGATCATGGCCCGGCTCAACCGGGAAGCTGCGGAGGATGAAGAAAAAAAGCAACGCGAAATCGAAGCTGCAAAAGAAAAAGCCGCCGAACAGGAACGGCTGGCAGCCATTTTAAAATCAACCGAACGTAACATCGATGCATTTATACAGGAAGGACTCTCCAAACAGCATCAGCAAGACGACGGCAACTAGGAAAGGAGTTTAACTATGCGTTCGAAATCAAAAAAAATAACTTTAGGGTTGTGCCTGATCGTGCTTACCGCTTGTCTCCTATGTGGATGCAGCGGCAATCCCAAAAACTTCACCGTTGGCACGATGACCATTACCCTGACCGATACTTTCAAAGAAAGTAAGATGTCCGGTTTTGACGCCTACTTCGTCAGCGACGATGTATCATTTTCCGTAAAAACCGAAAATGCGTCCGACCTTGAATATCAGGGCTACGAAATTGCAGGACTGAAGGATTACGCAAAGGAAATCTGCAGCCTGAACGGCATTTCCACTGATAAGCTGGTACAGCGGAACAACTACTATTATTTCAGCAACACGCAGACCGTATCCGGTGCCAAATACACCTATCTGCACTGCATGCTGAAGGAAGGGAACAATTACTGGATCTGTGAATTCGTGTGCAAGCACCGTTCGTACGACTCTTTAGAAAAGTCCATGTTGCAATGGGCAGACAGCATTACATTCGATCAGCAATAAAAAATGCACCGCAGTTATTATGATTGCGGTGCATTTTTATTTTCATCCTGTTCTTCTGTTTCATCTTGCTCATCTTCCCACGCATCCTCCGGGCGCATCTTCTCGTATTTCTGCATACCGAAATTCAAGAAGCTTACAAAGAAGAGCGTCGGAATCGCAGCGATAATTGCGATCTGCGCTACATGAATCCAGTTCCCCTGCAATTTCCCCGTGAGTAACAAATAGCTGGCAGTCACAATGACTGCCAGCATACTTATATCTACACAGATTGTCAGAATCGTCTGTGTCTTCTTACTCATAGAGAT
The DNA here is from genome assembly GCF_040094675.1 of Coprococcus hominis (ex Arizal et al. 2022). Taxonomy (NCBI): domain Bacteria; kingdom Bacillati; phylum Bacillota; class Clostridia; order Lachnospirales; family Lachnospiraceae; genus Coprococcus; species Coprococcus hominis (ex Arizal et al. 2022). The sequence continues at coordinate 117,914 of NZ_JBBNHG010000041.1, forward strand.
ACCAGTTTCCCTTGTACTTGATACATGTGATTGGATATGTGCTTGACTGATCGTAAGTCTCGCCACTCATTGTCACTGCTACGTTGAAAGAGAACTCCAGATCACAAGCGTCCTGCAGCTTGATCGTTTTGTCTGCATAATCACTGATATCCTCTTCAAGATCATCCAGATCATCGCTGTCATACATCTCTTTGCTCTCAACGCCCTCATACTTGAAAGTTACATCATATCCAGAATAAGAATCAAGCATATCCTCAATATCTTCCTGTCCTGGATCAAGGAATGGTGGACAAAGTGCTGCCATCTTATCTACATCCTGATCATTCATCGCCTCGATAAACTGCTGTGCAACTGCTTCTGGGGAAGATGCTCCTCCCTTTGCTCCGAATCCGCCCTTGAAGATCAGAACAAATGCAACTGCCAATACAACAACGGCTGCTGCAATAATACCAATGATCAGACCTTTCTTTGGCTTTGCCGGCTGCGCTGGTGTCGGACCACCAAATCCTGGCTGTCCATATGGTGCCTGTCCCGGCATACCCTGCTGTGGCATTCCATTCATCTGTGGCTGTCCCATGCCGTTCATCTGTGGCTGTCCCATACCATTCATCTGTGGCTGTCCCATACCATTCATCTGTGGCTGTCCCATGCCGCCAAACTGTGGTGCTGCTGGCTGTGGGTTTGTCTGTCCTGCATCTGCCTGTCCATACGTACTTGTATCTGTCTTTAATGACAGACCTGACGGCTGTGCTGGTGCCTGATCCGGATCGATCAGAACGGTCTTCTCATCATCGCCATCCTGGCTGTTCATAGATGGCAGATCTGCGCCACAAACTGAGCATTTTGTGAAGACATCATCATTCTGTGCTCCACACATTTCACATACTTTCATGCTGTTCCTCCTAATATAAATCCTCTCTTATAGGTCGTAATTTTAATAAAAAACTACTAAAATATATAATGTCATAAATGCCGCATGAAGTCAATTGGCATTGCATATAAATTTCGTAAATTTGTTGTAATGTCAATCAATCGTGCTATAATATGGAATAAATATGGCTTCGCATGCCCCGCATGCGATCCAAATACATCACAAACAGAGATTAAGGAAGGCAGATTATTACCATGTATAAAGTAGATTTTGAAAAACCGATCCATGTGTATTTCATGGGTATCGGCGGTATCAGCATGAGCGGACTTGCCGAGATTTTATTGCAGGAGGGCTTTACCGTATCCGGTTCCGATATGAAGGAATCCGAGATCACAGAGATTCTGAAGAATCTGGGCGCCCGCATTTTCATCGGACAGAAAGCAGAAAATATCTCCGATGATATTGATCTCGTCGTATATACCGCAGCCATTCATGCGGACAATCCGGAATTTGTAGAAGTGAAACGCAGAAATATTCCGATGCTGACACGGGCACAGCTCCTCGGTCAGATCATGCTGAACTACAAATACGGCGTCGCAGTCAGCGGAACGCACGGCAAGACAACAACAACCTCCATGCTCTCCTATGTATTGCTGGAGGCGCAGACCGATCCAACCATCTCCATCGGTGGTATGTTGGATGCGATCGGCGGCAATATCCGCGTGGGACACTCCGATTATTTCGTTACAGAGGCCTGTGAATACACAAACAGCTATCACGCATTCCATCCATATATCAGTATCATCCTGAATGTGGACGCGGATCATCTCGATTTCTTCAGCGGCATCGAGGAGATCGCAGATTCCTTCAAGACATTCGCAGAAATTCTTCCTGACGACGGACTGCTCGTCGTCAATGGCGATATGAAATATTACGAACATGTGACAAAAGATCTGCACTGCAACATCATTACCTTCGGTATGAATGCAGGAAATGATTACAGTGCAACTGATATTACCTTCGACGAAGAAGGTCACCCAACTTACACACTCGTTGTCAAAGGCGAGAAGCAGGATCAGATCAAGCTGCATGCAACGGGTATCCACAATGTCATGAATTCCCTGTCGGTTATCGCAGTCGCAGATTTCCTCGGCATCGACCGCAAATACACGATTGCCGGTCTGGCACGCTGTTCCAGTGCACACCGCCGGTTCGAGCACAAGGGAATCACGGAAAATGGTGTCAAAATTGTCGACGATTATGCACATCACCCAACCGAGATTGCTGCAACCTTGGCGGCTGCCAAGAACACACCACACAACGAACTGTGGTGCATCTTCCAGCCTCATACATACTCCCGTACCAAGGCGCTTCTGGACGAATTTGGACAGGCACTTGCAACCTGCGATCACGTGCTTCTGGCAGATATTTACGCCGCAAGAGAGCAGGATACCGGACTTGTTTCCTCGAAGGATGTCTGTGACAAGATCAACGCCAACGGTGGTCATGCCATCTACCTTGGCGACTTCGACAGCATCACCGAGTATGTGAAAAAAAATTGCAAAAAAAATGACCTGTTGATAACTATGGGCGCCGGAAATGTTGATTCTATCGGAAATACACTGTTAAAAAAATAGTTATCCACATTATCCACAGACCTGTTTGGGGAAAATTACCAAACAGGTCTTTTCATTTTTAGTTAACATAATTGTAACATAAATCGTCTGCAAACGGCTTGATTCCACACCCTTATTTTTTATGGTAACTGATTGTCCACATTATCCACATTTTCCACAATTTTCGTAAACGCTCCGACCGAAAAGATGTTCGCTTGAATTTAATTTTCTTCATGCTATAATTTGAAATGCTTCTAAGCGAAGCGATGAAGGGAAGGTTCAAAAAACTATGAAGACAATTACGATTTCAACTGAAAATAGCGAGACTTATTCTTCCATCTCGAACTTTTTTATCGACTATTATATGACAGATGCAAACGGGGAATTTGTAAAGGTGTATCTGTATCTGATCCGGCTGCTGAACAGCAAACAGCAGATCTCGGTTGCCGAGATTGCGGATCATTTTAATCTCACAGAAAAAGATATCTGCCGTGCTATCAAGTATTGGGTGACCAAGGATGCACTGCGTCTGACCTTTGACGGAAAGGGACAGCCAACCGGGATTGTGGTTCTGCCACTGAAGGCACCGGAAATGGAGTTATCCACAGAATCGGATGCATTTTCCCTGCTTCGTTCCGATGATACATCTGCACATGTGGAAAAAGCAGACACAGCGGAGCGCTCAGAGAAGCCTTCCAACAAGATTGTACCGATTACAACACCTGCGATGGAACTTTCCGCACCACAAAAGCCGAAATTTACGCAGAAAGATATCGATAAACTCTTGCGCGATCAGGACTGGGAAGATATATTATATCAAGTAGAGACTTTATTTGAGAAGCCGATCTCACAGTCGGATACGCAGTCATTGATGTACATATATGATACACTTGGATTCAGTGTTGATTTATTCGAATATCTGATTGAATACTGTACCACAATGAAGAAGAAAAACTGCCGTTACTTAGAGGCTACTGCCATCGGCTGGTATCAGGACGGTATTCAGACAAAGGCACAGGCCAAGGAACAATACGCTCTTATGAGCGGTGTCTGCCGTGTCTTCTACAAGACGCTTGGCATTAAGCGCGGGGCACCGACAACGATCGAGCAGGAATTCTTTAAGACATGGACAAAGGACTACGGCTTCGGTGAGGATATCGTAGAGGAAGCCTGCAAGCGTGCAGTTTTACATACACAGAATCCTACGATCAAATATGTAAATGGGATTCTGACCGCATGGCATAACGCAGGGGTGACAGATTTTTCCGGCATCAAGCAGGAAGATCTCGCCCACGCCGAGACAGCCAGGAACCAGAAAGCCTCTGCTACCACGAAGAAAAGCGGAAATGCATTTACAAACTTTACACAGAGCAGCATGAGCTCCGAGCTTGATGAGATGGAGCAGCTGTTCCACAAAGAGGTAAACGGTCAATGAATTTTGAGTTGCTGAAAAAAGAAAATATCCTGCATGATTACGAACAGGTTCGCCTGCGCAACAAACGGCGCCTGCAGGAACGGCAGGAAGAAATCTATGCGAAGATTCCAGAGATCAAACAGTTGCAATCCGAAAACAAGCTTTCCTATATCGCGCTCGCGAAGAAAAAAGCACTCGGACAGGCAGCTGACACACAGGAGATCTCCAATCAGAACCGCAGCAATTCTGCGCGGATACAGGAACTGCTCCTGACACACGGCTACCCTGCTACATATCTGGAACCAATCTATGATTGTCCGGTCTGCAAGGATCTCGCCTATGTGGACGGCAAGGTCTGCGCATGCTTTGAACGCCGGATTGTGGATGCCTTATATCGCCAGTCCAACATGACACAGGTTCTGGATTCCGAGAACTTCGATACATTTGATCTGGATTATTACAGTCACACGATTCCGGAGAACCGGAACTGGTCTGTCAGTCCATATGACAATGCCAAAAATGTGCTGCATCTTGTCCACCGTTTCGTGAATACATTTGCGACACAGGATACCGAACGCGGAAACCTGTTATTATATGGAGAAACCGGTCTCGGAAAGACTTTTCTCACGAACTGTATCGCGAAAGCGTTACTGGACGAAGGGCACACCGTTCTCTATCTGTCCGCAAACGATCTGTTTGAACAGGTTTTCGGACAATATCTGATGAATAAAAAATTAGAACTTGAAGAATTATACAAATATATTTATAATAGCGAATTGTTGGTAATCGATGATCTGGGCACAGAGACAACCAATGCCTTTGTCTGCTCCAAGCTTTTTGAAGTTATCAACCAGAGGGGACTTACCGGAAAATCGACGGTCATCTCGACCAATCTTTCCATGAAGGAATTACAGGAGCGGTATTCCGAACGTATCATGTCCCGCATCATTGAACGTTACACTGTACTTCAACTGTACGGTGAAAACATAAGGTATCAAAAAAGAAAAAAAGAAATGATACAGGGTTCTAAGCTGTAATCACACAATGGAGGAAAAAATCATGCCAGATTCAAGTCATCTTATTACAGTTCCAGTTGGAAAGCTCGGAATCATCCCTTTGGAGAGCTGCAAAGCCCTCGGTGAAAAAGTGGATAGCTACCTTGCACGCTGGAGAGCAGAACGTCACAACGAGCACAAGGACAACATCACATTTGCAGGCTATGAGAGAGATTCCTATATCCTGAAATCCTCTTGTCCACGTTTTGGTTCCGGTGAAGCAAAGGGTACATTACAGGATTCCGTACGTGGTACTGATGTTTACATCATGGTTGATGTTGTAAACCATAGCATCGAGTACAAGATCTGTGGTAAGACAAATATGATGTCCCCAGACGATCACTATTCCGATATGAAGCGTGTTATCGCTGCCATGGCAGGCAAGGCAAACCGTATCACCGTTATCATGCCTTTCATGTACGAGAGCCGTCAGCATAAGCGCAGCAGTCGTGAGTCTCTGGACTGTGCAATCGCATTGCAGGAGTTAGTCGGACTTGGCGTTGACAATATCATTACATTTGATGCTCACGATCCTCGTGTCCAGAACGCGATTCCTTACAGCGGTTTTGAAAATATCATGCCAACCTATCAGTTCATCAAGACACTGCTCCGCACAACACCGGATCTGACTTTGGACAGCGATCACATGATGGTAATCAGCCCGGATGAAGGTGCCATGAACCGTGCGATCTACTTCGCAAACCACTTGGGTGTTGATGTTGGTATGTTCTATAAGAGACGTGATTACACAACGATCGTAAATGGCAAGAACCCAATCGTTGCACATGAGTTCCTTGGTGACAGTGTCGAGGGCAAGGATGTTATCATCATCGACGATATGATTGCTTCCGGTGAGAGTATGTTGGATGTTGCCCGTCAGTTAAAGGCTCGTAAGGCAAGACGTGTGTACTGTCTTGCAACGTTCGGTCTGTTTACTGCTGGTCTGGATATCTTCGACCAGGCAAAGGCAGAGGGTACCATCGAGAAAGTTATCACAACAAACCTGACTTATCAGGATCCAGAGCTCTTCAACCATGACTGGTATGAGTCTGCTGACTTGAGCAAGTATATCGCAACTCTGATTGATCACCTGAACCACAACGCTTCTATCAGCAGCCTGTTGGATCAGTCTGAGCGTATTCAGTCAAGAATTCAGGAGTACAAAGAGTTCGGAACAATCTCCGACAACTACAAGGCTCCAACAGTATAATTGGCAAGCAAGAATCGAACAAATAAGAAAAGCACAGTTCAAAGTTGAACTGTGCTTCTTTTATTTTATACTGACGCGATTCTTGTTACGCTATGTTACTCTACATAGACATAAACCTTGATCTGCTCGTCGTTTAAATTGTTCGTAAATGTTAAGATTGCCGTTCCCTTCTTGCCCGGGATCACACGCAGTCTCGCTACCGATGGTCCGACTGGAGAAGTATCCCATGCGAAGCTCGCAACATCCTCATCCGAGGACTCCACACTTACCTCGATATCACCGGAAATACATACACGCAGTACGGCTTCCTGTGGTGTCTGTGCCTCTGTCGTTTCCGCACCTTCCTCTGATGTATCAGCCTCATTTGTCGTGAACTTCAGGAATGTATCACTGACAAACATATCCTCATGGCCTTGGGATGGCACCGCATCCGTGAAGCTTGCCAGACCATCCATCGCCTCTTCCTTATCCTCAAGCGCGGTAATCTGCTTCTTATAGTCTTCTTCCTTATTCTGATAATCCGAAATCGACGCTTTCAGAAGATCAATCTGGGACTGCAGCTCTGTGATCGCATCCTCCTGTTCCCGGATCTGTGACCGGAAATAATTGGCTGCCACATCGCTTTCTGAAGCAATTGTATTTCGCTCATCGTTGGCTTTCTGTACTTTGTTACTGAAATAGAAGAATCCAAACACCAGACCACTTGCCAGAAATATCATAAGCGCGATAGATATTCCGATATACAGCTTCGTATTCCCCCGCATTTTCTCACGGTCATATTCTTCATCTTCCAGCGGTTTTCCACAGCTGCTGCAGAACAATGCACCATCTTCATTTTCCGCTTTACAATGTTTACATATCATAATCTATACAACTCCTGTTTTCAAATTTGAATCGTACGACATATTTCCCTTATGATACCCTTTTTTTCTCTATTTGTCCAGTATCAGCATGATATCCATCCAACTATCCTGTTATCCGGTCTGCTTAGCCGCGCAGGGCCTCAAAAGCACGTGATATATCCAGCACACCCCATCCCCACGCAGGGTTTGGATATGCAATATCGACAACTGTCCGCGCACCGCGAATCAAAATCTGCCGGATCACTTCGGTATTCATCCCATAATAATTGCCACGCACGATGCCCCATTCGAGGAAAAGTGCCGCCGCCCCGGCGGTCAATGCAGCCCCGACACTCGTACCGCTCCGGCGCACGAACAGCGGTCGCGTCCCACTGCCTCCCGCAAGCAGCCCCGCCACACGCACGGCTGGCGCCGCAAAATCCGGCTGAATCCGTCCTTTTCTGGTATAGCCACGGCTGGATTCCACATACAACGAATTATCCAGATGATTGTACCCGGCTACAGTTATCGTCCCACGCGCATTCGCAGGCGCACACAGGATCACTTCTGGATCTGGCCGTGAAAACCGCGTATTGCCGCCCAAAAATTGACGGATCGGCAGCCATGCATCGTACCCTGCTGGAAAGCTGCTGTAATTCTCTGTCACTTCAATCCGCCAGATACCGGGCGCAGGCTTCTCAAACCGCAGCAGGATAAACGGATCACCCGAATTGTTCTCGACCACTACACTTTCCGCATACAACGTCGTTCCCTCATACAAATATGTAATCATTCCAGAACTGTCACGGTTCGGAAAAAGCTGATCAAACCGCTGCCCAGTCGGGGAATATACCGCTATCTGGTACAGACTTGGCGCACGCCCCCAGATCTCCGTGCAAAAACCCGGATTCTCATCTTCCACATAGATCTCCATCTCATTTCTTACCGTCCGTGTCCGCGGCTGTGAGATCCCGTTCTGATTGCCCAGATTGATCGTAGACAGGCTTGCAAAATGCCCGCCTGTGCCAAGCTCATTTCCAGCACTTCCGACCACGCAGATTCCCGGCAGTGTCACAACCGTATCCAGATAAAGCTCCAGATTCAGATTCCCATTGTGATCACCCTGATTCGTCCCCAGTCCCAGACAGATTACAAGCGGTTTCCCCAGCTCCATCGCCTTGTTAATCAGGTATTTCACGCCAAGTATGATGTCCGCCTCCGAATAACATGGAACGCCATCTGGAATCAGGAAGAAATCTCGCAGACGCTGCTTTGCCTGCTTTAATTTCACCATGATAATATCCGACTCCGGTGCCACACCGGAAAATATATCATCCCCATCCAGATAGGTGTTCCCGGCAGCCACCGATGCCAGAAACGTACCGTGCCCGTCCGTATCCCGGCTTGGTACAATCTGATACGGCTGTTCCGTCTGTATCGCCAGATTCAACAACTCCTGCGGATACTCCCTGCCATATCCAAAGATTGGGCGCGTATCAATTTCCTCGCTCTGCATAGACATATTTTGTCCACCCGCTTCATATGCCGCCTGTGTCTGATCCCAGATCGCCGTTACCCTGCATGTACCATCTGCTCTGCGGAACAACGGATTCGCAAAGTCGATACCTGTATCAATAAACCCGACCAGCACATCTTTTCCCGAAAGCGACAACCCCGGCACCGTCTGGACTGCCCCAATTCCAATCCCGTGCAACGCAGATGTATCCATCAAACCAAAGCATTTCGGTATCCGATCATACCCCAACCCAAATAATATATCTGTCGAAAGCGGAGCCCCAGATGTGTCCAAGGCACTGCGATACGCTACAAGAAACTGACTGTTAATAATCGTTCTGCAGTCTGGCTGTAAGATCTGCATCTCCCCCGCCAGATTGTTATCATATTTTACAAGGAAATCAAGCACATCCTCATCATATATGTAGGCGCCACACGCCGAATCATACAGACTATCCATCGCTCCCCCAACGCAAAAATCCCCTCAGCAAAATATATGCTGAGGGGCCTTTCTGTATGTTTATTTTGCAATATAGGACGCGCGAACCGAAGTAATACCGCCGTAATTTTTCGCTGGTGCCGCCTGTCCCTTTGGAACTAAAATGATCTGAATGCCTTCCAGACGCTTTGCATAACCGGCTGTACCGGATGGTGCACCATTCTTCGCCCAATCAAGCCAGCCAAATGACTGTGCATGCACACGATAGTAAATGTCATAATGCTTTGCCATTTCACCGGTCAAATTGATTCGGATTGCTTCGAGACGTTTTGCCTCGCCACTCGTACCACTCATCACGCCATTCTTCCGCCATGTCGACTGGTTGTTCTCATTTCCCTGCCAGCCATAGCTCTGTACATGTGTTGTATACACGATGTCTCCGCTGTACTGCTGGTTAGAAAGACGGATATTGATACCCTCCAGCCGCTTTGCCTGACCACTTGTACCACTCATCTGACCATTGTACTTCCATGCCTGCCAGCCGTAGCTCTGCACATGGGTACGGTAGGTCACGTTTGTCTGTACTCCACCTGCAATCTGCGGATCAGCATTGGATGTATTCTTTGCATTTACAACCGGAGACGTACCCGCCTTCGCATAATAGCCAAGCGCATATGCGGAATTGATATTTCCCATTCTCGTATTGAAGGAAGCACCTTTCTTTACAACCACAATCTGGATTCCCTCCAGACGTTTTGCATAACCGGCTGTTCCTGATGGTGCGCCATTCTTCACCCAGCCGAGCCAACCGTAGCTTTGCGCATGCACGCGATAATATACATCGTATTTGCCTGCATCCGAACCTGTCAGCTGAATCTTGATTGCTTCGAGACGTTTTGCCTCGCCCTCTGTTCCGTTCATCTCGCCATTGGCAGACCACGGCAGCCAGCCATAGCTCTGACAATGTGTTGTATACTGGATTCCCAGATTATCATTGCCCGTCACACGAATCTTGATACCTTCCAGGCGCTTCGCTTTTCCGCTCGTTCCTGCCATCGCACCATTTGTAAACCATGTCTTTGCATCATTCTCATTTCCCTGCCAGCCAAACGTCTGCACATGGGTTGTATACCGCACGGTTACAGCTGGTGTAACCGGCTGACTTGGTGTTGGATCTGGTGTTGGTGTTGGATCTGGTGTTGGTGTTGGGTTCGGCGTTGGCGTTGGATCCGGGTTTGGTGTCGGATCTGGATTCGGATCTGGATTCGGATTTGGATCCGGATCCGGTGTTTCTGAAGAATCGGCCTTCTTCACTGTCACGGCAAAAGAATCCTTGGCCCCCTGCCCATCCTTTGCTGTTACTGTGATCGTCGCTGTACCTGCCGCCTTTGCTGTCACGGTTCCGTTCTCATCTACGGATGCAACACTTGGATTGGATGAAGTCCAGGCTACCGCCTTGTTGGCAGCGTTATCCGGTACCACTCGCAAATCCTCAACCGTATATGACTCTCCCACCGTCATGGTTTTCTTGCCACCTACAATCGTAATTGTCGACACCTTAACCAGTTTCGGGAGATTTTCTATGTCTTCACTATATCCACATGTTTTACAAACATGATATTTCTTTCCCGCCTGCTCATACGTTGGATTGATTGTCTGCACCGCTCCATATACATGAGAAGTGCAAAGGTTTATCTTATTGTAAGTTTCCTGCCCCTTATAATTCGCAGTATCCGAAGTAACATAACATAGATCACCATCTATAAATCCAAGTCCATATATATAGGTTCCCTTTGCAGTGTCTGATGGCAATGTGAATATCGTTTTCGTCGTTCCAGTTGAGATGCTATACTGTTCAATCGTTGTCGGTGTTGAGAAATAAATCACACCATTTCGTGCCGCCATACGTCCGAAATAAGCCGTCCACACGCCATTGTCTGCAGTTGTCCATTTCGCGTATGCCGGTCCATATAAACAGGTAGTTGTCTGGCTTGCATAATTATACTTGGAAATCTGATATTTCGCGCTACGATCAGCTGCCACATATGCGCCATCCAGATAATACCAGTTTCCATTGTATGGATACATATATGTCTGCACACCACTCCAGAATCCACTCTCATAGCGGCTGTCAGTTGCTTTGGTATAGGTATAGCCATACGGAACACTCGTTACATAATCCGTCCGATCGCTATCCAAAGACAACAAGGTTGCATCCGAAATCATAAAATACGTATGCTTCACCCTTCCGAGATTGTCCCATGTCGGATCATCCCATGTGGCATCCATGTGATACCACTGATTGTTCAGATATACGGCATTCCACGCATGATTTGCAGCCTCACTTGAAACATAACCGCAGACAATATTCTGGCGTTTCATCAGATACATGAACGTCAGTGCATATCCCTGACAAACCGCCTTCTTCTTAACAAGTGTGCCATAGATATTATAATCATCGCTCGACAAAGAATTTGATAAATAATTCTCATAATCATACGTTACATCTGTCACAAGGTAATCATGATATGCAAGCGCAATCTCCACATCATTCAACCCGGTTGTATCAATCGCAGCTTCCATCTTCGCAACTTCTGCATCAATCTCCGCTTTCATAGAAGTAATCTGTGCCTTCGTATAATTATATGTAATGATCAATTTTGTAACATTACTTTGGTTATCCAGATAATAACGAAATCCACCCGATACATAAAACAACTGTGGATTCATGTTCAAAATACCGTGTATAACATCTCCCACATTGGTTGTTGTCAATCCATAGCCTGTCACATCTATGGTATCCTGCAGCTTCTCCATCGCAGCCACAATCGCTGTATCATGTGAATGGTCATAACTGCTGTCCGCAACCGCGTCGCTTGCTTCCAGCAAACCGCCCTCCGACAGCAGTCCGCTTCCATCCTCATGAACAATCTGCGTTGCCTCCTGCAACGGCTCGTCCAGCTCTGCCGCAACTCCTGTCACAGTATTTGCCAGCAGCATCACAAGCACAAGCAAATACGTAAATAGTTTCTTTCCTCTTTTCATGTAACCCTCTCCTTTACTACATCCTGTTTTCAATTTTACCCATACATTCATTACAGTTCTCACTAATAAAACATTAACATATATTGGGGGTTATGCAAAGAGAAAGTTTTGAAGATTTTTAAGGCGGAGAATCATATGCATGTAAAAAATCAGGAGCGACAGCCCTATACAAATATAGGATATGTCACTCCTTCCATTCACACGCAAGCATCTTCAATATACTGAAAAGATTGTGGTGCATTACTTATTCCATATTCTTTTAATTCTTTAGGCGAAGCATACTTTACAACATTTTTTAACTTATATGCTACTGCTTGATCCCGGTTTTCATAATATTGATTGAAAAATGATTTATCAATACCCGATTTTTCCTCTGTTTTCTCCCAAATCACTTCTGGCGAATCAATCAAAACATCCTCCACTTCGGCTTCCCCAACAACCCGCATAATAGGATTCGTAGAGTAAATTAAGATCTTATCTACATGCCTTTTGCACGCCTTTTTACGGAACTCATATCTCTTGGTTCCATTCATTATATTTTCTACATGAATAGGATTAATTGATAATAATATCGCACACATTATTTTTCTCCTTTTCATTTTTTTTAATTATATCTCAATAACATTCAATTTGCAACCTTTGGCAAACATTTGTTCTATCTTTTTAACAAATGCATAACACTTCCCCTTCTAGCAATCTCAAAGAATTGACTATCATTCAATTTAAAAAATCCCCAATATGAATCGCGGTCTAATCCAATTTCCTCTATCAAATCATGTCGAACTATCCTTTTCCTCAGCGCACCATTATATGTCATTTTTATTGCTTTACATCTACCCTTATTGTACCAATATCTTAAATCTTTTTTGTCAAATACACTATACTTACTTGCATAATTATAAAATTCGTCAAAACTGCCGAATTCTCCCTGTGTTTTTACATCCTCAACAACACATATAGACGTTACAACGGAGGAATATTCTGCGCTTCTCCCATCTTCACCAGTTCTATACAACACCACAATGTCTCCATAATTCAAATTCTCTACGCCATCCATACTGCACACATAAATTTTATGTATGGAATTTGTATATGATACATCTTTTATTATGCTTTTATTCTCTGTCGTTAATATCGAATCCGGAAACATGATCGAATGATATTTCGGATAAATACTTAGTAAATACTTCTTTGCTGTGCTCACATCTACATAAGGAAAGTCTTTGTTTATTTCCCCTGTAATTATTCCCATTTTCTTTAAGTAAACGTTTTCTCTTTGCGCGCCCTCTCCTTTAACTCCATATTGTTCAAACCCAAATTTTTGAACCAAACTGATCAACGAACTGTGTTTTTCATAAATGGTTACGTAACATACATCAACTGCTTCATTTATTGCATAATCCATAATTATCTTAATAAACTGTTCTCCCATTTTAGTTCCATGCGCCTCGATTTTAAATGTTCCCACCTTTAGTATCCTTTCGGCATGAATATTGGGTTCTACATCATTTACACACTGATATTCCATTTTTAAATATAAAAGACCTATCAGGTTTGCATTTTCATACTGCGCAAATGCAGGCTCATCTTTTTTTCTTCCAAACCAATCATCAAATCCTGGATAATCTCTTTTAAGTGAATCAAAAAAAGGATCGTGTAAATCAATTTCTGAAAATTTCTTGCGTATAATATTATTCAATATGTTTTCCTCCATTTTAATTTGTTTATACTATATCAATTTTCATTTGGAACAGGTTGTTATGAAAACTTTGATAACCACATACGAAATTATAGATATTTACAGAATAACTGTATTCTCCTCTAGAATCCCTATCCCCCAAAATACTGATATAAGTTTTAATCTCCCCTATTAAAACTTATATTATATATATTACACATCTCGACAAATATATCAAGGAATTTCGACAAATTCAAAAAAGATCTGATGTATAAAACATCAGATCTTTTTATATAACTATCAACTCATCTCAACGCATCCAGATATTTTCCATCCAAAACATCTTTCAAGTACTGTCCATACTGATTCTTCTTCAGAAGCTCG
>NZ_JBBNHG010000042.1:0-20798 GCF_040094675.1 Coprococcus hominis (ex Arizal et al. 2022)
GGGGAGTTTTTCCCGTTCCTCGATTTTCTCCCCAACCCGCTTGCTTCCTATCAGCTTCCGATTGGGGAGTTTTTCCCATTCCTCCACTTTCTCCCCATCCTGCTTGCTTCCTATCAGCTTCCGATTGGGGAGTTTTTCCCGTTCCTCCACTTTCTCCCCATCCTGCTTGCTTCTCTCAACCTTCCCGTTGGAGTAAATTCTCTATTTTGGAAAAATTCACCCAATTCACGCATATACTTTCTCAGGACATAGTATAAATTTCCAAAAAATCCATAAACTATATGCATATCTGCACGAACCAACTAACCCAAGAAAGGACAAACCAACATGAAATTCAAAACCAACGCCATCCGTTTTCTCTTCATCTCCATCCTCGGAGTGCTGCTGCATTTCACCTATGAATGGTCGGACGACAACCGCATTGTCGGGCTGTTCTCGGCGGTCAACGAATCCACGTGGGAGCATCTGAAGCTGCTCTTCTTCCCGATGCTTCTGCTCACGCTGGTCGAGCTGTTCTTCTTCCATGAAAAAATGCCAGCCAATTACCTCTGGGCGCGTACCCTCGGAATCTTGTCCGGCATGATTTTTATTGTCGCAGTTTTCTATACACTGAATGGTATCCTCGGAACAAACTACGACTGGATCAATATTGCACTATATTTTGCAGGCGTTATCTTCGCCCTCTTCGTGGAAAATGATGTCTACCGAAATGGGAAGGCAGAAAAGCTCATCCTTTCTTCCGCGATTTTGCTCCTCTTAACCGCGGCATTTTTCACCTTTACGGAATATCCGCCACAGCTCGGCATCTTCCAGTAAATAATTTTTCTATCTCAATTGTTTTATTTGTCCATCCTCCATTTCATACACATGATCACATAATGCTTCAATATCTTCCCGGTTATGGCTTGCCAAAAGAATTGTCTTTCCTTTCTGCTTTTCTTTGCAGAAAATTTGACGCATCTCTTCTACCCCCTGTCGATCCAAACCATTCATAGGCTCATCCAATATCAAAACAGCAGGGTCTTCCATAATTGCCTGCGCAATTGCCAGACGTTGCTTCATTCCTAAAGAAAAGTTTTTTACCTTCTTTTTGGATTCCGGATCAAGTCCTACCATCCTCATTATTTCATGCAACAATTCCATGTTCTTTTTATTTCGAATTTCAAACAAATATTTTAAATTATTAATCCCACTTTCACTTTCCAGAAACGCCGGATTTTCAATAATTATCCCTGCATTTTTTATTAGTTCGCCACCAGATTTATATCTTTTTCCATCAATCAAAATCTCTCCGCTATCTTCAAATAATAATCCACATATACATTTAAACAGTACTGTTTTTCCTGATCCATTATGCCCTATAATTCCTGTAATTTCACCATTTGGGCAAACAAGCGAAACATCATTCAATACCTTTTGTTCACCAAAACTTTTTTCCAGATTCTTTACCTCGATCATTATCAAACCTCCATGCCTACGTTTCATTGATCCAATCAAATTCAGTATGCCTGATTCTTCTATATGCCGCAAAAAACGATAAACACATTATGCAGATTATCAAAATCACATATACATATTGTTTCGGATACTGCCAATCCATAAATATTGTTTCTCCGTATACTGATATTCGATACCATGTAAATATCGAAAGAAATGGCAGCCAGCGTTGGGTAAAAAACAGGCCTTCCGATAACCCTAACAAAGACAGCATCAAAACCACTACGATTGACACTGTACGATTGAACCAGATACTTATTGCAAACATCACACATCCTACCATGACCGAAACCAGCCATACCATCAAGAAACAGGTTTCCATTGCCGTGATCGGCTTATAATTCATCAAAATACTCGGTGATACCAGATTCATCAGATTATAGGAATACAAATTGGTTGAATATGCCATTGTATGTATTACTTTTCCCCATTCCATTGTAAAGTTGATTTTGGGAACAAATACAAGTACGCATACAGCAAACGAAATAATTGTAAACATAAACATGGATAGTATCATGGATAGCATTTTCTCCATAAACCACTTTTTTCGTCCCATTCTTGAAATGTAATATAATTCATTCGCATTAAAATAAGGAATATCCGATAACAGATAACATATAATAATTCCGTAAAATGCCGCAAAAAATGTATTACTAAATATATGAGGAACAATCCAGATGCTTACTTTTTCATTCACATCCCCAATTAATTGATCCATTCCCGACGTGACTGCTAACACTAATCCGACTACCATCATTACAGCACTTATGAATCGAAAGGAACGCATTTTTTTAATGCTGTCATAAGCAGCTGTTTTTATTATTTTTTGAACATTCGCCATTCACTTTCTCCTTCCATTCTTATAATTAATACAATAACTGACAATGAATATGTAACAACATATTTGGAAGAAAAATGTTGATGGTTGCTGTCCTGAAAGTGTCATTTCCAACTGATTCACCCCTAATGCCTTCCACGAAATGACTGCACCTCTTTGCCATCCAAGTAATCTTTGCATTAAAATATCCTGTACATACACACATAATAGCGGAAATGTATATGCCGCGATTTTATTGTTCACAAACTCTGACACAAACAACCCAAGCAATGACATAAAGCCTGCCAGTACTGACATATGGAAGATACAAACTGCAAAATACAGACCTGTTCTTCCTTCTTTTAAGTACTGCATATATGCGCGCTCCAAATCCAGTATTTCAAACCACTGTGTTTCATCCGGCATCCCCAATCGGATATAGTTTATTTGTAACGTAATCAAAAAGCCTAATATAAATGTGATCTGTGTCGAAATGAATACAACTAACATCTTCGAAATAATATAATATTCCCGATGATTACTGCGCAGTTCCATTTGAATCCGAAATTTATGACAGTTGTCATCTATATAACTACCAACATATGGTACCGATGCTATCCCCATTGCGATAAACAACAACTGCATCGTATTTACATGATTCATCCACGAAACAACATCCGCTGGCTCATCTTTGTTATAAAGAAGCAGTACACTAATTATAATCACACATATTGGGAATCTCCAATTTCCAAATGCTCGTCGCACATCTATTTTCAAATACCTCAATAGCATAATTTTCCCTCTCATTTATTGCACTATAATTTTTCCTGTTATTGCATTCACACGTAATTCATATTGATACTCCGAATCATTCAATGGTTTTTCATTTATTTGGAACGCCCATACAGGAATCAGTGTTTTTCCATCTTTCATATGGTCTACTATCAGTTCTGCCGAAATCACTTCCCGATCCGCTCCATCCACAATACCTTCAAAATATTCAATCACAGATTGCATAACTGCATCAAAGTTCAATAAAGATTCACTTTCATTCATTGATGTATAATCATACAAGTTTTGTATATAGCAAAAGATAATTCCTTTTTTATTATACATAACTGTGATTTGTGCATTTAAATCCTGTGCACTTTCCTGCCAAAAGGAATTACCCTGAAAATCACGAAGCCCAGAATACACATGATGAAAATAGAACAAATAGGTATCATTTTCTTCCGACCAATCCGTCTTATACTCCTCTTCCTGCTGATTTCCATCCATATCTATATGTTCTTCCTGTTGCTGCAAAATTTCATGATCCAAATAATACGTTTCACATGTAAAATCTTTTTTTAAATCTATGCCACACGAATCCATGATTTCATATATTTCCTGCTTTGCAGCTTCTTCAGAAGCAAACGTAAATTCTTTCGAATCCGTATATTCTGACAAATTATAATCTGAATAAAACCTGTCCGTTTTCAAACATGCATTCAATTCCAGATATTCCAAATCCGTATAGGTACAGGAATCCAATCCCCATGTAAAAAAAGATTCACTGACGCCATCCGACACCGCATTACTTGATATCATTTGTGCCTCCGCATCCAATGTATTGCTACCATCATCCGGCATAAACACTCTGCCTACTTTTTCATAATCCAACGAACATTCCGTCGCGGTTCCATTCTTCCAGCTTACTTCCTGAGGTGTTATTTCTTGTAAATCAATACGTAAATGTTCCGAACTATATCGATACTGTTGCGGGAATGTCTGCGTTTGTATATTATCAGCTTCTGTTTTCCCATTATTATTTCCTGAACAGGAAGTCACCACGCATGTTATAAACAGCATGCACATAACAACCAATTTCTTTTTCATAAAGCCAGTTACCTCCATCATACAAATAAAGCGATTTGAGACGTTTTATTTTGTTCCAAACCGCTTTATATTTCACTCAAAATTTATGGACAATAATTTCCTTTTCCGTGAACATTTGCATAATTCATAGGTGCGGAAGCATATACATAATATTGATGTCCACGTTTTGCTTCTACCAAATCATAATTATGGCTTTTTGTAGTACCCAAAGGATGACCAGGGTACGTCAACGCTGTAGACACCCTTACGTGATCGCTAGAGTATGATGTAAAGTTTAATGATGGACCATTGGTTAATGACGTTAATTTTATATAAAATTTCTGGTCATTATCTCCTTTAGCCTCTTTTCTTGAATAAGGATCCTTTGATGCTACCCCTGAAATATTAGATGCCGTAACATCTAACGAAATATTCCCAGCTCGAGCAACTCCACTTCCCAAACATCCAAATATAGCAAATGCTAATGCTATTTTTGATATTATCTTTCTCATAATTCATTACCTCCTCTACTGTACTTTTCCACTTTTCTTCAATACTTCTTCCAGCCCCTCTGGTTCTTCTGGTTCATACCAGCTTCCACGACAGCATTCCGGTGCAATAGCTGCTACACCAATCGCGAATGCGCATAGCTTTCCACTATGCCTGACAAGAAATTCCAGTACTTTTTTCATGCTCTTTTCCCTCCTGTAAATAATTATTTGAATTTCTTATTAAACCCATTTTTATCCTATCATACGCACAGATGCTTCTTTCATTTTTTCTGCGAATGGTCAAAAACGGGGAGTAAAGTGCATTTTACCCCCCGTTTTTGACCATTTACGGGAAATTATATATTACCAATTGTTCTATGTTATGATGCTTATATGGAGGTAAATCGAATGAAAATTACAGAAACGCTCAGCGTAAAAATCACGGATATATTTATCGATAATCACGTTCTACCGTTTCAGCAACGGGCAGCTTACATATACTGCTTTGACTTCTGTTTCGACTTATTCCTATATAATCTCAGCCTTCTGATTCTTGGAATCTTTTTCCATCATGGATGGCTGGCACTCGTCTACGTTTTTACAATGTCTCCACTCAAGATGCTTGCCGGAGGCATGCATGCATCTTCGCGCGGCATATGTGATATTATTTCTTATCTCACCTTCTGTATTGGAATAATTATCACGATCTATCTGCCAATCCCTGCAATCCAGACATTTCCAGCCTTCTGGTGTTTCTGTGTATTGCTGATTGCCATCATCATCCTTGCACCTATAGATACAAAAAGCCATCGCCTGACTCAAAAGAAGAAACGTCGATTAAAATACCTGACTGCAATATATTCGATAATGCTACTAAGCTTGTACCTTATATTTTTTAACTTTTTTAGATTTGATTCTATCCAGATTATGTTCTTTTGTGTTATCGTAATATGGATAAACCAATTATTGGGGCGAATCAGCAAAGGGGGATCTCAATGAAACTGAACATTGCAATCTGTGACGATGACGAAGCAGCAATTGAATATTTAAAATCCTGTATCACACATTTTTATTTTGCGTTTGATGTGGAAGTTTCTATCTCTACATTTACAAGCGGAAGAACATTCTTAGATTCCTATACAGAAAAAGGACAATATCAGTTAATTTTCATGGATGTAGAAATGCCAGAGCTAAACGGTTTGGATACCGCAAGCATCCTGCGTTCCACCATCGACCGTTATGCCTTGCTCGTGTTCGTGAGCAATTATCCGGAATACATGCAAAAAAGCTTTACAGTCCGGGCATTTTATTATCTGACGAAACCATACACCACAGAGGATGTCGAAGAAGTGCTGAAGAACGCAATCAATGAAATCGAACAAAGTCACACAATCTATTCCATCGTGTCTACAACAGAAGGAGAAACGACGATCTATATTCAGGATCTTCTCTATATCGAGGTTGAAAACAGTGATACACAGACTTTACTGTTTCATCTTACAAACCACACGATCTCTGTGCGCGGAACGCTTTCATACTGGAAGGAAACGCTTGCCTCCCAGCACTTTTACAAATGTTATCGCAGTATCCTTCTGAATCTGAAGCATGTACATTATTTTGAGGACAAATTCGTTGTTTTAGACAATCAGGAGCGAATTCCTCTGAGTCGAAATGCCAGACGGGAACTACTTTCTATTTACATGAATCACCTCGTAGAATTAAACGAGTTAAATTAGGAGGGCGCACTATGTATTACGCGATTGAAGCACTTACCTATCTCTTTGATATGGGCATAATCATTATCTATATGAATGGCATCTTCCATAAGGAAAACCGTCGTACCGCTTATCCGCTCTATATTGCGTGCTTCCTTATTATGGAGGTACTTATCTATGTAAACCAGGTTCTGTGCACCGGACTGCCATCCAAGCAATTTACAATAGCCACAAGCACCGTAAGTCTGCTTACGACCTTTGCACTGACCTTCCTATACAGGACGCGCCTGTCAAACCGCATATTTGTATCCATTTCCTTCCAGATTCTTGCTCTGCTTGGAGAAAGCTTTTTCCTGTTTCTGGTGAAAATAATAAACCCGGCAGTTATAGATCTCCCTCTCCGCCAGCTTTCGATCCTCATGAATCTCGGTTCCAAGATCATGCTGTTCCTGTTGATTCTGGTTGTGATTTTCTTCTGGAACCGACACATAAAATATCACGATTATAAATACAACCTGTTATTATTTACGACGCCCGTGCTTTCTCTGGTAATTACCCTTTGTATTCCTGTCCGCAGCAATTACCAGTCAAACAATGCGTACTATATGATCATTGCCTATTTAGCGATTGCCCTGTTAAATATATTGAATTATTGTCTGTTGGATAATTGTTTTAAGATGGAGCAGATCAAGGACGAAAACCTTTCTATGCGCAGACAGATTGATTTTCAGCAGGAAAAATATTTCCAATTGGGAACCGCCTACAAGAAAACCCGCAGCATCGTACACGATATGAAGAACCATTATTTTGCAATCTCCGAGATGCTCAAGCAACAACAACCAGAGCAGTTAGATGCATATCTTCACTCTGCGATCAACGACATAGAAGCGAATTATATCAGTGTCAACAGCGGCAACCTTGTATTGGATGCTTTCATCAGTAGCTTCGAGATGCTCGCAAAAGAGAAGCAATTTGCCTTTTCCCAAAAGATTACATTGCAACCAACTCAGATTCCGGTCTCGGACTATGACCTGTGTACGATCGTCGGAAATATGCTGGATAACGCATCCGAAGCGGTCTGTAAATCCAGAAATCCGAACCGATATGTGCATTTCAATGTATGTATCTCTGAAAATAATACGTTTGTTATACATATGCGCAACACCTGTCTGCCGGAAGACCAAATAAAAAAGTACCCGGATCACCGAATGGATCACGGGTACGGTCTGGCAAATATAAAGATCATCACGGAAAAATATCATGGTTACATGCGGAGTCAATATATCGAGGATTCCTTTGAAACCATGATCGTTATTCCGATTCTTAACAGAAAACGATATTTTTAACGTTCCTCCTTAATCATAAGCAGACATCCGGCAAGCAACAGGACACAGGATATCCAGATTGCATGCACGCCGATCTGCATTGAGCAGATTCCACCGGCACCGGCACCGACTGCAAAGATCAATATGATTCCATAGTAATGCAGTGCCTTGCGAAGTGCCCCCTTCTGGTGCTCCCGGATATAGACGGACAGGCTCTCGGTTCCGCTTCTTAAGTTTCCGATACACATCGTGCTCGCATAGCCATAGCCATTTACCTTCCGGAACGTCTGAACCTGCATCGCACAGGCAAACGACACGAGCATCGTCGCCGCCATGTTGAACTTCTGCGGCATAAAACCAACCGCTAATAAAATCAATATCTCAATCAAAACAACGATCTGCCGCCAGTGGATCTTTCTCGCATTCTTATAAGTATGTCCAATCCGTTCTGCCACGAGTACACCAAATGCAAACGCAAGCACCGGGAACAAGTAGTGCAGCGCGCGCATCCAGTTTCCTTCCATCAGATGCTGGCTCATCAGCACAACATTTCCGGTCTGTGCATTCGAGAATACGCCATTTCGCACATTGTATGTGTACGCATCCTGAAATCCCCCTGACAACGCCAGAATCGCACTTAATAAGAATGTCTCCGACGTCTGAATCTTTGCATGTCTTGATAATGTCTCCATCGTAGTTACCTCTATATATTTCTCTTTTCAAAATATGCAAGTTGTAAACAAATCTTTTGCAACTTCGTTACAGTTATGATACAACTTCGATGCAATAATACACTATACTGCAAGCAGATACAAGAGTGAAATATCTAAACTTACTTCAATCCGCGTTTGTTTTTAAAGGAGGAATGGCGATGACAACCTTAAATATTCGGATTCGTGCTTTGGAACACAATATCGAGATCATCAAATCTCTGGCTGCTGACGCACAGATCATAGCCGTATTAAAGGGGAACGCATACGGCTTGGGGCTGTGCAAATTTGCGACATTCTTACAGGCACGCGGAATCCGACATTTCGCAGTCACGGAGCTTGCGGATGCCATCGAACTTCGAGAGAAAGGAATCTTCGGGGAGATTCTGCTTCTGACACCACTTTATCATCCAGAAGATATTACACGCGCAATCAAACACGACATCACACTCAGTATCACAAGCGTTTCATGCGGGCAGATCTTGGAGGATACTGCCGCACGCTTAAATCATTTTTGCGCCCATGCGCATCTGTGCATCGATACAGGCTTTGGGCGTTATGGTTTCTTATGCAGCAAAACCTCGCAGATTGGCGACATCATCAACACTGTACATGCCATGACGCACGTGCAGGTCACAGGAATCTATTCCCATTTCTACGCCGCATGTTGCAAGAATGAGCGATTTGTCAAAAAGCAGTTTGAGGATTTTAACAACCTTTGCACTACTCTGACGGACGCAGGGATTCCACTTGGGATACGTCATATCTCCTCCTCTTCCTCCCTCGTCCGTTTTCCGTATATGAATCTGGATGCGGTCCGTATCGGTTCCGCATTTCTCGGTCGTCTCGCTGTTTCCAATTCCTGTGGATTTGAAAATGTCTGCGACCTGACAGCAAGTGTGGACGACGTATATGAGCTTCCTGCCGGACACAATATCGGCTACGGCAAAACCTGCCGTCTGACCAAAGCTTCTACAACGGCTGTCGTATCGGCTGGATATTTTCACGGACTTGGTATGACACGCGAGACTGCTCCGAAACATCCCTCGCCGCTTCGTCTGCTTCGCCTGTGCAAGCATGCCTGCTTCCAGAAAAAACAAACGGCAGAGTTTGAAGGTCAAACCCTGCCAGTTCTTGGTCAGATCAGTATGAATTCATGTATCTTAGATGTGTCCAAAGCTCCCGTCTCTATCGGGGACTCTGTGACATTCCGGATCAATCCGCTCTTTGTGAATTCCGCAGTTCCACGGGTGTACTGCTAGATTATATAGAAAGATCAATCGGTCCATCAAATTTATTGATCTTCACACCATTTACAAGTAAGTCATCGCTGATTTCGATAACGATGCAATTTTTTCCGTCAATCTTTCGTACCTCAATTGCATCCGTCTGTTCTACCGGGAGGGATACCTCCGTCTTGCCGGACTTGATCTTCAGCTTATTGCTTCCCTCGAACACATTGCTTAACAGCACTTTTCCATTCTCTTCGGTTGCCTCATCGAAGGTCTTCGTGAACGCCTGAATCTCCTCTTCTTCAAATCCGCTTTCCTCTAAGATACGTGCCGTTTCTTTCTTATCAACCACAACTTCCTCTGGGCTGTCCTTTAACTCCATCTCATGCTCCCGCATGTTCGAGTAGATTGCTTTCGCCTTATCAAATGTCATCTCCTCCACGGCTTCGATCGCATTGATAAACATCTCGTTCTGCTTACCGGCGGTCGCCGGAATCTCACAGCCAAACACATCCATAAGCAGACTGTCATTTAACTCAGATGGTTTCTTCGTATAGTAAAGTGCCGCATGTACATCACTCATGCGTTCATTAAATGCCGGGAATAAGAATCCGTTCATCGGCAGCTCGACCATCATATTCCGCATCGCATTCTCCAGACTGTTATCGACCGGGTTGTACATCAGCCCTGCCTTCGATGGTTTGAGTGGACAAAGTAATGTCAGGTTGAACTTGTACACGACATCGGATGCATCCTCCATCTCGATTCCGTCCGCGGTCTTTCCCGGTACATCGTAGACACCATACACCAGCATAATATAATAATTATCCACATACGCATACGAATCGCGTATCTTCTCAAAATATGCCTGCAGCACCTGTGGATCTTTCAGTTCACTGTTTAACACCTGCATGAGTGTATCACGGTTTGGCACTGTAATTCCATTTTCTGTACGAAACACAAGATTCAGCAGATTCTTACCGATCCGCCCGGACAAGCCCTTCTTGATCAGATCAAAGTATTTGTGCTGTTCTTCCTCCTGCAGAACAAGGAATTTTCCCTGCTCCAAAATATGCATCTCTTTATTCGCATCGACATAGCATCCGGCAAGCCCGTGAATGCAGCAGTCGTTCTTCGTCATAATCTTCTTGATCTCAGTTACTTCGTTCTGTATCATGTTCTATCTCCTAACTCTGATTTGTTCTTCATCCAAGTTAAACCACAATGGGCAGTTTTCACCACATACCAAAAGAAAAGGCACTGCCAAATCACGAGCAGTGCCTTTTTCTTTCGCAACTTTACACTGATTCTACTTTAATTTAATAATGATAGCATAAAATCACCGGAATTTATACCATATATTTACTTTATTTCACAAAATCCGTTATATTTCGAGCCACATAGACACCGCTGGCAGATGCATGTGACAACGAATGCGTGATTCCACTGCCATCTCCGATAATATATAGTCCCTTATGACGTGTCTCCAGTTTCTCATCCACATCAACTTCCATATTGTAGAATTTGACTTCCACGCCATAGAGCAGTGTGTCCTCGTTTGCTGTACCCGGTGCAATCTTGTCAAGCGCATAGATCATCTCGATAATGCCATCTAAGATACGCTTTGGAAGCACCAGACTCAGGTCCCCCGGTGTTGCACTGAGCGTCGGTGTGATAAACGCCTCATCAATCCGACTCTGTGTCGAGCGCCTGCCTCGGATCAGATCACCAAACCGTTGTACGATAACACCGCCACCAAGCATGTTGCTAAGTCTGGCAATACTCTCACCATACCCATTTGAATCCTTGAACGGCTCTGAAAAATGTTTTGCCACAAGCAATGCAAAATTTGTATTCTCCGTCTGCTTCTCCGGATCTTCATAGCTGTGACCATTTACAGTGATGATGCCATTTGTATTTTCATTTACAACAGCCCCCTTTGGATTCATACAGAAGGTACGCACGCGGTCGCCGTATTTCTCAGTCCGGTACACAATCTTGCTCTCGTAAAGTTCATCGGTCAGATGCGCAAATACAACTGCCGGAAGCTCCACGCGCACACCAATATCCACACGATTTGATTTCGTTGGAATCTCCAGATCATCGCAAATCTTCTCCATCCATTTGCTTCCGCTTCGTCCAACCGATATAATGCAATTCTCACATGTATAGGATGCATCCTTGCAGACAACCGTGTAGCCGCCCGCCGCTTCTGCGACAACCGAATTCACTGGTGTATCGAAGAAAAACTCCACCTTATCCTTCAGATATGCATACAGATTTCCAAGCACGACATAGTTGATATCCGTCCCCAGATGACGTACAGATGCATCAAGCAGATGCAGATCATTCTGAATGCATACCGTCTTGAACCGTGTACCCGCCGTCGAATAGAGCTTCGTGCCCTCGCCACCATAACGCATATTGATCTCATCAACATACTTCATCAGTTCGAGCGATTGTTTCTTGCCAATATACTCATAAAGCGTACCGCCAAAATCATTTGTAATATTATATTTTCCATCCGAAAATGCGCCTGCACCACCAAACCCGCTCATGATTGAGCAGCTCTTACAGCCGATACAGCTTTTCACCTTATCTCCATCAATCGGGCAATGCCGTTTGTCCAATGCATGTCCTGCTTCAAACACAGCAATCTTTAAATCTGGATTTTTCTGTACCAGTTCATACGCAGAGAAAATACCGCCCGGTCCTGCACCAATTACGATCACATCATACTTCATAAATAACCTCCCAAAATCAAAACATAAAAAAAGACCACGAAACAATTGTTTTCGTAGTCAACTCTTTACGGTAGTTGGTAGAAACGTTCAACCATATTATGAACATATACGCCTATTTGATTCATAGATTTAATTTATTCTATCATAATAAATAGGAATACGCAATCGTTTTTTCTCTCTTTTTATAGCCTCTTTATAAATTTTTTCCTGCAATTCGCGAAATTTAATTCTTGACAAATATCGATAAAACTGTATAATAGTACATGTGTCTTGCGGGCACACCCAATTATAGGGGATTGGTCAAATGGTATGATAGGGGTCTCCAAAACCTTTGGCGGGAGTTCGATTCTCTCATCCCCTGCTTGTGAAAAAACCTTGAAACATTGTGTTTCAAGGTTTTTTGTTTATAACTTTTTACTGCATGCATCCAGAACATCAATCAGTTAGTTCAGTTTTCCATCATCCCCACGTTTCGCTGCGTCCAGATAGCGTGTTGAATTGAATGCACGCATTGTATTGTGTATTGAGCTACTGCATATCATAAAACTTCATCGTCTCCCGGTCACGATATTCATGTTTCTCATAATATCCGATTAATTTCTGCTCACTGTCCCGCAAAGCCACCATGTATACATCCTTGTTCTGCTTTGCATTGTAACTGGTATATACAATATTGTGACTTACATCTGCTGCAAACCAATCAACCACCTGTTGAATCCTCTTGTTCGATTCCGGATTGTGACAGGCAAGCAGACTTTTCCCTATGAGTGCCTCGCCACCGCGCTTTGCATAATTTTTAATTGCTGCAGGGTTCATGTAAATAATTTCATGCTGTAGGCTACAGATCACAACCGATACACGCTCCTGATCAATAATACTTTTAAAATATGCGTTTAATTCTTTCATAACGTTCACTTTCCTTTCTTGTCTTTTGGGCACATCCGCGTGCCTCATTGTAAATTCCAAGTTTTCCCTTTCAATACCAGCTTCTCGAATGACTCTGCAAATCTTATATCATCTTCCTCGGTTCTTTTCCTCGGACCTTTCAAATGATTCTTCCCGAAACTGCGCCGTGCTTTCTTGTTCAAATGCCGTTCCATCAGCATCTGGTCAATGTTCGCGTCTGTGTACCATTTCCCAGACTGATGAATGGCATACGCACCTTTCCCAAGTGCCATCGCCGCCACACCATAATCCTGCGACACAACGATATCTCCCTTATGACAAAGACTAATCAGCTTGTAGTCCACTGCATCCGCGCCGGCACCAACCACGATCACCTCACTATAATCAGAATTCAGGACATGATTCGTGTCGCAAAGCAGCGTCGTCCGGATATGATATTTTTCCGCGATCTCCTCCACGATACGCACGACCGGGCAGGCATCGGCATCTACAAATATTTGCATGATCTATTTCCTCTTCCTATGCAACCGTTGCCCCAAATGGCATCAGCGACAATTTCGCGAGCTTGAAAAATTGCTTTCCGAATGGAATACCAATAATCGTAATGCACAGGATACATCCCCAGACTACATCTGCAATCGCCATCGGAATCCCCGTCAAAAGCAGCCAGAATATATTCGCGATAAGACTCATCGCCCCGCCACCATATGTAACTTCCTTGCCAAACGGGAAGAATGCAAGCCCGGCGAACTTAAAGCACTGCAAGCCAATTGGAATTCCTATGATCGTAATACACCAGCCGATTCCCGCGATCACCCACGAAAGCCCGGCTGCAAAGCCGCCAAATATAAACCATAAAATATTTCCAAGTATACCCATGTTTTTGTTTTCTCCCCTAGTATTTTATTCTTTGTTTTTGTTCTATTCGAATCGTTATCGCACTATGTGAATTGTACTCTCGCTATTCGAATTGTTCGCGCGGTTCGCTTCTAGACTATATTGGCTTACCACGGCGCATTCATACAATAAAACAGCACCACGATCTGTGTCACGATCATCATCGGCAGTCCCACCGCAAAATAATTCTTCTGTGTCTTGTGATGAAATAAGTACATCGCAATTATACCACCGATCGCACCGCCAGCAAATGAAAATCCTAACAAGTTCGCCACCGGGATTCTCCATTTCCCCTTGATCGCCGCATACTTGTCGATGCCAAACAGGATAAACGTTACGAGATTGATGACGCCCAGATATAATAGCAGAATCTTCCTCTGGCTCATGTATCTTACAATGTTAAATGTCAGCTTGTCCGCCACATATCCTTTTGCAAACAAGAATATCACAATGACAATCACCAAGGTACAGGCGAGCGTGACATGCAGCATCGCATTTGATTTGGTTGTTTTTTCATGTAGTTTCATATTATGACCACGTCTTCCATATTTCCGGATGATATCCAAGTGTCGACTGCTTTCCATTCCGCACAACCGGTGTCTTGATCACCTGCGGATTCTCCAGTATCTTGTCCAGCTTATCCTCCGGGGCAATGTACTGAATCAACGCCAACAGATCTTTATCCTTAAAATCTGGATTGATCATATTCTCCATACCACCATTGACGGATGCCACAGCATTAAACTCGCCTTTGCTCATGCCCTTTTCTTTCATGTCGATAAACTGATATTTAATTCCGCGTTCCTTGAAGAACCTCTCTGCTTTCTTTGTATCGTTGCACTTTTTTGTGCCGAAGATTTGGATGTTCATTTTAATCTCCTCTTTTTTCTTTTATTATATACGTTATACCATATACAATTAAAGGTGCCAATAACACCAGTAATTTCCAAATAGAATATATTTTATAAGTTATATAAATACGCAACAACCAAACACCGATAGAAATTCCTGCATCACAATACATAATAATTACTCTATGATCCGAAAGAATCGGTATAAAATTAAAGAATATTCCCATCAATCCAACGATAAGTATCACAACTGCTAAATATACTATATATTCTTCGTATTGATTTATTTTATCTACTACACTATAACAAATATTTTCGATAATTTCATATCTCATATTCTCAATATCAAATATCTTTTTTATAGCAGAATCAATTGCCAAAAATCCCAATATATAAAACTCTATTATCCATATGATTTGTAAAAGGATAAATATGTTTTTCTTAAATACTTGTTCAATCATTTTTTCTTGTATATTATTCACCATTCTTCATTTCCTTCTCTTACGCATTTTTTTATTCTTATTCCGTCATCGTCTTTCCACTCACAATATACTTCACACCACCATCTTCTGTTTTTTGTAGTCTTACTAATAACGGATTGTCTATTTCATATTGTTGACGATAAAAATCCCATGCACATACAAAGATTGTCGGAAACGGTGATTCAATAACTGTCTTAATAATTCCCTGCGAAGCTCCATTCCATTTGCTTTGTTCAAGCAGTTCTAACATAATCAAGACTTCCTCTTCTAATGCAAAGATAAAAAGATCCGTATTGGATGGATAATTTTTTCTTCCTTTATCGTTTTTTATCTCTCGAATAATATTGTCAACTGAACAAATAATACTTGGCTGATTGCATTTAAACTCACTCCCCAATTTTTCTCCATAATGCGACTTAAGTAACTTTTTATCTTTTACAAATTGCGCTCGTCCTTCTGTGGTTATTTTTTCTTTTTCATCCTTTGAATAATTTTCACTTCTATACCGGTCACATGCTTCCTTTACTTGCTGCATTATTTCTAATTGTTCGTCTATTGTTTTTTGATAAAACTTGTTCACACATTTTACAATTGCGCTATTATGCTTTGTATGTGTAATTTCCAAGAATCCCCCATCCCTATACATAAAATCAGGCATTGATTTTTTAGAGTTATCATCGTAATACTCCTCATTAAATACAATTCCCTTCTTCTCCAATATTTCTTTCGCTTCTCTTTCTCCTG
Source organism: Coprococcus hominis (ex Arizal et al. 2022) (assembly GCF_040094675.1). Taxonomy (NCBI): domain Bacteria; kingdom Bacillati; phylum Bacillota; class Clostridia; order Lachnospirales; family Lachnospiraceae; genus Coprococcus; species Coprococcus hominis (ex Arizal et al. 2022). The sequence goes on from NZ_JBBNHG010000042.1 coordinate 16,269, forward strand.
GTTTCAAGCAATCTCCTCCTTGACATTTTTAAATTCAATTATGCATATACGTTTGGATTAATTAAGAATTTTTGAATCAGAATAAGAATGTAGCATTTTGATAAATCTACACTGTTTAACATTGAATCCCCATTCATGTTATAAAATCCCCATATATCCAAAATCCATATTTATATTCTACAATATTATGCAGAATATTCAATAAAAATATCACATTCGACAGAATTCTATTATTCTGTATATACATCTAATATTAAAATCTCTACATATTATCGACGTGCACCAATATCAAAAAGGAGGATTTACAAATGAACACACCAACATCCAGAAATCCAATGCTGTTTTGTGATTACTACAAGCAATGGATCAACGTCTACAAAGAAGGAGCGATCCGCCCGGTCACCATGAGCAAATACAACATGGCGCATCAATGGCTGTTAAAGCTGGCTCCTGATCTGTCGATTTCCGAACTGGATCGGATTTCTTATCAGAAAATATTAAATGAATATGCGGAAGAACATGAGCATCAGACAACGATGGATTTTCACCACCATGTGAAATGTGCCATTTTAGATGCCGTGGATGAGGGGCTGATTCCGCGAGATCCAACCCGGAAAGCGATCATCAAAGGCAAAAAGCCACGTGAGAAAAAGCAGAAATTTCTCAATCAGTTTGAGCTTCACAAACTAATCGAAGACCTTGATCTGGGGCCGGAAGTATCATGGGATTGGTTCATCCTTCTGGTTGCAAAAACCGGAATGCGATTTTCCGAAGCGCTTGCATTGACGCCGAAGGATTTTGATTTTTCACGGCAAATACTGACGATCTCCAAGACATGGGATTACAAAGGAAATGGCGGCTTCCTGCCAACCAAGAATCAATCGTCTGTCCGAAAGATACAGATTGACTGGTTAACCGTTATGCAATTTGCCGGACTGGTGAAAAAGCTTCCGGAAGATGAACCGATCTTCGCAAAAGGGAAAATATATAATTCCACCTTGAACGGAATATTGGAACGACATTGCAAAAATGCCGGAATCCCCGTCATCTCTATCCACGGTTTACGTCATACCCATGCCTCGCTCATGCTTTTCGCCGGCGTTTCCATCGCCAGTGTGGCAAGGCGCCTCGGACATGCCAGCATGACGACCACCCAGAAGACCTATTTGCACATTATTCAGGAATTGGAAAGCAAGGACATTGACATCATCATGCGATCCCTTGCGAACCTGAATTAAACTACTTCGCATCCAAATATGCACGTCGATTTATAATAAAACTGGGAATACCTTCCATAGATATTCCCAGTCTATTCCAGCCTATCAATTTCTCATTCGTCGTTTGCAGAAAGCGTCCTATATATCCGCATCCCGACATTTCATCAATCGCGCAGCGGCAATACATTCTCCATCAGATCATGCTTGAACTTCTCTACTATAATCTTACGGAACTTGAATTTCGGCATAGGTTCCTCTACACCCTCCTTATAAGATGCATACGCGCGATCCTTGAAAGTGTTTTCATTTGCCATCTCGCCATCCCGGTAATTATATACTTCATATCGCACATCATCCTCATTCAGATTCCACAGCTTCGCAAATGTCTTGATCTCCGTATCTATCGCATCATAGCGCATCTGGTTGACAACCACTGCGATATCCTGACCTTTGTACCGATCTTTGTCCTGCTCGATATTATCAATCACCTGCTCCAACAATTCACCGAGCTTCTGATTATCCTCGGCAAATTCCTTCGAGATCTCGCGCAGCGCCAGAATGTTCTTCGCAAATATCGCATCCTGAAAATCATTGCTCGACTGATCCAGATAATTCACCAATCCCTGCAACAGCTCGACAATATACTCGAAATCCACCCGCATCTTGCTGTACGCAATCAGATCATAGTCGTCCATAACCGGATCATCGTTTTCCGCCTCATCCTTCGGTTTCTTCAGCTCTTCCATAACATTTTTATACATTGCCGCATAGTTTTCATATTCCTCCTGCGAGAAATCATAGTCTGCAAGCAGTTCTTCCCGATATCTGGAAAATGCTTTCAAATGTGCAAAGCTCTTATCCAAACTCCGAAATGCATAGATAAACGACTTCTTCTGCTCCCTTGACAACTGACGAATCTCTTCCGGTGTCCGTCCCAATGCATGAATCGTCTTTACATCAATCGAAAAAACATCAAGCACGCTCTCCCAATCTTCTGATACTGCTACGCCTTCACCGCCTCTGGAATACAGCCGCAATGCCCGGTCAATCTCTTTCTTGAAGTCTTTTGGGGATTGAAATGTTACAACCTGTCCATATGTCTTATTCGCATCAAACAAACGATTCGTTCTTGAAAAAGCCTGTATGATATCCTGTGGGCTCATCGGCGATCTATCCATATACAAAGTGGACAGACATGGAGCATCAAATCCCGTCAACAAACGATTAACAACGATAACCAGATCCAACTGCTGACTCCGCTCCATATAGCGTTTTTCCTTTCGAGCCAGACGATCATTCAGATTACTATTATATGCGTTGATATTCTCGATGTCATAATGTGTGCCAAACATCGCATTGTAATCTTGCAGGGACTCGCGCATTTTATCCTGATTCACCGTTGATGCCTCATCATTTTCCGTCACAGAATATGTGATTGCGAATTTCGGGAAATCGGGAACTACCTTGCAGATCTCCTCATTTATCTTTAATGCATCTTTGCCCGCTTTGATCCGTTTCAACAACTCATAATAACGCTGTGCTTTCGCGATGGATCCAACTGTCAGGATACCTTCGTAGGTTCTTCCCTTGCCGTTCTGCATGCCTAATTTCGTATAGGACTGATTGAGCACCACATCCAGAACCTGGCGCATATGCTCTTCTGTCTCAAATACCGCATCATCCACATCTTCTTTTTTCGGTCCGAGATTCTCAACCATGAATCCGAGAACTGCTTCGTCATGAATGGCATTCTTGATTGTGTAGCTATGCAGGCATGCTCCGTACAGCTCATCGGTTGTCTGCGGAAGATCACCCTTCTGCTCATACCGGTTCTCCTCAAAGATTGGCGTACCTGTGAATCCATACCATAGAGAATGTGCAAAAAATCGTTCAATCTTACGTTTTGTCTCCGGTGTGACTGCTCTGTGACATTCATCTACCACAAATGCAACCCGAAGGTTACGGATTTTGTCATATTCTTTTGTTCCCTCCTGCAGTCTCTTGGTAATCATCGTCTGCAGTTTCTGCCGTGTCGTGACAATCATCTGTCGGTTGCCATCTGTCAGACGCCGAATCAGGGCATCCACATTTTCTGTGTCATCCACATCAATCGTATCGTTATCTGCATAGGATTGGAACGCCATCTTCGTCTGCATATCCAGATCTTTCCGGTCAATCAGGAATATTGTCTTTTCTATGGACGGAATATCCATCAACAGATTCCTTGTTGCCTTGTAAGATGTCATCGTCTTTCCGGAGCCCGTTGTATGCCAGATATAGCCTGATATACTCCGCTTGGATGCTGCCCGCATCGCTTCAATCGCATGAATCTGATATGGCCGCAAAATCAATAATTTCTTCTTCTCATTATCAAGCACTGTATACTTCGCAATCATCTCATGTGCCTGTGGAATCCGCAAAACAGCCTTCGCGAAATCCAGATAATCACAAACCGGATAGTTCTCGTTGTCCACCCATCCGGTTATAAATTTCTTACCTTCCGCTAATTCTGCTGCCCTTGCCGCTGCAAAATATTTCGTGTCAACAGCATTACTAACGACAAACATCTGTATATTCGAAAAAAGTCCGCGGAATTTTCCCTCAGAAATATACTTCTCTATCTGCCGATACCCATCCATATAGGAATGATCCTTGTTCTTCAACTCAATATGTATCATCGGAATTCCATTGATCAACAGCGTCACATCAAATCTTCGGTCCCGCTTATCATCCACCTCATCGGTCTTGAATGCCTGATATTGGTTGATTACCTCGTAGACACTCGTTCCCCCGGCAATATGCTCGTTGTTCATCACGACCAAATGTAATGTCTCATTGCCTCTTTGTACATGCACATAGACTTTTCCGTTCTCACCGACCTGCCATTTTCCTGCATCATAAAAAGAAGCGTGCGATACATCATTTTTAATCTTTGCAAATTCACTGTCACTGAGTGGCATATCGTTCAGCTTTGCCTTGTTGTTCTGCTCCAATATGTATTTGAAGTTGTCCCACAACTGCTCCTCCGTCCGAATATCCTTCCGATATGTCCACTGTGAATCCCCACCGCATAATTGGTCAATTAATCTCTGCTCAATTACTGATTCTAATTCTCCCATTTCTTTCGTCCTTTCTTGTAATTTTTTATGATTTGTTGCGATATTCCTATCGCATTTTATACTTTGATTGACAAACATGTGATTTGCCATATATTGTTTCAATTTTTTCAGTTTGCAACACTTACGCTGATGAAGAGTGATGAGGTGGTCTAAGGACTTAAAATAATCTCCTATTCTCTGTTGTTCTTCTGCAT